>DASVFT010000120.1:0-10583 GCA_036379935.1 Solirubrobacteraceae bacterium | reverse complement strand
CTGCTCGACCTGCCCGACGACGCGCTCGCGCTGGTCGAGGACGGCTCGCTCACCGAGGGCCACGGCCGGGCGCTGCTGCTGGCCGACGACCACGCCGACCGTCGGCGCCTGGCCCGCCAGGCGGCCGAAGGCGGCTGGTCGGTCCGCGTCCTCGAGCAGCGCGCCCGCGAGGCGAACGGCTCCTCCCGTCCCGCGCGCCGCGGCCGCGCCGCCGTCCATCCAGACCAGGAGGCGGCGTCGGCGCGCATCGCCGACGCCTTCGGCGCGGTCCTCGGCACCGAGGTCCGCGTCCGCCCCCGCGCCGCCGGCTACAAGGTCGAGATCGCCTTCGACGACCTCGACGAGGCGCTGGCCCTCGCACGCCGCCTGCGCCCGCGCGCGGTCGCCTGACCACACGCCCCAGCACCTGACACGCCCGCGAGGCGCCCGCGCCGCCTCGCTACAATCCCCGACCCGCGAGGGCGATTAGCTCAGTCGGTTAGAGCGCTTCTCTGATAAGGAAGAGGTCCCTGGTTCGAGTCCAGGATCGCCCACTCGGTGTTCGCAGGGCTTTCTTGATCTCGCTGTTGCGAGCGCCCTGCAGAGAGGTACCAGACGGGTAATCTCCCGCTTCGCCGGACCCCGGTCCGCCTCCCGCGCGCGGCGCGGCTCACGGCTCAAGAGCCGTCCGCGGTCGGCCGATAGCTTGGAATGCTTGCGACACTTGCAAATCTTGCGCTATTCTCGTTCCTGTCATGGCCCACGCTCCGACAACTCGCGCCGAGTACGTTCAGGCTCTCCCTAAGCTCAGCGACGCCGCGGACCTGATCGGCCTCGACGCGTCGGGCATCACCCGCGCGATCCAGCGCCTCGGGGTCGAGCCGCTGCGCTGGGGCGGCCGCGACAAGCACCTCACCGTCGCCGACGTCCTCACGATCGCCCGGCACGCCCAGCGCGCCTCGCTCGAAGAGGTCGCCGGCAACCTGCTCACATGGGTCGAGCGCGAGCACCCCGACCAGGTCGACGCATTCACGACCGAGAGCGACGCATTCTTCACGGCGCTCCCCGCGCCGACCCCGCAGGAGCCCGACGTGTTCGTCGCCGAGCTCCGGGCTGCGCTCCCGAAACGCTGGGCCGCAAAGGCCGAGGCGATCTGGCGCGAGCATGCCGCCGGCGCTCAGGGCTCGAACACGTAGTAGTCGCCGTCGTACCCGTCGGCGTTCCGGCCGCGTCGAAACCCGAGCAGCTTGAGCGTGTCGACGTCAACAGCGATCGCACTGTCGCGCACCAGCCCGACGCGCCCTCGCTTGATGGTGCGCCGGTCGATTGCCAAGGCGACGCACACAAGCAGCCAGAGCGCGACGAGGTACTCCGCCTCTACCGCGCGCTCGACGTCGGCCCGGACCGCCGCGGCCGTCACGAGATGCGGCCGACCGCTCGTATCCGGCTCGAAGTGCCAAGCAAGCAGCGCGGCAGCGCGGTTGTCGTTTGCGAGGTCGCCCGCAAGGAGTCGACGGCCCTTCGCGCCATCGGCGCTGTGCCAGACGCTCATCGGCTCGCGGCCGACGGGAGGCGGGTACAGCCGGGCGCCGCTCGTCGCAAGGCGCCAGCGTGCTCGCCCGATCGACGCGCCACCCGGGTCCGGGAGCAGGTGATCAATAGCGACGCGGGTCTCCGGATCCCCGCCGCGGCGCCCCGCCTCGACCACCAGCGCAGAGGTGAGACGGGCGATGAGGTCGCCGCGCCCGGTGACAAGCCTGGCGAGACGCTGACGAGACGGCATGCAGCCAGTCTGAGCCACGCCGCGAACGGAACGTGTCCTACGCGACTACCTGGCGTGCCCGCCGGTGGCGACCTCCACCGACGCGGCAGGGTGCCAGGATCGCATCCCGATGACTGAGTTCATCATCAGCATGGCGGCCGTGGCGACCATCGTGACCCTCTGGGAGGCGCGGCCTGCGCGTTCCACGTAAGCAAGGGCAAGCACGTCGGCGACGTCGAACGTCACGAGGATCGTGAGCCGAGCATTGGGCCGGCGCCGCGGCAACGTGCCGACGTCTCCCGACGTCTCGGTGCCCGGCTGCGGTACTGCTCGAGGTAGGTGGCGAGGTTGGCCCGTGACGAGCACGAGGAGCTGCACCCCTCGTGCCATCACATCGCGCTGCGTGAGCTCGACGGCCGGCGTGCCCGGGAGCTCGTCCCGACCGCCTCCGATCCCGCGACCTACGCACCGCCCTCGTCACCCCGCCCGAGGGGAGCCTCGTCGGCATCGTTCGCCTCGAGGACCTGGAGCGGGCGACGCGCTAGAGGTCGGCAGAGGGCTACGATCGACCGCAGTGCCGCTTACCGCGATCGTCGTCCACGTGATGCAACCTGGCCCGCGCGCCGACGAGCTGCTGGCCGCCCTCGCCAGCCACCTCGGCCGGGAGATCGATGCCCCGGACGAGCGCGGGCACGTCCGCCTGCTGTTCGAGGAGCGCGAGGACGCGGGGTGGAAGCACGTCCACGACGCGCTCGACGCCGCCGGCGAGGACTGGCAGGAGCATCTGCACCTGAATCCGCGGCCGGGCTAGGCCTCGCCGGGCGGCAGCGTGAAGGTCGCCACCGCGCCGGCGGGCAGCTCGTACGAGAAGCCCCGACCCCCGGCCGCGACGTTGAAGCGCTGCGCCGTGGTGCCCCAGTCGTCGTTGACCACCACGATCACGAGCGCGCCGTCGGGGTTGCGGAAGGCGACGTTCCAGGCGTTGCCGGCGACCGTGGAGTCGACGCGCACCGCGCCCGGGCGCAGGAAGCGCGTCACGTGGCCGAGGACGTAGTAGTCGGCCGTCGGGGTCGCCTGTCCGGTCGCGGGGTCGATGGTGACGACGCCGGTGCAGGTGTCGCAGCCGCCGTTGTGCGGCCCTCCGGCCGGGTCGAGGGCCAGGTTCCAGGTGATGACGGTCTTGGCCCAGTTGCGCACGGCGCCCACGGTGAGGTAGCGCGTGTGCCAGTGCAGCGTGTCGGGGAAGGTCGTCGCCGGGTCGCCCGACTCGATGCCCGAGCACTCGGTGAAGTAGATGTCCTTGGTCGGGAAGGCGTCGTGGAGGACGGACTGGCGCTCGGGGTCGCCCGAGTAGCAGTGGAAGGCGGTCCCGGCGAGGTAGCGAGCCGCGTCAGGGTTCGAGAGCAGCGAGCGCGCGTACTCCGGGTTGGCGGGGTCGCCGGGCGGCCCGACGTCATTCGGATGAAGCGCCCAGTTGTGGTCGTAGCCGAGGATCTTCACGCGCAGATGCGCGCGACGCAGCTCGCGCCCGACGGCCACCGCCAGCCGCGCCTCCTCGTCGTCGCGCAGGTCCATGCCCGGATAGCCGCTCGGCGTGCGGTTCTGGGGCTCGTTCTGGAGCGTGAGCGCGTCGATCGGCACGCCGGCGCGCGCGTACTCCCGCACGAAGCGCACGAAGTAGCGCGCGTAGGCGCGGTAGATGCGCGGGTCGTCGATGAGGCGCCCGCCGATCAGCGAGCCGCTCGTCTTCATCCACGCCGGCGGACTCCACGGGGTGGCCATCACCTTGAGGCTTAGATTGAGCGCGCGCGCCTGGCGCAGCAGCGGCAGGATCTCGGCGCGGTCGTGGGCGATCGAGAAGTGGCGCAGCGCGAAGTCGGTCTGCCCGGCGGGCACGTCGTCGTAGGTGTAGTGCGGGCCGGCAACGAAGTCCGAGGCGCCCATGGGCTGGCGCAGGTAGCTCAGGCCGAGGCCTCGGCGCGGGTCGAAGAGCTCGCGCATGATCGCGTCGCGATGCGGCGAGTGGGCGAGCAGGTGCGCGGACGAGTCCGTGATCGACGCGCCGAGGCCCTCCATGCGCTGATAGGTGCGCGTGGGGTCGACCGTGATCGTCGGCGCGTCGGCCGCGGGCGGGCCGAGGGCGCCGGCGGGCTGCTCGGCCAGCAGGTGGGCGCCGTCGCCGGTGGTGAGCCACGCTTGCGGCCCTGCGGAGTGGGCCGCGCCCGAGGCGGGCGAGATCAGCGCCAGCGCGGCGAAGAGGGCGAGGCAGAGCCGGATCGAGTGCCTGGCCGTCATGGCCCTTCGTATGCCCGCGAGGCGCCGATCCATGCCATCGGCGGGCGAGCCAGACCGTCCGGTGGCGGCCGTCCTCGTGCCTATACTGGATCGACCACAGCCTCCACCGAGGAGCAGTTCGTGCAGGAAATGGTCATCTACGGCGTGAGCTTCGACATGGTCGGCAAGCAGCCGATCGTGCTGCTCAAGACCGCCGACAGCAACAAGTTCCTGCCGATCTGGATCGGGCATCCGGAGGCGGCCGCGATCCTGATGAAGCTCCAGGGCGCGACCACGCCGCGGCCCATGACCCACGACCTCCTCGTCGACGTCCTCGGCGAGCTCGACGTCCGCTGCACGCAGGTCGCCGTCACCGAGCTGCGCGACAACACCTTCTTCGCCTCGATCACGCTGGCCGTCAACGGGCGCGAGCTCGAGATCGACTCGCGGCCCAGCGACGCCCTCGCCCTCGCCGTGCGCTCGGGCGCCCCGATCTTCGCGGCGGAGGAGGTCATCGCCGAGTCGGCGATCGAGTTCGAGCACGAGGTCGAGGACACCGAGGAGGTCGTCGATCGCTTCAAGGAGTTCCTCGACCAGGTCACGCCCGAGGACTTCCAGAGCGACTCCTAGCGGGCGACGGCCGGCGGTGGGGGGAGTGGGCTCTTTGGCGGACCGCCGTCCGGTGGTGGCGGGGAGCCGGGTCGCTAGCGGGCGACCGCCCGGGGAGCGGCCAGGGCGACGATCCGGCCGATGAGGTCGTCGAAGGAGATGCCCGCGGCCTCGGCGGCCTGGGGCAGCAGGCTCGTCTCCGTGAGCCCCGGGATGACGTCGATCTCGAGCACATAGAGCTCGCCGGTGCCTTCCTCGAGCATGAGGTCCACGCGCGCGAAGCCACGGCACCCGAGCAGGCGGAACACGTCGAGGGCCAGAGCCTGGGCGCGCGCGGTGAGCTCGTCGCCCAGCTCGGCGGGGCAGACGAACGTCGTGCGGCCGATCGTGTAGCGCGCCGAGAAGTCGTAGAAGTCCTCCTCGCGGGGCACCGCCTCGACCACCGGCAGCGCCTCGTCGCCGAGGATCGAGATGGCCAGCTCGCGCCCGTGCACGTGGCGCTCGAGGACCACCTTGTCGCTGTAGGAGAAAGCGGCCACGATGGCCGCCGGGACATCGGCCGCGCTGGCCGCGAAGCGGATGCCCAGGGCGCTGCCCTGATCGGCGGGCTTGACCACGACCGGGAAGCTCAGGCGCTCCTCGATCGCTCCGAGTGCGTCGCCGGCGCCCATCTCCTTGAACGCGGTCTCGGTGAAGGCGTAGAAGTCGGGCGTCGGCAGGCCGGCGTCGCGCATGGCGTGCTTGGCCACCACCTTGTCCGAGCAGCGCATGCAGGCCGAGACGCCCGACGCCGTGTACGGGATCCCGAGCACCTCGAGCAGCTCCTGCACGATGCCGTCCTCGCCGTCGCGGCCATGGAGGGCGACGAAGGCCACGTCGGGGGACGTCTCGCGCAGGCGGGCGACGAGGTCGTGTCCGACGTCGAGGCCGACCACCTCGTGGCCGAGGCGCTCCAGGGCGTCCTCGACGCGCGCGCCCGAACGCAGCGAGACCTGGCGCTCGAGGGAGCGGCCGCCTTTGAGGACGGCGACCCGGCTCATCCGGCGCGTCGCTTGCGCAGCTGGAGGACCTCGGCCAGCTCGGGGTCGACCGCCGCGGGACGCTGCTCGGGAGCGGCCGGGGGCGCTCCGGTGAGGGTGCCGTAGAGCGCGACCTGGTCGCGCACGACCTCGCCGATGCGGCGCACACCCTCGCGGATGGCGTCCTCGTCGACCCCCGAGAAGTTCAGCCGCATCGAGGAGCCGCCGCGCCCGTCGAGGTACGCGGCGCGGCCGGGCACGAAGGCGACGTTCCGCGAGAGCCCCAGGGCCAGCAGGTCGGTCGTGTCGATGTAGTCGGGCAGCGTCGCCCACACGAAGAGCCCGCCCTGCGGACGCGTCCACGTGGCCTCGCGCGGGAAGTGCTCGGCCAGCGCGTCGAGCATCGTGTCGCGCCGGCGGCGGTAGAGCTCGCGCAGCGAGCTCAGGTAGTCCTCCCAGCCGGCCTGCGCGAAGTACGTCGCCACGAACAGCTGCGACAGCGACGACGAGCACAGGTCGCTGGCCTGCTTGCCGAGGTTCATCTTCTCGAGCACGGGCCCGGGCGCCGCCGCCCAGCCCAGCCGGATGCCCGGCGACAGGATCTTCGAGAAGGTCCCGAGGTAGATGACGAAGTCGCCCCCGTCGAGCGACCGCAGCGTCGGCAGCGGGTCGCCCTCGTAGCGCAGCAGGCCGTAGGGGTTGTCCTCAAGCACGAGCAGCTCGCGCTCGCGCGCGACCTCGACCAGGCGCTGGCGCCGCGGCAGGGACATCGTCACGCCGCCGGGGTTCTGGAAGGTCGGGATCGTGTAGATGAACTTCGGCCGCCTGCCGTCGCGCTCCAGGCGCGCCAGGGCGTCCTCGAGCTCGTCGACGCGCATGCCGTCGTCGTCCATCGCGATCTGCACCACGTCGGCCTGGTAGGCGCTGAAGGCGGGCACCGCGCCGGGATAGGTGGGCGCCTCGGCCACGATCACGTCGCCGGGGTCGACCAGCGTCTTGCACACGAGGTCGATGACCTGCTGGCCGCCGGTGGTGACGAGGATGTCCTCGGGGTCGACGTCCATGCCCTCGGCCGCCATGACGGTGGCGATCGCCTTGCCCACCACCGCCATGCCCTCGGTGGGCGCGTACTGGAGCGCCCGCGCCGACTCGGTGGCGGCGAGCTTGGAGAGCAGGGCGGCCAGCGACTCGGCCGGGAACGTGGAGGTGTCGGGCAGCCCGCCGGCCAGGGAGATGACCTCCGGGCGCTCGGTGATGGCCATGAGGTCGCGCATGGCCGAGGACTTCATGACCGAGGTGCGTGACGCGAAGAGCCCGGCGTAGCGCTCGAGGTCCCGGCGCTGGCTCATGGGACGGGGTTCGCCGCCGAGGCCGGGACGCCTGTCGTCTACAGTCATGCGCGCCTCAAGCTATCGGACCGTGAAGCTCCTGCTCGACATCCTGCAGGGCATGGGCGTGTCGGCCGCCGCGGGCCTGCGTCCCTTCCTGCCCACCCTCCTCGTCGGCGCGCTCGCCGCCGACGACCTCGGCGTGGACTTCGACCACACCGACTTCGCCTTCCTCGAGAGCCCGTGGTTCCTGCTGGCGATCGCCGTGGCGCTCGTCGTCACCACGCTGGCGCGCACCCGCTTCGAGACGCCCGCCGGGGAGGCGATGCTGGGCGGGATCGGCCTCGGCCTGGGCGCGCTGCTCTTCGCGGGCACGCTCGACGACCGGCACGCCACGTGGTGGCCGGGCCTCATCGGCGGCCTGGTGTGCGCGTTCATCGCCCAGCAGGGCGCCCGCTCGCTGCTCACGCGCACGCGCGCGCGACTGGACGCCGAGGCGGCCGGCGCTCTCTTCCTCTACGTCGAGGCCGCGGGACTGGTCGTGGCCGGACTAGCCGTCCTCGTCCCGCCGGTCAGCATCCTGGCCATCGCCTTCTTCGTCTGGCTGCGGCTCGGCGGACGCCGCCGCGAGGGCGAGAAGTTCGCCGGCCTGCGCATCCTGCGGTGACCAAGCTCGTCCTGGCCGTCGTCGACGGCCTCAAGCCGGCGATGCTCGAGCGCGCCGTGGCCACCGGGCGCGCCCCGGCCATCGCGGCGGTCATGGAGCGCGGCCGCTACGTCGACGACTGCTGCGCGGCCTTCCCGAGCGTGACGCCCGTCTGCGCGGCCACGATCGCCACCGGCGTGCGGCAGGACGCCCACCACATCCCGTCGATGAACTGGTACTGGCGCGACGAGCGACGCTATGTCGAGTACGGCTCGTCCTTCAGCGCCGCGCGCCGGTTCGGCGTCGTTCAGCAGCTCACCGACACCGTCTACAACATGAACGCCGAGCACCTGCCGGCCGACGTGCCGACGGTGTTCGAGTCGCTCGACGACGCCGGCGTGCGCACCGCCGGCACGACATACCTGATGTACCGCGGCCGTCACGAGCACGCGGTGTCGCGGGGGACGGCGCTTGCGCGCCTGGCCTCGACGGTCATGCGCCGCACGGTGATGGGCCCCAAGGAGCTCTTCTACGCCGACATCTTCGCCAGCCGCGAGACCCCGTGCCGGTCCCAGCTCGGGCTGCCCGGCGTACGCGACCAGCACGCCGGCTGCGTCGGCGCCTATCTGGTCGAGCACGACCTCTTCGACTTCCTGCTGCTGTCGCTGCCCGACAACGACACGCACTCGCACCGCTTCGGGCCGCACGCGCAGGTGACCTCGATCGCCGCGGCGGACCGCCAGCTCGAACGCCTCTTCCACGCCGGCGGTGGCACCGATCGGTTCCTCGACGAGCACGCGGTCATCGTCGTCGCCGACCACTCGCACACGCCGGTCGAGAAGGCGATCGACCTCCAGGCCGCCTACGCCGACCTGTCGGTGCTCGCGCCCTCGGGCGCGCGCCACGACGACGCCGAGGTGGCCCTGTGCCCGGCGCAGCGCAGCGCCATGGTCTACGTCCTGCTGCCCGAAGGGCGCGAGACGCTGGTGCCGCGCATCGTCGCCACGGCGCTCGAGCTCGACGGCGTCGATCTCGCCCTCTGGCGTCCGGCTCCGCGCGAGGGGGCGATCGCCTCGGCCGCCGGCGAGCTGCGCTTCGCTCCCGGCGGCGACCTGCGCGACGCGCGCGGCGGGCGCTGGTCGGTCGACGGTCCGCTCGAGGTCCTCGACGCGCGCGTGGAGGACGGCCAGCTGCGCTGGGCGTCGTACCCGGACGCGCTGGGACGCGCCTGGGCCGCGCTGTCGTGCCCGACCTCCGGCGACGTGCTGCTGTCAGCCGCGCCGGGCTACGAGTTCGCCGACTGGGGCGGAGTCGACCACGTGGGCGGCGGCAGCCACGGCTCGCTGCACCGCGTCGACTCGCTCGGCGCGCTCGCCTTCAGCGGCGTCGAGGCCCCGGACGACCACGGCGCGTGGTCGATCGCCGACGTGGCGCCGATGGTGCGGGGCCACTTCCACGCGTAGCGCGCGGATGCGGCTAGCCTGACACCGATGCCGCACGGCGCCCGCATCGCTGTCGCTTGCGCGGCCGCCGCGCTCGCCCTGCTTGTCGCCGGTCCCGCCTCGGCTGACGACGTCGTCCGCCCGCCGAGCCTCACCCGTCCGCCACCGGGGTACAGGCTCACCGGCAACCAGGCGATCGCCATCGCCGATCGCGCGCCCAATGCGCTGCGGGCCCGTCGCGCCCATCCGGGCTCGTACCCCAACGTCTTCGAGAAGTCGGGCTCGCGTTGGCAGGTCAGCTACTACGACACGTCAACCCCGGCGCAGGAGATCGCGCAGGTCTACGTCAGCGACGACACCGGGCGCATCACCGAGGACTGGACGGGGCCGCAGGTGGCGTGGACGATGGCCCGCGGGTATCCGGGCGCCTTCGGGCGCAAGGTCAACTCGCCGTGGGTGTGGATCGGGCTGACGCTGCTGTTCGTCGCGCCGTTCGTCGATCCCCGGCGCCCGCTGCGGACGCGCCATCTCGACCTGGCCGTGCTCATGGCCTTCGGCGTCAGCGTCGCGTTCTTCAACGACGCCAACCTCGACGCCTCGGTGCCGCTCGTCTACCCGCTCCTGCTCTACCTGCTGGGGCGGATGCTGTGGATCGGCCTGCACCGAGGTCGGCGGCCCGATCCGCTGCGCCCGCTGGTCCCCGTCTCGTGGCTCGTCATCGGGCTGCTGTTCCTCGTCGGCTTTCGCATCGGCCTCAACGTGGCGAGCTCGAACGTGATCGACGTCGGCTACGCGGGCGTGATCGGGGCGGATCGGCTGGCCGACGGCGACGTGCTGTGGGGCAACTTCCCCAAGGACAACGAGCACGGCGACACGTACGGGCCCGTGAACTACGTCGCGTACGTGCCCTTCGAGCAGGTGCTGCCGTGGAGCGGGCGCTGGGACGACCTCCCCGCCGCGCACGCCGCCGCGATCGCCTTCGACCTGGCCTGCCTCGTGCTGCTGTTCCTGATCGGCCGGCAGGTGCGCGGCCCGACGCTCGGCGCGACGCTGGCCTACGCGTGGGCCGCCAACCCGTTCACGCTCTATGCGATGAACTGCAACGCCAACGACGCGCTCGTCGGCGCGCTCGTCCTGGCGGCCATCCTCACGGCCGCGTCACCGCCGGGGCGCGGCGCGCTCGTGGCGCTGGCGGGGATGGCGAAGTTCGCGCCCCTCGCCCTCGGGCCGCTGTTCGCCACCCACACGCGCGGGGCGCGGGGCTACGCACTGGCCTTCATCGCGGCGCTCGTTCCCTGCGCGGTGATCATCCTCGGCTCCGGCGGGGCGCACGCCTTCTACGACCGGACGATCGCCTTCCAGGCCTCGCGCGGCTCGCCCTTCTCGGTCTGGGGCCTCTACGGGTGGAGCGCCGCCCAGGCCGTGGTCGAGGTCGCCGCGGTCCTGCTCGCGGTGGCCGTTGCCTTCCTGCCGCGCCGGCGCGACGTCGTCGGCGTGGCGGCCCTCTCCGCCGCCGTGCTCATC
>DASVFT010000119.1:0-17012 GCA_036379935.1 Solirubrobacteraceae bacterium | reverse complement strand
ACAGCGCCGGAGCAAGCCGCTCGCACTCCCGGCCGGACTCGATGCCGGCGTAGCGCGCCAGGAAGCTCTTGCGCCCCTCCGCCAGGCAGCGGTTGACCTTGGTGTACGTCCACCCCGTCGCCTCGCAGATCTGCTCGTAGGAGTGCCCGAGCGCCTTGAGCCACAGGGCGCGGACCTCCTGGGGCTTGAGGCCGTGCAGGGCCTCGGCCGACCGCGCCACCCGATCGGAGGCCAGGACGTGCTCCTCGGGCGAGGCCGTCGTGCGCGCCTCGATCGCGTCGAGGTCGACCTCCCCCGCGCCCAGCATCCGCCGCCGCGAGCGATTGATGGCCAGCGCCTCGTGCTTGACCACCGTGTGCAGCCAGCCGGCCGCCCGCTCCGGGTCCAAGCGCGCGGCATGGCGCATGAGGATCTCCAGGCCGCGCTGGTAGGCGTCGTGAGCGTCGTCGGTGCACAGCGAGTAGCGCCGCGCCACCCGCAGCAGCGAGTCGGCGTGCGCGCCCACCAGCTCGAGCACCAGCTCCTCCGCGCGGTCGTGACCCACGTGCCCGGAGCGCTCGGGCACGGCCATGTCCCGTGCTTGGCGGCTGCTGGACCCCATGCCTGATCTCCCTTAGGGGCAGCATGCCCGCGAGCCGCCCCGTCTCCAAGCGGCCCGCGGAAGTCTCTTCCCGCAATGTGCGGACTTTTCGCCCTACAGGTCTCTCGGCGTGCGAGAGACTGCTCGGGCCAATCCCCCGCGCGATCCTCGTCCAGATCCGTAACAACTGCCACGAGGCATGTGCCATTATGCGGCGCCCGCGCACCACGAATGGGAGCCAGCGCTTATGGACAATGACCTCGCCGTGCCCGCCCAGCTCGAGCCACCTCGCGCCGCATTCACGCCCGTCCCCGACGAGCTCGCCGCGAGGCGCGCCCTGGAACGCGAGCGGCGTGCCGAGGCGGCGCGCGTCGCTGCGCTCGTCCAGTCGATGCTGCGCCCGCACCGCGAGGATCACGCCGGCTGAGCAAGGCTCAGGCCGGCCGAGTCGTCAGACGCCCAGGGCCGCCGCGATCGCCTCGCGGCGAGCGCCCTGACCATCGACCGTGGCGCCGGCGGTGATGCGCTTGCCGTCGCTGCGCCCCCAGTTGGCCAGCGCGAGGTCGAGCGCCTCGATCGGGACGCCGACCGCGCCGGCCAGTTCGCCCGCGCGGCGCTCGAGCAGGAGCGGGTCGCCTATGCCCAGGATCCGCTTGGAGGCCACCGTGGTCGGGTCCAGCGCGTCGGCGCCCAGGTGCAGCGACCACGGGCGCACCGCCAGCACGCCGAGGCGGCCCAGGAGCACGAGCAGCTCGTAGCGCGCGGCGCGGCCGAAGCCCGGCAGGGCCAGGCGCTCGAAGGCGCGATCGAAGCGCCGCGGCTCGGGCCACCCGGGGTCGGCGGTGAAGGCCTGGGCCTGCGAGCCCGCGCGCTGGGCGAAGGCGCGGTAGGCCAGCACGGTCGCGGCGCCCCGCGCCGGGTCGTGCGCCGTGCGCGGGCCGAGCGCGACGTCGTCGAGGGCGGGCAGCTCGCCGGAGGCCCAGCTCGTCCGCGCGGCGGCGATGCCCGCCCACGGATCGTCGCCCTCCAGCGGCGAGAGGTAGGCGATGAGGAAGGCCAGCCACGCCGCCTCCTCGACGTCGGGCGCCCCCGCGACCTCGGCATAGAGCCCGGGCGGGTCGGCGCTCAGCTCGTCGAGGCGGTCGGCCGCGAAGGCGAGCTCGTCGACCAGGCGCGCGGCGTCGACGGAGCTGCGCAGTCCGGGCAGGAGCTCGTGCTCGTAGCCGTCGTCGGCCGCGCGCGCCATGCGCCGCACGCGCAGGTCCCCGGCGCGCGCCACCGACGGGCGCCGGCCGGACGACGAGCGCGCCGGGCGCGGCGTCGCCCGGGGCGCCTGGGCCATCTGCTCGCGCTTGGCCTTGCGCGAGCAGATGGGGCAGGTGGCCTCGAGTCGGTTGTGCCGGCAGAACGTGGGCACTCCCGACCGAGGTTAGGCCACTATCGACGGCAGGAGCGGGCCTTGCGGCTCTTGACCACGGCGTACCCGGGACGGACCGTGCCATCGGGGTTGATGAGTCCGGCGTCGAAGCGCGCGGTGGCTGGGTCGGCGGCCGGGTTGAACTGGTAGACGTAGAGCCGCTGGATGCGGTGGTTCGTCTTGGCCAGCGTGAACATGCACCCGAGCGCCCTGGCCGCGCGGCTCGTGCTCAGCGGGAACGAGTCGCCGAGCTTGACGATGCCGCCGGTCTCGGTCAGCCACACCTTGCCGCGGAAGGTCTGCAGCACGCGCCTGGTCCGCGTCACCGAGAAGCGGTTGGTGTCCGAGTAGTTGTGGAACCCGATGACCTTCGGCGTCGGCTTGGCGTGGCGCAGGAAGGAGCGCAGGAACTTGATCGTGCGGTTGACGTTCTGCTCGTCGAGGATGTCGATGCCGACGATCGTCCTGCCCGGGAACACCTTGCGGGCGGCCATGTAGTACTGGGCGACGCGCTTGGGCGACTTCCACGTCGGCTGGCCCTGGTAGGAGCCGTCGGGCAGCGCGAAGATCCTGCGGTTGACCTCGTTCCAGGGCGAGATCTCGCGCACGAAGGGATACGCCTTCTTGAACTTCCGCAGCTCACGCGTGAACGCGGCGACCGACGGCAGCGTCTTGGCGCGCGTCCCGCGATGGGAGTGCTCGAAGGAGATGAGGATCCTCTGGTGGGCGGCGCGGGCGCCGGCGAGCCAGGCGTCGAGCTGGGCCTTGTCGGCGGGGCTGTCCATCACGTCGTAGGGCGTGATGTAGCGCGCGGCCTTGAACTTCAGGGGCGCGAAGAGAGGGTTGGTGAACGTGCCGGCCTGCTGATCGGAGACGCCCAGCGTGTAGGCGCCGGCGCCCGCGGGGACGGCGAGCACGGCGATGAGCACGGCGATGGGGATGAGGGTTCGTCGCATGTAGAGGGGGGTCGCTTTCAGAGGTCGGAAGCCCGCAACAGGCTAGCCACGCTCGAGTTGCGGCGCGGAACGCCTACCCGATGCGTTCAAACGCACCGAGGAACACGTTGGTGACGAGCGCCACCGCGCGCTCCACGTCGAGCGGCTCGCGCTCGACCATGCGCAGCCCGACCTCGACCCCCGCTCCGACCATCGCCGCGGCCATGAGATCGGCGTCGTGCTGCGGGATCCGCCCCGCCGCCATCGCGGCCTCGAGGTCCTCGCGCAGCTCCTCGATCCCGGCGCCCAGCGCGGGCTCGTCGAACATCGTGCGGATCGTGCCGGCGTTGCGGCGCATGAGCGCCACGGTGGCCGGATCTTCGACCAGGAACTCGAAGTAGGCGCGAAAGCCGTCGGCCACGAAGCCGTCGAGGGTCGTGGCCGCCATCCGCGCCGCGCGCACCCGGGCGCGGGCCTCGACGGCGATCTCGTCGACCAGCGCCCGCAGCACGGACTCCTTGTCGGGGAAGTAGTTGTAGAAGGTGCCGGTGGCCAGGTCGGTACGGCGCACGATGTCGCGCACCGAAGCCGCCCCGTAGCCCAGGGCGCTGAACACGTCGCGGGCGGCGACCATGATGGCCTCGCGGTTGGCCGCCTTCGTCCGCTCGCGCTTGCCTTCGGCGACGCTCACGCGCGGACCCTCACACCAGGTGACGCTTGCGTCAAGTTCGTCCCTCCCGGGTAGGAGTGCGGCCGAGCCAGGCAGGAGGAGAGGGTCATGTTGCAGCCTCGGGTGCGCACCGCCATCGCCGCGACGCTCGCCGCCGCGATCGCGTCGCTGCTGCTCGTCTCAATTGCGCTCGCACACCCCGGTGGCGACCGCGCCAGTGCCTCGCTGGCCCGCGATTCCCTGCGCGCCGCACTCACGCGCGAGCGCTTCTACTTCGTCATGCCCGACCGCTTCGAAAACGGCGACGCGGCCAACGACCGCGGCGGCCTGACCGGGCCGCGCGAGGTCACGGGCTTCGACCCCACGCGCAAGGGCTGGTACCACGGCGGCGACCTCAAGGGCATGATCTCCAGGCTCGACTACATCAAGGGCCTGGGGACCACGGCGATCTGGCTGACCCCGAGCTTCAAGAACAAGCCGGTCCAGGGCCTTGGCACGCCGTTCCCGTCGGCCGCCTACCACGGCTACTGGATCACCGACTTCACCCAGATCGATCCCCACCTGGGCACCAACCAGGACCTCAAGGACCTGATCGCTGGCGCGCACCGCCGCGGCATGAAGGTCTTCTTCGACATCATCACCAACCACACCGCGGACGTCATCCAGTACGAGCAGAAGGCCGGCGGCCCGAAGCCGTACGACTACGTCTCCAAGGCGGCCGTGCCCTACAAGGACGCGAACGGGAACGTCTTCGACGATCGCACGTACGCCGGGACGGACGCCTTCCCGCCGCTCGACGCGAACGTCAGCTTCCCCTTCCGGCCCGTCCTCGCGCCCGGCGACGAGCACCTCAAGCAGCCCGACTGGCTCAACGACGTCACGCTTTACCACAACCGCGGCAACACGACGTTCTCGGGCGAGAACTCGACCTACGGCGACTTCTTCGGCCTCGACGACCTCTTCACCGAGAACGTGAAGGTCGTCCGCGGCATGGAGGACATCTACGACACGTGGATCCGCGACTTCGGGGTGGACGGCTTCCGCATCGACACGATGAAGCACGTCAACCTGGAGTTCTGGCAGCAGTTCCTGCCCCACATCCTGGCCACCGCGCGCTCGGTCGGGAAGCCGAGGTTCTTCGCCTTCGGCGAGGTGGCCGACGGGGTCTCCAACCCGTTCCTGTCGCGCTTCACCACCGCGGGTCGCAGCCAGGCCGTCCTGGACTTCCCGTTCCAGCAGCAGGCCCGCGAGTTCGCCGCCTCGCACCCGACCGACCAGCTGCGCACGCTCTTCGAGCAGGACGACTGGTTCACCGACGCGGACTCCAACGCCTACCAGCTGCCCACCTTCCTGGGCAACCACGACATGGGCCACATCGGGATGTTCCTGCGCGACGACAACCCCGGCGCGCCGGAGTCCGAGCTGCTCGCGCGCGACAGGCTCGCGCACGCGCTGCTGTACCTCTCGCGCGGCGATCCCGTCGTCTACTTCGGCGACGAGCAGGGCTTCACCGGCGCCGGCAACGACCAGGCCGCGCGCCAGGACATGTTCCCCAGCAAGGACTCCGAGTACAACAACATCGACGACGACGGCGTCGACCCGCTCAACGGCCAGAACCTCAACGACGGCGGCAAGAACGACGACATCGGCTCCGACGTCACGCCGGCGGCCGACAACTTCGATCCGTCGCATCCGCTCTACCGCACGATCGCGGCGCTGGCGCGCCTGCGCCAGACGAACCAGGCGCTGGCCGACGGCGCGCAGCAGACGCGCTTCTCGGCGCCGGCCGCGGGGATCTTCGCCTTCTCGCGCACGGACGCGCGCGAGCAGGTCGAGTACGTCGTCGCGCTCAACAACGCGACCGCCAGCCGGACCGCGACGATCGCAACCTACTCGGCGCGGATGGGCTTCGAGCGCATCTACGGCGACGGCCCGCGGTGGCTGCGCAGCGGAAGCGACCGCGGCGTGTCGCTCACCGTCCCGGCGCTCTCGGCGGTGGTCTACCGGGCCGCCCACCGGCTGGCGCGCTCCAAGGCCGCCCCCGCCATCACGGTGAACGTCGCCCCCGAGGTGAGCGGGCGCCCGGAGGTCGACGCCGACGTCACCGGCGCCTCGCTCTACCAGGTGTCCTTCTACGCGCGTGCCGGCAGCGGCCCCTGGAAGCCGTTGGGGACCGACGACAACGCCCCCTACCGGGTCTTCCCCGACCTCTCGGGCTACACCGCGGGCACCTCGCTGAGCCTGCTCGCGGTGGCCAAGGACAACGCCGGCCACGTCTCGCAGGCGCGCGCCACCACGACCGTCGTCGCCGCGCCGGGCGGAGGCGGTGGGACGGCCACCATCCACTACCACCGCGCCGACGGCACCTACGCGGGCTGGGGCCTGCACCTCTGGGGCGACGCCATCGCCGAGGGCGTCGGCACCACGTGGGACAGCCCGCGCGCGCCGACGCGCTTCGACGACTTCGGCGCCGTCTTCGAGATCCCCCTCGCCGACCCGGCGGCGTCGCTGAACTACATCATCCACCAGCCCTCGGGCGACAGCGTCCCGACGACGCGCGAGCCCGGCGGCGACCGCTCGTTCGTGCCCGCGGTGAGCCCGGAGGTGTGGGTCGTCAGCGGCGACCCGACGATCCACACGACGCGCCCGCCTACGTAGCGGGCTCGAGCGCCGGCGCGGCGACGACCTCGAGCCAGGCGTCGATCAAAAACGACATCGTCTGCAGCGCGCTCAGCCCGATCAGCTGCTCGTGCCATGGCTCGAGGGGAAGCGAGTCGACGACCTCCTGCAGCTCGACGCCATGGCGGGCGTCGAGCTCGGAGTGCAGGAGCAGCTGGCGGAAGCCCTCGCGCGGAAGGCCCGTCCTCTCGATCAGCCGCTCGACGGCCAGCGCGTCCGGCGGATAGACCTCGAGCCACAGCAGGCCGAGGATCGCGACGGGGTGCGCGTGGCGAACCCGGAAGAACTGGGTGCCGATCAGGGCGGCGATCTTCTCCGGCAGCGGTCGCAGGCGCAGCGCGTCCGTATCGACGCCGACGGCGGCCAGGTCCTCGAGGAGATCGTCGCCCGGTTCGTCGCCGTGCATCTCCTCGGGGATGTGCCATTGGAGGTAGCCCGCGAGCCCCGCGGCCACCGGATCCGTCGACGCAAGGACGCGCGAACGGTCCAGGGCGGCCTCCATCAGCGGGACCATCGCGAGGGTGACGTACGAGCTGGCGGCCAGATACGTCGAGTACAGCTCGCGTGCCCGTGGATGCTCCTCCAGCATCTGCCCCGGCGTGTCGTAGGCCGGGAGGATCACGTCAAGCTTGCGACGCAGGCGAACGCTGGCGCTCGGCACGGCGCCCCTACGGCGGGATCCGGGCCGAGGAAGGCCTCGGCTCACCCGACTCGGGGTCCCAGCCGAACGTGCGGTCCGCCTCGTCCAGGCGCCGCTTCACGGCGATCATGACATCGACCTCGTGGGGCGTGAGGCCCTCGACGACCGCCTGAAATGGGGCTTCCAGCGACTCGGTCGTCAGGATCACGCCCGCGTCACGAAGCCGCTGCTCGTTGTCCCGCTCGGTGGCCATGAAGGCCCTCCTTCCGTCGCCGGGGCCGTGACCCCTCGCCGTGGTGCGCACCATCCTCCCGCGGCGACCGCCTTGTCAAGTCTGGGACGGCTCGGGGAGAATCGGCCCATGACCGGCGGTCGGGTCGGGCCCGAGTCGCGGAAGGTCGTGACGGTCGTCTTCGCGGACATCCGCGAGTCGACGGGCCTCGGCGAGGCCCTCGACCCCGAGCCGTTGCGCCAGGTGCTGTCGCGCTATTTCTCCGAGATGCAGGTCGTCATCGAGCGTCACGGAGGGCTCGTCACCAAGTTCATCGGCGACGCGGTGATGGCGATCTTCGGCGTTCCGGTCACGCACGAGGACGACGCGTTGCGCGCCGTGCGGGCGGCGGCCGAGATGCGCGCGAGGCTCGCCGAGCTCAACGACGAGCTCGCCTCGTCGTGGGGGGTGACGATCGAGGTCCGCACCGGGGTGAACACCGGCGAGGTGCTGGCGGCCGGCCCCAGCGACTCGCAGTCGCTCGTGGTGGGGGACCCCGTCAACGTCGCGGCACGGCTCGAGCAGGTGGCGGAGCCGGGGGAGATCCTCGTCGGCGAGGACACGTACCGGCTCGTCCACGAGGCGGTGATCGCCGAGCGCGTCGGTCCCTTCGAGCTCAAGGGCAAGGCCGCGCGGGTCCCCGCGTGGCGGCTGCTGGAGGTGATCCCCACCGCCGCTGGGTGGGGTCGCCGGCTCGATTCCCCGCTGATCGGGCGAGCACGCGAGCTCGCGCTGCTCGAAGGCGCCTTCCAGCGCATCGTCGACGGGCCGGCATGCGAGCTGGTCACGGTGATGGGCCCCGCCGGCGTGGGGAAGTCGAGGCTGACCGGTGAGCTGACCTCGACCCTCGGGTCGCGCGCGACTGTCCTGCAGGGTCGCTGCCTGTCCTACGGCGACGGCATCACGTTCTGGCCGATCGCGTCGGTCCTCATGGACGCGATGGGAATGGAGGAGCGAGACGTCCAGGTCGAGGCCCGGCGCAAGGTCTCCGAGCTCCTGGCCGCGACGCCCCACCCCGGCAGCGCCGACGATGACGCGCTCGTGAGCGACCGGCTCGCGTCGCTTCTGGGCCTCCGCGAGGCCGACGTGGGGATACAGGAGACCTACTGGGCCGTGCGCAAGCTCCTCGAGCGTCTGGCGGCCCGCGAGCCGCTCGTCGTCGTCTTCGACGACATCCACTGGGGCGAGGCCACGTTCCTCGACCTGCTCGACTATCTCGCCGACGGCATCCACGGGGCCCCCGTGCTGATCCTCTGCCAGGCGCGCCCGGAGCTGCTCGACGTCCGCCCGGAATGGATGACGGCCAAGCCGAACGCCTCGCTGATCGCGCTGGCGCCGCTCACCGAGGAGCAGACGGACGGCCTGATCCAGGGCCTCGTCGGCGGCACGGAGGTCCCCCTCGAGGCACGGACCAGGATCGCCGAGGTGGCCGAGGGCAACCCCCTCTTCGTCGAGGAGACGATGCGGATGCTCATCGACGACGGCGTCCTGCAGCAGCGAGGCGGGCGCTGGACGGTCGCCCATGACCTGTCGACGATCGCGATCCCGCCGACGATCCACGCGCTGCTCGCCGCGCGCCTTGACCGGCTGGAGCCCGAGCAGCGCACGGTCACGGAGCGCGCATCGGTCGTCGGGCGGTCGTTCTGGTGGGGGGCGGTGTCCGAGCTGTCGCCGCCGGCGATCCGCCCGCGGGTCGGGGCGTGCCTGCAGTCGCTCGTGCGCAAGGAGCTCATCCGGCCCGACCGCTCCGAGCTGCGCGGTGAGGATGCCTTCCGCTTCACCCACATCCTGGTCCGCGATGCCGCCTACAACGGGATTCCGAAGGCGACGAGGGCCGAGATGCACGAGCGGCTCGCCGATTGGATCGAGCTCACCACGCGAGAGCTCGCCGGGGAGTACGAGGAGATCGTCGGCTACCACCTCGAGCAGGCGCACCGCTCGCTGCTCGAGCTCGGCCCTTCCAGCGATCACACGGCGGCCCTGGGCGAACGCACCGCCGAGCGTCTGGCCTCGGCCGGCCAGCGCGCGTTCGCGCGCGGCGACATGCCGGCTGCCGTCAACCTCCTCTCGCGGGCGACCGCGCTCCTGCCCTCCCACCACCCGCGACGGCTCGAGCTGCTGCCCGAGCTCGCCTTCGCGCTGCTGGAGGCGGCGGACTTCGACCGGCTCGCCGCCGTCGCTCGCGACCTGGACGAGGCGGCTGCGGAGACGGGAGACCTCGGCCTCCAGGCCCATGCGACCGTCATCGGCCTCTGGATCCGCCTGTTCACGAACCCCGAGAGCTGGGCCGATGCAGCCGAGAGCGAGGCGCGGCGCGCCATCGCCACCTTCGGCCGGCTACGGGACGAACGGGGGCTGGCCCGGGCCTGGTCGCTGCTCGGCCTGGTGGGAATCCTGACCTCCCAGCACGCGTCGGCTCAGAAGGCGTCGTCGAAAGCGGTCGAGCACGCCGAGCGAGCGGGAAACCGCCGTGAGGCGGCCGAGGGCCTGGCGTGGGTCGCGACCACCGCTTGGATCGGCCCGACGCCCGCGGAGGAAGGGATTCGGCGCTGTCGGGAGGTCTTCGATCGGGCCAAAGGCGACAGGAAGGCGATGTCAACCGCGCTGTTCTGTCAGGCCGGCCTCGAGGCGGACCTCGGGCGCTTCGACGCGGCGAAGGCGCTCCTCGAACGGTCGCGGGCCCTGCTGGAAGAGGTGGCCCTGCCCGTGTGGACGTCAGGCGGTCTGGCCCAGGCCTTCGGCTGGGCGCTCCTGTTGGAGGGCAAGCCCGCCGAGGCCGAGCGGGAGCTGCGCCGCGGCTACGAAGTCCTGACCGAGATCGGCGAGGTGAGCCTGCTCTCGACTGTCGCGGGCATCCTCGCCGAGGCGATCTACGCCCAGGGCCGGTACGAGGAGGCCAAGCGCTTCACGCGGATCAGCCAGGAGTCGGCGGGAGCCGAGGACGTCTACTCGCAGGTGCTCTGGCGGAGCGTGCGCGCCAAGTGCCTCGCGCACCAGGGCAGGACGGCGCAGGCGCTTGCCCTCGCCCGCGAGTCCGTCCCCCTCGTCGAGTCCACGGACGCGCTCGACCTTCGCCTGCACGCCCTGATGAGCCGGGCCGAGGTGTTCTGGGTCGCGGGGCGGACGGCGGAGGCGGAGACGGCTCTGCGCGAGGCGATCGCTGCCGCCGAGCAGAAGCAGAACCTCGTCGGCGAGCGCCTCGCCCGCGAGGCCCTGGAGGCCCTGCTCGCGCCGTCGCCGGCTCCGTCGACCTAGGACGGGCCGGCGACCCGGGGCGGCCCCTCGGGCCCTTCGTCCGCGTCGCCGCCGCCCACGAGCGCCGGCTCGCGGTCGAGGCCCACGAGGTAGCGGTCGACCATGCGCGCGCACTGGCGGCCCTCGTTGATGGCCCAGACGATGAGCGACTGGCCGCGGCGCGCATCGCCGGCGGCGAAGACGCCGTCGACGCTGGTGGCGTAGGTCGGGGCCTTGACGTTGCCGCGGGGGTCCTTCTCGACCTGGAGCTGGTCGACGGCGCCCTCGTGCTGGGGGTGCAGGAAGCCCATGGCCAGCAGGACGAGGTCGGCGTCCAGCACGCCCTCGGTGCCCTCGACGGGGCCGAAGGGCGGCGCGGGCTGCGCCTGCGCGTAGTGGAGCTTCTGCACCCGCCCGTTGCCGGTGAACTGCGTCGTGACGACCGAGAAGTCCTGCTCGCCGCGGTCGACCGCGCGCGCCTCCTCCATCGCGTAGCTGAGGCGGAACTTCGCCGGCCACAGCGGCCATGGCGTGCGCTCGTCGGGGCGCGAGGCGGGCGGCTCGGGCAGCAGCTCCAGCTGGACCACCGAGGCGGCGCCCTCGCGGATGGAGTTGCCCACGCAGTCGGCGCCCGTGTCGCCGCCGCCGATGACGATCACGTTCTTGTCCTTGGCGCTGATGGAGATGTCGTCCGAGCCGGCCACCCACCGGTTGCGCACGTAGAGGTACTCCATCGCGTAGTGCACGCCCTCGAGCTCGCGGCCGGGCACCGGCAGGTCGCGCGGCACGCGCGAGCCGATGGCGAGGACGACGGCGTCGAAGGACGCGCGCAGCTCCTCGGCCGTGACATCGACGCCCACGTCCACGCCGAGGCGCAGCTCGACGCCCTCGGCCACGAGCTGCTGGGCGCGGCGCTCCACGACGGTCTTCTCGATCTTGAAGTCGGGGACCCCGAAGCGCACGAGGCCGCCGGCGGCCTCGTCGCGCTCGTAGAGGACCACGCGGTGGCCGGCGCGCCGCAGCTGCTGGGCGGCCGCCATCCCCGCCGGACCGGCGCCGACCACGGCCACGCTGCGGCCCGTCTCGCGTCGCGGCGGCACGGGCGCCACCCAGCCCTCGGACCAGGCGCGGTTGATGATCGCGTTCTCGATCTGCTTGATCGTCACCGCGTCGCCCTCGCGGATCTCGAGCACGCAGGAGGCCTCGCACGGCGCCGGGCACAGGCGCCCGGTGAACTCCGGGAAGTTGTTGGTCGCGTGCAGCTGGCGGATGGCGTCCTGCCAGCGGTCGCGGTAGACGAGGTCGTTCCAGTCGGGGATCAGGTTGCCCAGCGGGCAGCCGTTGTGGCAGAAGGGGACGCCGCACTCCATGCAGCGCGCGCCCTGCGCAACCAGCTCCTCGTCGGGGCGCTGGACCACGAACTCCTTGTAGGCACGCTCGCCCTCGATGCGCTGCGTCGGATCCTCGTAGGGAATGCCGACGCGCTCGATCTTCAGGAAGCCTCCCAGCTCCCCCATCAGGCCGCGGCCTCCTCGCCGACGAAGCCCTCGCCGCCGGTCGAGGCGGCCGGCTCGAAGCGCTCGTCGGCAGTCTGGCCGGAGCGCTCCGCGCCCGCTGCCTGCTCGGCCAGCACGCGCTTGTAGTCGGTGGGGAAGACCTTGACGAAGCTGGGCAGCAGCTCGTCCCAGTGCGCGAGCACGCGCTCGGCGACCGGCGAGCCGGTGCGGCGCTGGTGCTCGGAGACGAGCGCGCGCACCTCCTCGACGTCCTCGGCGGTGAGCTCCTCGAGCTGGTCGAGCATGGCGCTGTTCACCTTGCCGCGGAACGCGCCGCGCTCGTCGAGGACGAAGGCGAGGCCGCCGCTCATGCCGGCGGCGAAGTTGCGCCCCGTGGGACCGAGGACGACGACGCGCCCGCCGGTCATGTACTCGCAGCCGTGGTCGCCCACGCCCTCGACCACCGCGTGCGCACCGGAGTTGCGCACCGCGAAGCGCTCGCCCGCCAGGCCGCGGAAGAAGGCGCGCCCGCTCGTGGCGCCGTAGAGGACGGTGTTGCCGATGATGACGTTCTCCTCGGCGGCGTACGTCGCGCCGTCGGGCGGCATGACGGCCAGCGTGCCGCCGGACAGGCCCTTGCCGGCGTAGTCGTTGGTGTCGCCGTGCAGCGTGAACGACACGCCGGGCGCCAGCCAGCCGCCGAACGACTGGCCGGCCGAGCCGCGCAGCGCCACCTGGATGGTGTCGGTCGGCAGGCCCTCGGCCCCGTGGAGGGTCGCGATCTTCGAGCTCAGCACGCCGCCCACGCAGCGGTTGACGTTGCGGATCGCCGTCTCGATCTGCACCGGCTGCTTGGACTCGAGCGCCAGCTCGGCGTCGCGCAGGAGCTGCCAGTCGAGGTGGTCGTCGAGCACGGGCGGCGGCGGCTTGACGCGCCGGCGCACGGCCCCCTCGGGCAGCGCGGGGAACTGCAGGACGTGGGTGAGGTCGACCCCGCGCGCCTTCCAGTGGTCGATGGCGTCGTCGACCTCGAGCAGGTCCGTGCGCCCGATGAGCTCCTCGAGCGTGCGGATGCCCAGCGAGGCCATGATCCCGCGCAGCTCCTCGGCCACGAAGAAGAAGAAGTTCACGACGTGCTCGGGAGCGCCCTTGAAGCGCTTGCGCAGCTCGGGGTCCTGCGTGGCGATGCCGACCGGGCACGTGTTCAGGTGACAGGCGCGCATCATGATGCAGCCCGTCGCGATGAGCGGCCCGGTCGAGAAGCCGAACTCGTCGGCGCCGAGGCACGCGGCGATGGCCACGTCGCGGCCCGTCTTCAGCTGCCCGTCGGTCTGCACCACGATCCGCGAGCGCAGGTCGTTCTTCAGCAGGGTCTGCTGGGTCTCGGCCAGGCCGATCTCCCACGGCACGCCGGCGGCCTGGATCGAGCTCAGCGGCGAGGCGCCGGTCCCGCCGTCGTGGCCGGAGATCAGCACGTGGTCGGCGTTGGCCTTGGCCACGCCCGCGGCCACCGTGCCGACGCCGACCTCGGACACGAGCTTGACCGAGACCGACCCCCCGGGGTTGGCGCAGCGCAGGTCGTAGATGAGCTGCTTGAGGTCCTCGATCGAGTAGATGTCGTGGTGCGGCGGCGGCGAGATCAGGCCCACGCCCGGTGTCGTGTGGCGCACCCAGCCGATGTACCGGTCGACCTTGTGGCCCGGCAGCTGGCCGCCCTCGCCGGGCTTGGCGCCCTGAGCCATCTTGATCTGCAGCTGGTCGGCGTTGACCAGGTAGTGGATCGTCACGCCGAAGCGGCCGCTGGCCACCTGCTTGATGGCCGAGCGCCGCCAGTCGCCGTTGTCGTCCGGGATGAAGCGGCGCGGGTCCTCGCCGCCCTCGCCCGTGTTCGAGCGTCCGCCGAGGCGGTTCATGGCGATGGCCAGCGTCTCGTGGGCCTCGGTGGAGATGGAGCCCAGCGACATCGCGCCGGTGGCGAAGCGCTTGACGATCTCCTTGGCCGGCTGGACCTCGTCGAGGGCAACCGGCTCGAGGTCGGTGCGGAACCTCAACAGGCCGCGCAGCGTGGCCTTGCGCGCCGCATCGGAGTTGACGTTCTCCGCGTACTCGTCGTACTTCTGCTGGGCGTTGCCGTCGCTCGCGCGCACCGCGTGCTGCAGCAGCGCGATGGTCTCGGGGTTCCACATGTGGTGCTCGCCGTCGCGCCGCCAGGCGTAGACGCCGCCGACGGGCAGGAGCTCCTCATGCGAGCCCGGCCACGCTCGCGCGTGGCGGTCCAGCGCCTCGCGGGCGAGCACGTCGATGCCCACGCCGCCGATCCGCGAGGCGGTGCCGGTGAAGTGGCGATCGATGAGCTGCCTGGCCAGGCCGACCGCCTCGAAGATCTGCGCGCCGCAGTAGCTCTGGATGGTCGAGATCCCCATCTTGGAGATCGTCTTCAGCAGCCCCTTGCCCAGCGCCTTGACGATCCGCCGCTCGGCCTCGTCGGGCTCGGTCACGCCGGCGATGCGCCCGTCGAGCGCGAGCTCGTCGACCGTGTCGAGCATGAGGTAGGGGTTCACGGCGCTGGCGCCGTAGCCGATGAGCACCGCGAAGTGGTGGACCTCGCGCGGCTCGCCGGACTCCAGCACGAGCCCGGCGCGCAGGCGCGTGCCCTCGCGCACGAGGTGGTGGTGCACGGCGCTGACGGCCAGCAGCGAGGGGATCGGCGCGCGCTCGGGGCCTGTGGCGCGGTCGGAGAGGATGAGGATGTTGATGCCGGCCGCGATGTGGTCGGTGGCCTCGTCGCAGACGTTGGCCAGGCGCTTCTGCATCCCGGCCGGGCCCTCCTCGATCGGCCAGGTGATGTCGATCGTGTGCGAGCGAAAGACGTCGGTCGAGACCTCGCGCAGGGTCTCGAGCTCGGCGTTGCGCAGGATCGGCTGGTCCATCACCAGCTGGTGGGCGTGCTGGGGCGTCTCGGTGAGCAGGTTGCCCTCCGCCCCCACGCCGGTGCCCAGCGACATCACGATCGACTCGCGGATCGGGTCGATCGGCGGGTTGGTCACCTGGGCGAAGAGCTGCTTGAAGTAGCTGAACAGCGGCGGGCGCTGGTCGGAGAGGACCGCGAGCGCGGCGTCGTTGCCCATCGAGCCCACCGGCTCCTCGGCCGCACGCGCCATCGGCGCGTGCAGCACGCGCAGGTCCTCCTGCGTGTAGCCGAAGGCGAGCTGCCCCTGGCGCAGGGGACGCTCGACGGTGTGGCGCGGCTGGGCCGGCGGCAGGTCGTTGAAGTTCACGACGTGCTCGTTGAACCACGACGTGTACGGACGCTGCGTGGAGATCGAGCGCTTGACCTCCGAGTCCTCGACGATGCGCCCCTGCTCGAGGTCGACGAGGAAGATCTTGCCCGGCTGCAGGCGCCCGAGGCGCTTGACGTTCTCCGGGCGCACGCTGAGCATGCCGGTCTCCGAGCCGAGGACCACGTAGCCGTCCTTCGTCTCCACCCAGCGGCCGGGACGCAGCCCGTTGCGGTCCAGCGTGGCGCCGACCACGCGACCGTTGGTGAAGGCCACCGCGGCCGGGCCGTCCCACGGCTCCATCAGGCACGAGTGGAAGGCGTAGAAGCCCTTGAGCTCGTCGGAGAGGTCCTCCCGGTCCTGGTAGGCCTCCGGGATCATCATCATCACCGCGTGCGGCAGCGAGCGGCCGGCGAGCATGAGCAGCTCGAGCACGTTGTCGAAGGTCGCCGAGTCCGAGCCGCCGGGGCGCACGACCGGGAGCACCTTCTGCAGGTCGATGCCGAACAGCTCACAGGCGAGCTGCGACTCGCGGGCGCGCATCCAGTTGACGTTGCCCATCAGCGTGTTGATCTCGCCGTTGTGGCAGATCACGCGGTAGGGATGGGCGAGCTCCCAGCTCGGGAAGGTGTTGGTCGAGAAGCGGCTGTGGACCAGCGCCATGCCGCTGGCGAAGCGCTCGTCCTGGAGCTCGGGGTAGAAGAAGCGCAGCTGCGGCGCCTTGAGCATCCCCTTGTAGACGATCGTACGGCTCGAGAACGAGGGCGCGTAGAAGTCGGGGCCGATCGCCAGCTCGACGATGCGGCGGATCACGTAGAGCTTGCGCTCGAAGGCGTCCTGGTTGTGCTCGAAGCCGGGACCGGCCTCGACGAACAGCTGGCGGATGTGGGGCCGCGACTCGTTGGCCGTGTCGCCCACGTGCGCGTCGTCGACCCCGACGTCGCGCCAGCCCAGGACGCGCTGTCCCTCCACCCGGACGTTGACCTCCAGCAGCTCCTCGATCTTGCGCCGGTGGACCGCGTCGGTGGGCAGGAAGCACATGCACACGCCGTAGCGACCGCGCTCGGGCAGCTCGAAGTCGACCGCCGAGCGGAAGAAGGCGTGCGGGAGCTGGACGAGGATGCCGGCCCCGTCGCCGGTACGGATGTCGGCCCCCTCGGCGCCGCGGTGCTCGAGGTTGTCGAGCGCCTCGAGCGCCTTCACCACGACGTCGTGCCGCGGCACGTTGTCGAGGCGGGCAACCATGGCCACGCCGCACGCGTCGTGCTCGTAGCTAGGGTCGTAGAGGCCGTCGGCCTGTGGCGGCAATCGGTGATTCATCTGTGAGTCCCCGTGGCGCGGCGGGCGAACCCGAGAGCGAACCCAACATGATAGGCAGCACGACCATGGAACGTGAAGTCCTCGTGCTCGCCACCGGCGGCACCATCGCCATGCGCGGGCCGCGTGCCGTGCCGAGCGCGGGACCGTCGGAATTGCTGGACGCAGCCGGCCTGAAGGGCGTCGAGTCGCGCGAGCTGCTGGGCGTGCCGGGCGCCCACATGGGGCTGGAGGATGCGCTGCTCGTCGCCGGGACCGCGGCGCGGGAGGCCGCCGCCGGCAAGGGCGTGGTCGTGACGCACGGCACCGACACGCTCGAGGAGACCGCGATGCTGTGTGACCTGATGCACGACGGCGAGGCGCCGGTCGTCTTCACCGGCGCCATCCGCCCGGCGAGCGCGCCGGGCGCCGACGGCCCGGCCAACCTGATCGACGCCGTGGCGGTGGCGGGCGCGGGGCAGGCCGCGGGGCTGGGGTGCGTCGTCGTCTTCGCGG
>DASVFT010000118.1:0-15335 GCA_036379935.1 Solirubrobacteraceae bacterium | reverse complement strand
TCCCGCGGGGAGCGCGCGTTCGACATCTACAGCCGCCTCCTGAACGAGCGGATCATCTTCCTCGGCACGCCCGTCGACGATCAGATCGCCAACCTCATCGTCGCCCAGCTCCTGCACCTGGAGTCGGTCGATCCCGACAAGGACATCTCGCTCTACATCAACTCGCCCGGCGGATCGATCTACGCCGGCCTGGGGATCTACGACACGATGCAGTTCATCAAGCCCGACGTGCAGACGATCTGCTGCGGCGTGGCGATGTCGATGGGCTCGCTGCTGCTCACCGGCGGGGCGAAAGGCAAGCGCATGTCGCTGCCCAACAGCCGCATCCTCATCCACCAGCCGTCAGCGGGCTTCGAGGGGATGGCGACGGACATCGAGATCCACGCGCGAGAGATCATGAAGACGCGCCAGCGCGTGGACGAGATCTACGCCGAGCACACGGGGCAGCCGATCGAGCAGGTCCACACCGACATGGAGCGCGACCGCTTCTTCAACCCCGAGCAGGCCGTCGAGTACGGGCTGATCGACCGGGTCATCGAGCACCACTGACGGGCCGCGGCGCGGCGCGCCGCGCGTCAGGCGACCGGGTGCTCGATGGCGCCCAGACGCTCGATCTCGATGCGCACGACGTCGCCACTGGTCAAGAAGCGCGGCGGGTCCATGTAAACGCCGACGCCGCTGGGCGTGCCGGTGAGGATGAGGTCGCCCGGCTCCAGCGTGCACGTCTCGCTCAGGAAGGCGACGATCTCGAGGACCGAGAAGATGAGGTCGCTCGTGCGCGAGTCCTGGCGCAGCTCGCCGTTGACCCACGTGCGCAGCGCGAGGTCGCCGGGCTCGGGGACCTCGTCGGCCGTGGTGACCCACGGCCCGAACGGGCACGAGCCGTCGAAGCCCTTGGCGCGCGTCCATTGCGGCTCGCGCTTCTGGAGGTCGCGGGCGCTGAGGTCGTCGGCGACCGCGTAGCCCGCCACCTCGCCGCCGGCCCCCATCACGACGGCGAGCTCGCCCTCGTAGTCCAGGCGCCGCACGACGGCGGGGCTGCGCACCGGCGCGCCGGGGGCGGCGGTCGAGCTCGGCAGCTTCATGAAGACGATGGGCGCCTCCGGCAGCTCGCGACCGCCCTCGAGGGCGTGGGCGCGGTAGTTGAGCCCGATGCCGAAGATGGCGCGCGGCACGTGCGGGGCCAGCAGCTCGATGTCGTCGAGAGCGAAGTCGGGACCCGAAGCAGGGCCGCGGTCGCCAGAGGCCAGGCGGTCGCGGACGGTGGAGCCGTCGTCGAAGGCCACGACCCGGCCGTCGCGGACCTCGCCGCTGAGCTCGTCGCCCGCGGGCGTGCGGAAGGTGGCGAGCTTCATCGGCGGGCAGGCTATCGCCGCTCGTGGCGCGCCGGGTCGACCAGCGCGGGGGCGCACCGCGGCGTCGCGCTCGGGCGCGTCAGCTGCGTCGTGCGGGCGGCAGCGGCCGTGCGGCGACCCGCGAGCGCTTGCGACGCTCGCGGCGCTTCGCGCGGTCGTCGTCGGTGCTCTGAGGCGACTTGGCGAACCGCTTGCGCTCGGCGTCGGTCATCTGACGGATGACCAGCGATCCGTCGTCCACCTGCTCTTGGATGCGATCCAGCTTCGCCTTGCGCTGTTCGGCCTCGCGCTCTCGCTGGGTCTTCGTCGGCATGGGTCCTTGGCTACCCCCAAGGGGCGCCTGGCATGCGGCCGGCGCCGGCGCACCGGCGGGACGTGCGCCCCGTTGCTATCGGGGCGCCGGGCGCTCGTCGGGCGGGCTGGCGGTGTCGTGCTCGTCGCGGTCGAAGCGGCTCGGACCGTCGTCGAGGCGGTCGCGCTCGGCGTCGAGCTCGTCGTCGGCCAGCCCGTGCTCGTGCAGGCGCGCGCGGGTCTCGTGCAGCTCGGCCTCGGCCCGCTCGCGGGCGGCGATCTGCTCGGCCTCCTCGGCGCGCGCGACGCGCTCGGAGGCCTGGTCGCGATGGGCGTCGGCGACCTCGCCACGGCGGCGGGCCAGCTCACGCTCGCGCGCACGGGCGCGGGCGCGCGGGAGCGCGATGAGTGCGATGGCGACGACCACGACGACAACGATGGCGATGATCACGGCGATGGACATGCTTGCTCCTTCTCTCCCGTTCGCCATCCGGCCTACCCGTCGGTCTCGCCGGGAAACGCCGATCGCGGCCCTTCACGCCGGCTACGCGCCGCGCAGCAGGCCCTCGGCGCGCGCCCAGTCGACGGTGCGGCGCACCGTCTCGCGTGGCTGGGTGTAGCGCAGGCCGAGCTCTCGCTCGGCGCGCGAGCCGTCGTAGCGGTGGCCGTGCAGCAGCGTGCGAACCATCTCGCGGCACACCGGGGGACGGCGGCGAACGAGGCGAAAGGCACCCTCGACCGCGCCGGCCGCGGCGCTGGCCAGCGGCCGCGGCACCAGCCGCGGGCTGCGCTTGACGCCCACCACGTCGGTGGCCAGCGCCAGCGCCTCCACGATGGTCAGCGTCATGCCGTTGAGGACGTAGCGCTCGCCGTTGACCCCGCGCTCGGCCGCCAGCAGGTGACCCTCGACGCAGTCGGCGATGTCGACCATGCTCGCGTGCGTGTCGACGAACAGCGGCAGCCGGCCGTCGAGGAAGGCGAGCAGGAAGCGCGCCGTCCCGCCCGCACGGCCCGGCCCCTGCACCGAGGAGGGATTGACGCACACGAGATCCTGGCCGACCTCGCGCGCGGCCGCGAGCGCCGCGCGCTCGCCCTCGGTCTTCGTGCGCTCGTAGACCGACAGGTACCACCCGCGGTGGGGGGTGTCCTCGTTGCCGATCGTGCCGGGCGCCTCGCCCAGCGTGGCGGCCGACGATGTGTGGACGAGCCGCGGGACGCCGGCCCGCGCCGCCGCGCGCACCGCGGCCACGGCCCCGTCGACGTTGACGCGCTCAAGCGGGCGCTCGTCCTCGACGCATAGCGCGTTGACGCCGGCCACGTGGAAGGCGACCGCGGAGCCCTCCATGCCGCGCACGAGCGCGTCCTCGTCCACCGTGTCGCCGCGCACCACCCGCGCGCCGCGCGCCTCGAGCGCCGCGGCGGTCGCATCCGAGCGCGCCAGCGCGACGACCTCGTCGCCGCGCTCGAGCAGCCGCGCCACCAGCGCGCTCCCGATCACCCCGCTGCCGCCCGTGACGAAGACCCTGCTCACGGCGCGGAGCGCAGCGCGGCGGAGAAGCGCAGGAGGTAGTCGACTCCCGACCACGCCGTGACGATCGCCGCGACGACCATGCCGCACTCGTCGAGGTAGGCGCCGGCGATCGTCACGTCGGGTCGCAGCATGGCGAGGACGATCGCCGCGAACTGGACGGTCGCCTTCCACTTGCCGAGCATCGACGTCTCCAGGTGGCGTCCGCCCGAGGCCACCGCCGCGCGCAGGCCGAGGATCGTGAACTCGCGGCCCACGATGATGAGCGTCACCCACGGCGACACGCGGTCGACGGCCACGAGCGCGACGAGCGCGGTCGTCACGAGCAGCTTGTCGGCCGTCGTGTCGAGAAAGGCGCCGAGACGCGTGGTCACGCCCCAGCGCCGGGCCAGCCGCCCGTCGACCCAGTCGGTGACCGCGGCGACGAAGAAGACGGCGGCCGCTGCGCCGTCGGAGCCGGCGAGCACGAGGGCCATCACCACAGGGGCGAGCAGGATCCGCACGCCCGTGCCAGCGGCGAGCATGCGCGACGAGCGCAACGCGCTCAAGGTGCCGGCCTCCACAGCCGCGAGGCTACCTCACAGCAGGGCGGCCGCGAGCGCGCGGGCGGCATCGGCGTCCTCGGCCTCGAGCGCCGCCTCGGCCGCGGCCCGCGCGGCGGGAAGGTCGACCGCGCGAAGGGCCGCCTTGGCCTCGGGGATCAGCGCCGGCGCCATGCTGAGCTCGGTGACGCCGAGGCCGGCCAGCAGCACCGCGGCCGAGGGATCGCCGGCCAGCTCGCCGCACACGCCGACCCAGCGCCCGTGCGCCTCGGCCGCCTCCACGGTCGCGCGCACGAGGCGCAGCACCGCCGGCTGCGGACCGGCCAGCAGCGAGGCCAAGCGCTCGTCGCCGCGCTCGGCGGCCATCGTGTACTGGGTCAGGTCGTTGGTGCCGATCGAGAAGAAGTCGACGTGCGGCGCGAGGCGCGCGGCGGTGAGCGCGGCGGCGGGAACCTCGACCATGATCCCGAGCTCGAGCGGGGCGTCGATGCCGGTGGCGGCGCGCGCCTCGTCGAGCACGGCGCGGGCGGCGAGGACCTCGTCGAGCGTCGCGACCATCGGCAGCATCGCCTTGATCGGGCGCTCGGCGGCGGCGCGCAGGATGGCGCGCAGCTGCGTGGCGAGCACGTCGCGCCGGCGCAGCGCGAGGCGGATGCCGCGCACGCCGAGGAACGGGTTGGCCTCGGGAGGCATCGGCAGCGCCGGCAGCGGCTTGTCGGCGCCGGCGTCGAGCGTGCGGACGACGAGCGGCCGGCCTTCGAGCGCCGTGGCGATGTCGACCAGCGTCTGCGCCTGCTCGTCCTCGTCGGGCAGCTCGGGGCGGTCGAGGAAGAGGAACTCGGTGCGCAGCAGGCCGACGCCCTCGGCGCCGAGGACCACCGCCTCGGCCGCCTCGGCGGCGGAGCCAAGGTTGGCGAAGACCTCGACACGGGCCCCGTCGCGCGTGGCGCCGAGCTCGTGCGCGCGCTCTCGCGCCGCCGCGTGACGTGCCTGCGCCCGCTCGCGGCGCTCCCGGGCGTCGGCGAGGACGTCCTGCGGCGGATCGACCTGGACCGTGCCCGCTTCGCCGTCGAGCAGCAGCATGGCGCCGTCGTCGACGGCGGTCAGCGAGTCGCCGAGGCCGACGACCGCGGGGAGCCCGAGAGCGCGGGCGAGGATCGCGGCGTGCGCGGTGGCCGAGCCGTGAGCGGTGGCGATGCCGGCGACCGCGGACGGGTCCAGGCCGGCGGCGTCGGCGGGGGTGAGCTCGCCGGCGACGACGATGGCGGCCTCGCCCGCAGCGCGCCCGTCGCCGCCGGCGGGGGCATCGCCGACGATCGCGCCGACGACCCGGCGCCCGACGTCGAGCACGTCCGCGGCGCGCTCGCGCAGGAGTGGCTCCTCCAGGGCGCGGTAGCGCGCGGCGACCTGGTCGGCGGCGTCGTGCCAGGCGCGCTCGGCGGTGGCGCCGGCGGCGATCGCCTCGTGGGCGGGGTCGAGGAGGGCCTCGTCGTCGAGCAGGACGGCGTGGGCGTCGAAGATCGCCGCCTCCGCGTCGCCGGCGCGGGCGGCGACCGTGGCACGGTCGTCGGCGATGGCCTGGCGGGCGGCGGCGATCGCCTCGTCGAGCCGCGCGCGCTCGCGCTCCGGAGCCTCGGCCGTCCGGTCCGGTGGCGGACCGGCCGGCCCGCGCAGGCGGCGGACGGGGCCGATCGCGATGCCGGACGAGGCCGGAACGCCGGAGAGGACGTCGCCGGACGACGGCGCCGGCGCTTCGGCGGGCGGCTCGGCGACCGGGGCGGGCCGAGGGGGTGCGACGGCGGCGGAGAGGCCGTCGCCGAATCCCTCGTCGGCCAGCGCGCGCAGCGCCTCGAGGGCGTCGGCGGCCTGCGGTCCGGACGCGGTGACCATGAGCGTGTCGCCCATCCGCGCGCCGAGCGCGACGACGTTGGTCAGGCTCGTCGCTCGCACCGGCTCGCCCCCGCCCGCCTTCGCCACCCGCACGTCGGCGTCGAAGCCGCGCGCGACCTCGACGAACCGCGCGGCGGGCCGCGCGTGGAGGCCGATCGCGTTGCGGACGGGGAGAGCGGCCTCGGCGTCGGGGGGCGCAGCGGCCGCGGGGGGCGCGGCTGGCGGAGCGGCGGCGGCGCCCGGCGGAGCGGCCGCCCGGGGAGCCGCGGCGGCGGCGTCGCCGGGCGCTTCCGCCCCCAGCTGCGTCGCCTTCATCGCCAGCGCGCCGCGCGCCTCGTCGGCGACCTCCTCCAGCGACGCTCCGCCGCGCGCGGCGACCGCGGCGGCGACCGCGCCCTCGACCAGCGGCGCCTCGCTCATCAGCACGCGCCCGGCCGCATCGCCGAGCATCTCGATCGCGAACTCCGTGCTCATCAGCGCCGAGCCGAGGTCCATGAGCACGAGCACGCCGTCCTCGGACATCGCGCGCTCGATCGCGGCCCGCACGCGCTCGGCGTCGGTGCCCAGCGCCCCGGGCTCCTCCATCCCGCCAGCGGCCTCGAGCGCGAGCTCCTCGCCGCCCATCTCGCGCGCCAGCCTCACGACGCCCTCGGCGAGCGCCTCGCTGTGGGAGACGACGACGATGCCGACCACGGCGACAGCGTACGTGAGCCGCCTCGAACCCGAGCGTCGGGCGCGGTTACCCTCTGCTCAGTGCCCAATCGCGTGAAGGCGGAGACGTTCCCGGATCTCAGCGACGAGATCCTCTATCCGCCGGTGTCCGACGCCAAGCTCCAGCGACTGAGGCCGATGGGCGAGCGCCGCTCGTTCGCCGCGGGCGAGGTGCTGTTCGACCAGGGGATCCGCGACGCGCCGTTCTTCGTCATGGAGCGCGGCGCGGTCGACTTCTTCGACTACCACCCCGGCAAGGAGGTGTGGTTCGCGCGCCAGGACCACTCGTTCATCGGCGACATCTCGATGTTCACCGGCGAGCCGACGATCGCCGCCTGCATCGCTGCCGAGCCCACCGACGTCATCGCCTTCGACCGCACGAAGCTGCGCCACATGGCGGCCAAGTGGCCCGAATTCGCCGAGCACGTCCTGCGCACGATGGCCGCCCGCCGCGCCTGGCTGGAGGACCACGGCATCGGCATCCTGCGGCTCATCGCCCCGCGCGGCTCCAACCGCGCCTTCCAGGTCCGCGACCTGCTCGAGCGCAACCTGCTCCCCGTGCGGTGGTTCGACGTCGACGCCGACGCCGAGAGCGCCCAGCTGCTGCAATGGCTGAACATCCCGCGCGACGAGACGCCCGTGCTCGTGCGCAACCGCGAGGTGCTGCGCAACCCGTCGCCCGCGCAGGTCGCGCGCGAGCTGGGCCTGCGCGCCGACGTCGACGGCCAGCGCTTCGACCTCGTCGTGCTCGGCGCCGGGCCCGCCGGCCTCGCCGCCGCCGTCTACGGCGCCTCCGAGGGCCTGCGCACCTTCGTCGCCGAGGCGTGGGCGCCCGGCGGCCAGGCGGGGACGAGCATGCGCATCGAAAACTACCTCGGCTTCCCGACCGGCATCACCGGCACCGAGCTGGCGCGCAAGGCCACGCTGCAGGCCCAGCGCTTCGACGCCGTCCTCTCGAGCTTCCACAGCGCCGTCGAGATCGTCGACGGCCCGGAAGCGACGATCCGCGTCGACCTCGACGACGGCCAGCACGTCCTCGGCCGCACCGTGCTCGTCGCCACCGGCGCGCGCTGGCGCTCGCTGCAGGCCGAGAACGTCGACCGCTTCACCGGCGCCGGCGTCTACAGCATCGCCAGCGCCACCGACGCCCGCCGCTGCGCCGGCCAGGACGTCATCGTCGTCGGCGGTGGCAACTCGGCCGGGCAGGCGGCGGTGTACCTGTCCCGCGAGGCGCGCAGCGTACGGATCGTCATCCGCCGCGACAGCCTGGCGCGGACGATGTCGCGGTACCTGCTGGACCGCATCGAGCGCGCGCCGAACATCGAGGTCGTCCCCCGGACCGAGGTCGCCGCCGTGCACGGCAACGGCACGGTGGACTCGGTGAGCCTGCGAGCCGCGGACAACGGGCGCACCGAGCAGGTCGGCGCGGCCGCGGTCTTCGTGATGATCGGCGCCGACCCGTGCACCGAGGCGGTGGGCTCGATGCTCGCCGTCGACGACGCCGGCTTCGTCCTCTGCGGGCCCGGCGCCCGCGCCTACAGCGGCTATCGCTCGTGGCCCGAGAACCGCCGCGAGCCGTTCATGCTCGAGACCGTCCGCCCCGGCGTCTTCGCCGCCGGCGACGTGCGCTCGGCGGCGACCAAGCGCGTCGCCGCCGCGGTCGGCGACGGCGCGCTCGCGGTGCGCTTCGTGCATCAGCTGCTCGACGGCTAGAGCCGGCTAGAGCCCGTAGGCCCGGTGCAGGAAGTCGATCGGATGCACCGAGGGCCGCTGCGTGCCGTGGGTGATCTGCCAGCGGCAGGTCTCGCTGTCGCAGGCCACGGTCGCGGCGCCCGACGCGCGGACCTGGTCGAAGAGGCTGCGGCCGACGTCCATCGCGATCGGGTACTTCTCGACCTTCAGCCCGTAGGTCCCAGCGATGCCGCAGCAGCGGGCGGTCATCTCCTTCACCTCGAGACCGGGCACGAGGGCGAGCAGCTCGAGCGCCGGCTTGCCGATCCAGTGGCCCTGCTGCTGGCACGGGGCGTGGTAGGCGATCGTCTCGTTCACGGGCTGGAAGTCGGTGCGCAGCTCGCCGCGGTCGTGCAGCTCGAGCAGCAGCTCGCAGATGTCGTAGGTGCGCTCGGAGACGAGCTTGAGGTCCGGGTCGTCCTCGAGCCCGAGGATCTCGCGCGCCTCGCGCTTGAGCATCAGCGTGCAGCTGGTGGCGTTGCCGACGATGATCGTGTCGTCGTCGCGCACGTGTGGCGCCAGCGCCCGCGCCAGCCGCAGCACGGTCTTGCGGGCGTCGTCGAAGAGCCCGCTGGACTGGAGCGGCAGGCCACAGCAGTCCTGCTTGGGCACCTGCACCGCGAAGCCGTTGTGCTCGAGGATGGCGACGACCTTCTCGCCCTCCTGCGGCTCGTAGTACTCGGTGCCGCAGCCGTGGAAGTAGACGATCTTGCGTGGGCGGGTGGGGGAGATTGGGGCGGAGTGCTTGCGCGCCCAGCGCGAGAAGCGCCGGCCGGCGAACCGGGGCGCCGGGGCGTTGCGATGGACGCCCAGGAGCTTCTCGCCGAGGATCCGCGCCGGGCGGAACGTCAACGTCAGGTTGGCCAGCGGCGCGGCGGGCGTGCCCAGCCGCCCCAGCCACGTCGGGCGCGTGATGATGCGGTCGCGCAGCGGCACGCCCTTCTGGCGCTTGAGCTTGTTGCGCGCCTGGGCGTTGATCTCGGCGATCTTCACGCCCTGCGGGCAGACCTGGGTGCAGATCCCGCACCCCGAGCAGTAGTCGACCGACCATTCGTTCGACGGCTGGTCGGCCACGCGATAGCGCTCGGCCTGCGGTCCGGCGTACTTCGGCCCGGGGAAGAGCGGCGTGACGTTGGAGACCGGGCAGGCGGTCTCGCAGATCGTGCACTTCACGCAGTGGTCGAGCGAGCCGCGCAGCAGCTCATGCAGGACGGCGTCGCTCACGCCGTCGCCTCCGCCTTCGCCGCGGAGTGCTCGGCCAGCACGACGCCCGCCGCGCGATAGCCGCTGGCCACCGCGATGCCCTCACCGGAGCCCTCGCGCCATGGGATGGCACCGGGCAGCGCAGCCCCGGCGACGACCACGTTCTCGGCGCCCTCGGCGCGCAGGTGGGCGTCGACCGCCACGCCGACGCGTGCCATCGGCTGCTCGTCGAGATAGCGGCTGAGGAAGCGCGGCTCGCCCTCGGGGGGCACCCCGCGCAGCGGCAGGTCGAGGACGCTCTCGCGCGTGGCCCAGCGCGAGTCGACCTCGATGGCGCCCGAGCCGAAGCCGCCGGTGGCCAGCACGAACGACGGCGCCATGTAGCGGACGTCGTGTCCGGCGGCGTGGGCGCGCACGGCGACCACCCGCCCGGCCTCGCGGTCGGCGCTCACCACCTCCGACCCGAGCACGAGGCGCCCGCCCGCGCCGCGCAGCGCGGCGCGCAGCACTTCGAAGAGACGCATGCCGGGGACCGATGGCGGGAGCGTCGGGATCTCGAAGACCCTGCGGCCGAGGCGGTGCTCGAGGTCGGCCCACACGCCGTGCGGGTCAGCGAGGCCCAGCACCGCCGGGAAGGCCACGCGCTCCTCGGCGCCCAGCACGAGCGCCAGCCGCGCGGCGAAGGCGGCGCGCCACGCGGGATCGTCGAAGCGCCGCGCCAGTCCCAGCGCGTTCTGATCGGCGCGCTCGACCTCGATCTCGACCTCGACCGGCCGCGCGGCGATGTCGGCCTGCTGGAGGTTGGCCGCGCACAGGGACGCGTGGAAGTCGCGCAGCACGCGCGTGCCCACGACGGTGACCGCGGTGCGCTCGCGCGCGTCGCCCGCGGCCATCGTCTCGGGCACCAGCGCCGACGGGCGCAGCACGCCGACCGCCGTCGGAAGCAGGTAGTTGCGCTCCAGGCCGCCGACGTAGCGATAGCCCGGCAGCGGCCCGGCCTCCACGCGCGCGGAGAACCACTCCAGCGCCTCGGCCACCGCGTCGGCGCCCAGCAGCGCATAGGGATGGTCCGGCCGGCGCGCGGCGAGCTCGCCCAGCGCATGCCCCGGCTCGTCGACGCGCTCGGGCGCGTAGCCGAGGACGTCGATGGTCCCCGCGGCCAGGTGCGTCGAGCCGACGCCCTTGGCCAGCACGCACACCTTCGCCCCACCCTCGGCCAGCCGCGCGGCCGCCACGAGGCCCGCCGTGCCGGCGCCGATGACCACGGCGTCGAAGTGCAGCTCGGCTCTCAGGCCCACGGGGCCCCCCCTCCTGGCGACTCCGCGCCTGGCGTAGGTGTGGGCGGGGGCGACGGCAGGTGCTCCACGTCGAGCACGCCCTGGAAGATCCAGTCGTCCAGGCGCGCCTGGCGCAGCTGGTCGCCGTAGAGGATCGGCCAGACGCCCTTCCAGCGCTCCTGCAGGAAGCCCAGCAGCGTGCCGTTGGCCTCCACCGCGCTCAGTCCGTCGAGCCCGTGCAGGATCCCCGTCGCGCGATAGATGCAGAAGCCGCCCTGGCAAGGCCCCATCCCCAGCCGCAGCTGGCGGCGGATGTCGTCGAGATTGGTGCTCGCGCGCTGCCGCATGGAGTCCTCGAGGCGGCTGCGCGGGATCATCTCGCACTCGCAGATGAGCTGGTCCTCGGTGAGGTGGGCCTCCTTGTGGGCCAGCCGCTCGCCGAGCCGGTAGTACTCGCCATCCTCCGAGCCGGGCAGGGGCTCCGTCCGCGTCGTGCAGGGACGCTGCTCGCCGAGCTGGCGGCAGACGGCGTCGACGGTCTCCTCGGCCATGAGACGGAAGGTGGTGAGCTTGCCGCCCGTGATGGTGACGAAGCGCCCGACGCCGTCGCGCTGGGCGTGGTCGAGCAGCGCGTGGGCGCGCGTGACGTCGCGCGTGTCGACGTCGCCCGCCTTGGCGTCTTCGAACAGCGGCCGCACGCCCGTCCACACGCGCAGCGCTCGCGCCCGGCGGAAGCCGGGCACGAGCTTCTCACCGTCGTCGAGCATGGCGTCGACCTCGGCCTCGAGGACGGTGTGGTCGTCGGCGTCGTCGGTGTGCTCGTCGGTCGTGCCGATGACGCAGACGGTGCGAATGGGAACCAGGATGTCGCCGTCGGTCGGCATCTGGCAGCGGTTGACCACCGTGTTCACGAGCCGGTGGTTCATGGCGATCATGATCCCCCGGCCCGGCAGCACGCGGACGCCTTCGATGCCGGCCAGATCGGCGATCTCCCCGGCCCACGCGCCCGCCGCGTTGACCGTGACGCGCGCCTCGATGTCGGTCTCCTCGCCCGTGCGGGCGTCGCGCACGCGCGCGCCCGTCACCTCGTCGCCGTCGCGGTGCACGGCGACCGCCGCGTGGTAGGGCAGCACGCGCGCGCCGCGCTGCTGCGCGCCGCGGGCCATCGCCCACACGGTCTTCCACACGTCGATGTTGGCGTCGGGGACGCGGAAGGCGCGCGAGATGGCGGGGTTCAGGCGCGGCTCCTCGCGCAGCGCCTGCTCGCGGTCGATCTCCTCGCAGTCGACGCCGGTGGCGCGGCAGCCGGCGGCGAAGCGGTCGGCGTAGTCGGGGTCATCCCACGGGGTGGTGACGAAGAAGCCGCCGGTGTCCTCGATGCAGTCGCAGGCCACGAGGCGCAGGATGCGGTTCTCGGCGATGCACTCCTCGGCGGCGTGCGGGTCCTTGACCGCGTAGCGCCCGCCGGAGTGCAGGAGGCCGTGGAAGCGCCCGCTTGTCCCCTCGGCGAGATCGGCGCGATCGACGAGCACCACGTCCAAGCCCCGCAGCGCCGCATCCCAGGCCACGCCCGCGCCCGTGGCCCCGCCGCCGATGACGAGGACTTCGGTGCTCAGCGTGGCCATGGATCCAGGCTACTCCCGCCCCGGGCGCGGCTGCGCGCCCGGGGCGGGCACGTACCCTCAGGACTCCGAATCGAACCAGTCGAAGGTCCGCGTGACGGCCTTCTTCCAGTACTTGTAGTACTCGTCGCGCTGGGCCGCGTCCATCTGGGGCTCCCAGCGCTTGTCCTCCGCCCAGTTGTTGCGCAGGTCCTCCTCGCTGTCCCAGAACCCCGTCGCGAGGCCGGCCGCGTACGCGGCGCCCAGCGCGGTCGTCTCGGCCACCTCGGGCCGGATCACCGGCACGCCCAGCAGGTCGGCCTGGAACTGCATGAGCAGGTCGTTCTGCACCATGCCGCCGTCGACCTTCAGCGACTCGAGGTCGACGCCCGAGTCCTGGTTCATCGCCTCGACGACCTCGCGGCTCTGGTAGGCCGTGGCCTCCAGCGTCGCGCGCGCGATGTGGCCGGCGTTGACGTAGCGCGTCAGGCCCGCGATCACGCCGCGGGCGTTGGACTTCCAGTACGGCGCGAACAGGCCCGAGAAGGCCGGCACGATGTAGCAGCCGCCGTTGTCCTCGACCGTCTGGGCCAGCTCCTCGACCTCGGGCGCCGCCTGGATCATCTTGAGGTTGTCGCGCAGCCACTGCACGAGCGCCCCGGTGATCGCGATCGCTCCCTCCAGGCAGTAGACGGCGTCGTTGTCGCCGATCTTGTAGCCCAGGGTCGTGAGCATGCCGTTCTTCGACAGCACGGCTTCGGTGCCGGTGTTGAGCAGCAGGAAGTTGCCCGTGCCGTAGGTGTTCTTGGCCTCGCCCGGCGAGAAGCAGGCCTGGCCGAAGGTGGCCGCCTGCTGGTCGCCGAGGTCGCCGGCGATCTGGATGCCCTGGAAGCCACCCGCAGCGACCTCGCCATAGACCTCGCTCGAGGCGCGGATCTCGGGCAGCATCGACATCGGCACGCCGATGGTCGAGGCGATGTCCTCGTCCCATTGAAGGGTCTTGAGGTCCATCAGCATCGTGCGGCTCGCGTTGGTGACGTCCGTGATGTGCAGGCCGCCGTTCGTGCCGCCGGTGAGGTTCCAGATGAGCCAGGTGTCGATGTTGCCGAACGCGAGGTCACCCGCCTCCGCCTTCTCGCGCGCGCCGTCGACGTTGTCGAGGATCCAGCGCACCTTCGGCCCCGAGAAGTAGGTGGCCAGCGGCAGGCCGACTCGCTCCTGGAAGCGGTTCTGGCCCCCGTCGCGCGACAGCTCGTCCACGAGCTTGTCGGTGCGGGTGTCCTGCCAGACGATGGCGTTCATGACCGGCTCGCCCGTGTTGCGGTCCCACACGACCGTCGTCTCGCGCTGGTTGGTGATGCCGAGCGCGGCGATGTCGTCCCTGTTCCCGCCGGCCTCGCTCAGCGCCTCGTCGAGCACCTCCTGGGAGCGCGCCCAGATCTCCTGCGGGTCGTGCTCGACCCACCCCGGCTTGGGATAGATCTGCTCGTGCTCCTTCTGCGACACGGAGACCACGCGGCCCTCGTGGTTGAAGATCATGGCCCGCGAGCTCGTGGTGCCCTGATCGAGCGCTGCTGCGTACTGTGCCATCCGCGTTCTCCTTTCAGCCTGCGAGCGCCTCTTCGGCGCTCTTGAAGAGGTAGTAGGTGGAGGTTGCACCCGGGTCCTGGTGGCCCTGGCTGCGCTCGCCCAGGTAGCTGGCGCGGCCCTTGCGGGCGACGAGCGGCGTCGTCGCCCGCATGCCCTCCTCGGCCGCCTGCGCCGCGGCGCGCAGGCCCTCGCCGAGGTCGGACGACCGCTCCAGGGCCTCGATGGCCGGGATGAGCGCGTCGACCATCGTCTTGTCGCCCGGCTCTGCCTTGCCCCGCGCCTGGACGCCCTCCAGGCCCTTGCGCCACGCCCCGGCCCAGCCGGCCAGGTCGACCTCGGCCTGGCCGGACAGGGCGGTGCCCATCTGCAGGAACAGCGTCCCGTAGAGCGGTCCCGCGGCGCCGCCCACGCTGGAGACCAGCGCCATGGCCACGGTCTTCAGGACCGCGCCGGGGTCGGCCTGCTCGGACGCCTCGAGCTTCTCGAGCGCCTTGCGCATGCCCCGGTCCATGTTCGTGCCGTGGTCGCCGTCGCCGATCGCCGTGTCGAGACGGACGAGCTCCTGACGGCGCTCGCCCATCTCGCCGGCGAAGCGGCGCATCCATTCCAGGGCGCCGTCGCGATCAATCACCGCTCTACGTGCCCCAGCGCAACGCGGGCGTGTTCACGGGCGCGTCCCAGTAGCGCACCATCTCGTCGTCGAGCTTGACCAGGGTGATCGAGCAGCCCTGCATCTCCAGCGAGGTGATGTAGTTGCCGATCAGGTTGCGCTCGATGGTCAGCCCGTGCTCCTGCGCGATCTTCGCCACCTCGGCGTAGACCACGTAGAGCTCGAGCAGTGGCGTGCCACCCATCCCGTTGACGAAGGCCAGGACGCGGTCGCCCGACGAGAAGGGCAGGTCCTCGAGGATCGGCGTCATCAGCCGCTCGGCGACCTGCGACGCGGGTCCGATCTGCTCGCGGTAGCGCCCCGGCTCGCCGTGGATGCCGATGCCGATCTCGACCTCGTCGTCGCCGAGCTCGAAGCTCGGCTCTCCCGAGGAGGGGGTGATGCACGGCGTCAGCGCCATGCCCATGGAGCGGCCGTTGGCGTTGACCCGCCGGCCGAGATCGGCGACCTCCTGCAGGTTGCGGCCGTCCTCCGCCGCCCCGCCGGCGATCTTCTCGACCAGCACCGTCACCCCCACGCCGCGACGGCCGGCGGTGTAGAGCGAGTCCTCCACCGCCACGTCGTCGTTGGTGAGGACCGTCTCGACCTCGATGTCCTCGGTCTTGCCCAGATCCGCGGCCATGTCGAAGTTCATGACGTCGCCGGTGTAGTTCTTGACGACGTGCACGACCCCGGCGCCGCCGTTGACGGCCTTGGTCGCCTCCAGCATCTGGTCGGGCGTGGGCGAGGTGAAGACCTCGCCGGGACAGGCGGCGTCCAGCATGCCCGGCCCGACGAAGCCGCCGTGCATGGGCTCGTGGCCGGAGCCGCCACCCGAGATGATGCCGACCTTGCCTTGGACGGGCGCATCGATCCGGACGACGTAGGCGGGATCGTAGGAGACGCGCACGCGGTCACCGTGTGCGGCCTCGATCCCGCGCAGCGCGTCCTGGACCACCGCGTCGGG
>DASVFT010000117.1:0-91773 GCA_036379935.1 Solirubrobacteraceae bacterium | reverse complement strand
TCCCGAGGGTCATCTGCGACAGGTGCAGGTAGTGGCGCTGCGCCTCGAACTCGGTGAGCTCGGGCAGCTCGGCCGGCGCGGCCCGCCGGACCGTTTCGGGGACCAGATCGGCGCCGTCGCCGACGGCCTCGCGGATGCCGGGCTCGATCTGTGGAGGCAGCTGCCCGCGGCGGCCGGGGCGGCCCATCTCCATGACCAGCGGCTCGTCCCACGCGGCCGAGCGATAGCGGGGCAGGCGCGTCATCGGGTCACCTCCGCCAGCGCACCGGCCAGCCGGTCGACGTCCTCCTGGGCGTGCACCTCGGTGACGCAGTACAGGGCGCACTGCCCCAGGGCGGGGTGGGCGTACGACAGGTCGCCGCCGCCGAAGATCCCGAGCCGAAGCAGCGCGGCGTTGACCTCGGCCACCGTGTGGCCGGTGTCGGTGAAGTCGACCACCAGCTCCTTGAAGAAGCCCGGCCACCGCACGCGCACGCCGGGCAGCTCGGCGATCCGATTCGCGGCGTAGTGGCTGCGCTGGAGGATCGACTCGCCGAGCTCGACGAACCCGCGCGGCCCCATGAGCGCCATGTAGGCCGCGTTGACCACGGCCCACAGGTAGACCGAGTTGCCGGTCCAGTCCTTGCCGTGCTCGCGCGAGCCGTAGGAGGACTGCTCGAAGAGCGTGAGCGCGAAGCCGTGCTCGCCCTCGACGCGCGTGGGCGCAAGGCTGACGTTCAGGGTCGGGTACTCGCGGGCGTAGCGCTCCTCGTCGCGCGTGGCGATGAAGCCGCCGACGCCGCCGCCGCAGTGCATGTGCACGCCGAGCGGCTGCGTGGACCCGACCGCGATGTCGGCGCCGTAGGCGCCGGGCGGGGCGAGCACGCCGAGCGAGAGCGGATCGACGCCGGCGATCGTCTCGGCGCCGTGCTCGCGCGCCAGGTCGGCGATCCGCGCGCAGCCGGTCTCGATGACGCCCAGCGATCCCGGGGTCTCGAAGTAGACGGCGGCCGTGCGCTCGGAGAGCACGGCGGCGAGGTGGTCGAGGTCGAGCTGTCCGGTGGCCGGGTCGGCCTCGACGTCGACGAGGGTCAGGTGGCTCGCCATCTCGGGCGGCTCGCAGTACGTCGCGATCACGGCGCGGCGCTCGGCGTCGAGCAGCGCGGGCACGAGCACCTCGCGGCGTCCGGTGAGGCGCGCGGCCATCCGGATGGCGTGGCCCGCGGCGCAGCCCCAGCTGTAGACGGGCAGGCCGACGAAGTCCAGGTCGAGCAGCTCGCCGAGCTGGCTGGCGAACTCGAACCACGCCTGGTTGCGCCCGAGGTCGGACGCCGGCGTGCCCCAGACCGGCGTGAGGAACTCGGTGCGCTGGGCCAGCTCGTCGCACACCGCGGGGACGTGGTGCTGCCAGACGCCGCCGCCGAGGAAGCTCAGGTGCTCCTCGCAGTTGGCGTTGCGCGCCAGCGTGGTGCGCAGGTGCCGGCTCAGCTCGGCCTCCGAGCGCAGCGCGCGCGGCAGCATCAGCTCGCGGGCGGTCCTGTGCTCCGCCGGGATCTGCGCGAACAGCTCCTCGGCGTCCTCGACGCCGACGGCGTCGAGCAGCTCCTGCAGGAGCTCGGGCGACGAGCTGGCCATGTACGGGTGGGCGGTCATGCGCGCCTCCTGTTCACGTCGAGACCTTCATCACGATCGTCCGGCCCGGTGCCACGCGCACCTGGAGGTAGCCGGAGAGCTCGGCGTCGACCTCGTCGTCGCCGGTGTCCACGCGCAGGCGCGGCGGGCTCAGGTGCAGCAGCTTGTCGGCGGCGGCGAGCACCTCGATGCGATCGCGGCCCAGCCGCCGCAGGACGCGCGGGCTGAGCTGCTGGTTGCCGCGCCCGAAGAGCGAGCCCTGCCCGCCGACGACGCCGCTGAGGAGCAGGGCGCCGTCGCCGTCGCCGTCGGCCTCGTCGAGGAGCGCGAGCACGCCGGCCTCGTCGAGGTCGGGTGCCACCAGCGTGCCGTCGCGCACCGCGTCGACGCCGAGCAGCGTGCCGCGCAGGCCCAGGTGCGCCAGCACGCGGGCGGTCGTCGTCCCCGGGCCCAGCAGGGTCAGGCGCCCGCGCGGCAGCGTCGCGGCGACCTGCGCGCAGAGCGCGTCCAGCGCGGCGTCGGCCGAGGCCGTCGACGGCGTCTTGGCGCCCAGCATGAGATTGGGCTGGCGCGGGACGAGCGCGCTTCCGTAGAGCCGCGCCGCGACGCGGTCGTGCCGGGCGGCGTCCTCGTCGACGTCGGCGATCTCCGCCTCGCGCAGAGCGCCGGGGCCGGGGTCGCGCAGGTAGGCCGAGGCGGCGGCGCCGGCGGCGTCCGGGGTGGCGGCGAACACGCCGGAGTGCATCTTCACGCCGGTCGGCACACCGACCAGCGGCAGATCGGCGCCGATCGTGTCGACGATGTCGCGCGCGGTGCCGTCGCCGCCGGCGAACAGCAGCAGGTCGACGGCGCGCTCGCGCATCTCGGCCACGGCGTTGCGCGTGTCGGCTGGGCGGGTGTCGCGCCCCGGCGCGGAGGGCGGCGCGGTCGTCTCGACGTCGAGCCCCGCCGTGGCGGCGAGATCGGCGCCCATCGTCCCGGGGGCCGCGAGCACGTGCAGCGGCGGCCCGCCGGCCACCAGCCGCCGAAGGGCGCGTCCGGCGCGCTCCGGCGCCACCGGCACCGCGCCGCGCTCGCGCGCGAGGCGGAGCGCCAACTCGCCGTCAGTGCCCTTCAGCGCCACGCGACCGCCCATGCCCGCGATCGGGTTGACGACCAACCCGAGACGGCGGGGTCGCGGCGCCGCGGCCATCGCGGCTCAGGCCACCTCGCCGGCCACGACGTCCACCGCCTCGCGCACGACGCGGACGACCTCGTCGATCTCCGCCTCGGTGATGACGAAGGGCGGCGAGAACGAGATCGAGTCGCCCTCCGGCAGCGCGCGCGTGATGACGCCGCGCTCGAGGCACTCGCGGGCGACGCGTGCGGCCATCGATCCCGGCGAGTCGAACCTCGCCAGCGGGTCCGTGCCGGCGACGAGCTCGACCGCGGCGATCAGCCCGAGCCCGCGGACCTCTCCGACGAGCGGGTGGCGCGCGAGGGCCTCCGTCAGGTTGCGGAGGAGGTAGTCGCCGCGCGCGACCGCCTGCTCGCGCAGGCCCTCGCGCTCGATGAGGTCGAGGTTGGCCATCGCGGCGGCGGCGCACACCGGGTGCGAGGTGTAGGTGTAGCCGTGGGCGAACGTCGCCCCGGCGCTGCGATCGGCGAGCACGCGCCAGACCTTCTCAGACACGATGCACGCCGACAGCGGCACGTAGGCCGAGGTGAGCCCCTTCGCCACGGTCACGAGATCGGGCTCGACGCCCAGGACCTCGCTGCCGAACCAGGTGCCGAGCCGGCCGAAGCCGCACACGACCTCGTCGGCGACGAGCAGGACGTCGTGGCGGCGCAGGACCTCCTGGATGGCCGGGAAGTAACCGGCGGGTGGGACGATCACGCCGCCGGCGGCCTGGACGGGCTCGGCGATGAAGGCCGCCACCGTGTCGGGGCCCTCGGCGAGGATCAGCTCCTCGAGCTCGGCCGCGAGCCGCGCGCTGAACGCGGCGTCGTCCTCGCCGGGCTGCGCCTCCCACAGCCGGTACGGCGCGCGCGTGTGGAGGATGCCGTCCAGCGGCAGATCGAAGCTACGGTGCATGCCCGGCAGGCCGGAGAGGCTGGCCGAGGCGAGCGACACGCCGTGGTAGCCGCGCAGGCGCGAGATCACCTTCTTCTTCTGCGGGCGCCCGAGCAGGTTGTTGTACAGGCGCACGAGCTTGACCTGCGTGTCGTTGGCGTCCGAGCCGCTGTTGCCGAACAGCACCTTCGACATGCCCGGCGGAGCGAGGCCGATGATGCGCTCGGCCAGGAGCGCCGGCGTGTCCGTCGCCATGGACGAGAACGAGTGGTAGTAAGGCAGCCGCAGCGTCTGGCGGTGCAGCGCGTCGGCGATCTCCGGGCGCCCGTAGCCGACGTTCACGCACCACAGGCCGGCCATCGCGTCGAGGTACGTGCGACCCTGGTCGTCGGTCAGCGTGCTGCCATGGCCGGCGACCATGACGCGCCGCGGCCCGTCGGACTCGTGCTCGGCAAGCACGCTGAAGGGGTGGAAGACGTGCCGGCGGTCGACCTCGCCAACTGCTCGTATTGCGGCCACTTGCACGATATGCGAACCTTGGCAAAAGGATCTGCCGCTGTCCACCCCCTCGAACGATCCGTCGTGAGCGTGCTGCGCCCCGAGCCGACCGTCCCGCGTCCCCCGCTCCGCGACCTCGAGCTCCTGCGAGAGGACCTGCTGATCGGCGGCCGGTGGGTGGCCGGCGCGGGCGACGAGCGCGACGACGTGACGGATCCGGCGACGGGCGATGCGATCGCCCGCGTGGCGCGCGGCACGCGCGAGGACGCAGGCGCTGCCATCGCGGCGGCCCACGCCGCGCTGGGCCCGTGGTCGGCCACGCCGGCCAAGGCACGGGCGGTGGCGCTGCGCGCCTGGCACGACCTCATCGTGGCGCACGTCGACGACCTCGCGACGCTGCTCACCGCCGAGCAGGGAAAGCCGCTGGCCGAGGCGCGCGGCGAGATCCTCTACGGCGCGACGTTCATCGAGTGGTACGCGGAGGAGGCCAAGCGCGCGTACGGCGAGGTGATCCCGTCGCCGGCCGACGGGCGGCGGCTGCTGACGCTGCGCGCGCCCGTCGGCGTGTGCGCCGCCATCACGCCGTGGAACTTCCCGATGGCGATGATCGCCCGCAAGGTCGCGCCGGCGCTGGCCGCCGGCTGCACGATGGTGGTCAAGCCCGCGCCGGCCACCCCGCTCTCGGCGCTGGCGATGGGAGAGCTCGCGCAGCGTGCCGGCGTCCCCGACGGCGTGCTCAACATCGTCTGCGGCCCCGCCGAGGAGGTCGGCGGCGAGCTGGCGCAGTCGCCGCTCGTGCGCAAGATCACCTTCACCGGCTCGACGCCCGTCGGCCGCCTGCTGATGACGCAGGCCGCGCAGACGGTCAAGCGCGTCTCGCTCGAGCTGGGGGGCAACGCGCCGTTCATCGTCTTCGACGACGCCGATCTCGACGCCGCGGTGGCCGGCGCGATGGCGTCGAAGTTCCGCAACGCCGGGCAGACGTGCGTCTGCGCCAATCGGATCCTCGTGCAGGACGGCATCCACGACGCATTCGTCGAGCGCTTCGCCCGCGAGACCCAGGCGCTGCGCGTCGGCGACGGCTTCGAGGAGGGCGTCGAGCAGGGCCCGCTCATCGACGAGCGCGCGCTGGCCAAGGTCCGCGAGCACGTGGCCGACGCGGTGGCGCGCGGCGCGGAGGTGGTCGTGGGCGGCCGCGAGCACGCGCTCGGTGGCACGTTCTACGAGCCGACGGTCCTCACCGGGGCGACGGTCGACATGCGGCTCGCCGTCGAGGAGACCTTCGGCCCCGTGGCGCCCGTCTTCCGCTTCGCGACCGAGGAGCAGGCGCTCGCGCTCGCCAATGCCACCGAGTCGGGCCTCGCCGCCTACTTCTACACCCGCGACCTCGGCCGGGCCTGGCGCGTGGGCGAGGCGCTCGAGTTCGGCGTCGTCGGCGTGAACACCGGGATCATCTCCTACGAGGGCGCACCCTTCGGGGGCGTCAAGCAGTCCGGCCTGGGCCGCGAGGGCTCGCGCCACGGGCTCGACGACTACCTCGAGATCAAGTACCTCTGCATCGATGGCCTCGGCCCTGCCGCCGCCTAGCGGTCCGGCACCGCGCGACCGCGGTCAGCGCTCGGGCACCAGCCAGATCGCGCCCAGCGGTGGGAGCGTGAGCTCGGCGGAGAAGGGCTGGCCGCCCCAGCCGATCGCCTCGGCCTCGACGCCGCCGAGGTTGCCGGTGTTGCTGCCGCCGTAGGCCTCGGCGTCGGTGTTGACGATCTCGCGCCAGGGGCCGGCCTGCGGCAGGCCGAGGCGGTAGTCGTGGCGCGGGACCGGCGAGAGGTTGCACACGCAGGCCACGACGTCGCGCTCGGGGTCCTCGCCGGCGCGGCAGAAGGCCACGACGTTGTTGGCCGCGTCGTTGGGCTCGAGCCACCAGAAGCCGCGCGAGTCGTCGTCGACCTCCCACATCGCCGGGTGCTCGCGGTAGGCGCGGTTGAGGTCGCGCAGGAGCGACTGGACGCCGGCGTTCTCGGGGTTCTCGAGCAGGTGCCAGTCCAGCGAGCGCTCGTGGCTCCATTCGCGCTCCTGGGCCAGCTCGCCGCCCATGAACAGCAGCTTCTTGCCGGGATGCCCCCACATGTAGGCGTAGAGCGCGCGCAGGTTGGCCAGCTTCTGCCAGCGGTCGCCCGGCATCTTGGAGTAGAGCGACCCCTTGCCGTGCACGACCTCGTCGTGGCTGAGGGGCAGGATGAAGTTCTCGCTGAACGCGTAGACGAGCGAGAAGGTCAGCTCGTGGTGGTGGTACCGGCGATGGACCGGGTCCTGCTGGAAGTACGCCAGCGTGTCGTGCATCCAGCCCATGTTCCACTTGAACCCGAAGCCCAGGCCACCGACGTAGGTCGGGCGCGAGACGCCGGGCCACGCGGTCGACTCCTCGGCCGCGGAGATGATCCCCGGCTCGCGCCCGTAGGCGACCTCGTTGAGCTCCTTGAGGAAGGAGACGGCCTCGAGGTCCTCGCGCCCGCCGAACTCGTTGGGGACCCACTGCCCCTCCTTGCGCGAGTAGTCCAGGTAGAGCATCGAGGCCACGGCGTCGACGCGGATGCCGTCGACGTGGTACTCGCGCAGCCAGTACAGGGCGCTGGAGAGCAGGAAGTTGCGCACCTCGTGGCGCCCGAAGTTGAAGATCAGCGTGCCCCAGTCGGGGTGCGAGCCGCGGCGCGGGTCGGCGTGCTCGAAGAGCGCCGTGCCGTCGAAGTTGGCCAGCGCCCATTCGTCGCGCGGGAAGTGCGCCGGCACCCAGTCGAGGATCACGCCCACGCCGCGCTCGTGGAGACGATCGATGAAGGCGCGCAGCTGGTCGGGCGTGCCGAAGCGCGGGGTGGGCGCGAAGTACGACGTCACCTGATAGCCCCAGGACCCGGTGAAGGGGTGCGCCATGACGGGCATGAGCTCGACATGGGTGAAGCCGAGGTCGGTGACGTAGTCGGCCAGCTCGTCGGCCAGCTCCAGGTAGGTCAGCGAGCGGTTGTCCTCGAGCGGGTTCAGCCGCCACGAGCCCAGGTGGACCTCGTAGATCGAGACCGGCTCGCGCAGCCGCTCGCCCTGCTCGCGACGGGCCATCCACTTCTCGTCGGTCCACTCATGGCGCGAGCGGTGCACGACCGAGGCGGTCTTGGGCGGCAGCTCGGTCTCGAAGGCGAAGGGGTCCGCGCGCAGGACGATGTCGCCGTCGGGCGTGCGCAGCTCGAACTTGTAGCGCGCACCCTCGGGCACGCCGGGCACGAAGAGCTCCCAGATGCCCGACGCCCCCAGCGAGCGCATCGGGTGTAGGCGCCCGTCCCACGAGTTGAAGTCGCCCACCACCGACACCGAGCGCGCGGCCGGCGCCCACACGGCGAAGGCCACGCCGGTGGTGCCGTCGATCTCCATCAGGTGGGCGCCGAGCTTCTCGTAGAGCTCCTCGTGGCGCCCCTCGCCGGCCAGGTAGAGGTCGATCTCCCCGAGCGTGGGCCTGAAGGCGTAGGGGTCGCGCAGCGTGTAGCTCTCCCCGGGCCCGTACTGCACCTCGAGCTCGTAGCGCAGCGGCAGCGCGGCGCCCGCGACCTCGCCCTCGAACAGCCCGGCCGGATGGCGCTGGGCGAGCTCGACCGGCTCCCCGCCTTCCGGGCGCGCCACGACCTTGGCCGCCGCCGGGCGAAAGGCCCGCACGACCACGCCCCCGTTCTGGGGGTGCGCGCCGAGGAGCCGGTGCGGGTCGGCCAGGTCGCGCTTGACGATGGCCTCGATGTCGGTCTCGACGGTCATCGCGAGCACACGCTCCGGAAGACGGCGCTTTCGACGGTCGAGCAATGACGCGCTGTCACGGAATCGGCTCCTCGAGCAGGCGGGCGATGCCGGCCACCGGGATGCCGACCCAGTCCGGCCGGTTGTTGAGCTCGTAGCGCAGCTCGTAGACCGCCTTCTCGAGCTCGAAGATCGACAGCAGCGTGCGCGTGGGCGCCTCGCCCGGCGGCATGAGCACGGGGTCCACGCTCTCCAGGTACCCGCTGAGGAAGGCCTCGCGCGCGCGGTCCTCCCAGCCCTCGGGCGCGGGCGTGCCGCGTTGCAGCTCGCTGGCCGACGCGGCGTACGCGAACGAGCGCAGCATCCCGGCCACATCGCGCAGGGGCGAGCGCTTGCGCCGGCGCTCGAGCAGCGGCCGCGCGGGCTCGCCCTCGAAGTCGAGGACGACCCAGCCGTCGGCCGCCAGCATCGTCTGGCCCAGGTGCAGGTCGCCGTGGGTGCGGATGAGCTTGCCGCGGGCGCCGACGTGCGACAGCAGCTGGAGGCGGTCGCGGACCTCGGCCGCGCGCCCGGCGATCGGCTCGATCGCGTCGAGGTCGGGCAGCTCGAGGAAGACCTGCTCGATCTCCTCGTCGATGGTGGCGGTCAGCAGCGCGAGCGACTCGTCGGAGGGCTCCTCGGGCGCGAAGGCCGGGTCCGAGGCCTCACTGGCCAGCACGCTGTGCATGTCGCCGATGACCGCGCCCAGGTCACGCAGGCGCTCCACGAAGCGCTCGGGATCGGCTCCGAGGTCGTCGAGCGCGAGCTCCCAGCCGTCCCAGGCGCCGGGCACGTAGCGCTGCACGACCCCGAAGGTGGCGTCCATGAGCTCGCCCTCGTACTGGTACCACCCGCCGAGCTCGGCGACGTGCGGGAAGCCGCGCTCGCTGAGGAAGCGCAGCATCTCGAGCTCGGGGTTGATGCCGGCCTCGACGCGGCGGAAGGCCTTGAGCACCAGGGCGTCGTCGAAGACGATCGACGTGTTGGACTGCTCGGCGCCCATGGCGCGCACCGCGGCGCCGGGCTGCGGCGGCTGGACGCCCGGCAGCCAGTGGAACTCCACCCGCGCGCGCTCGCCGTGGACCTCGGCGCCGTCGCGCAGCAGGCCACCGATGGCGTCGCAGGCCTCGGGGTCGGCGAACGCGTCGTAGACGGTGACGCCGCCCAGCTCGCCGACGACGGCGTCGTCGAAGCCGCCGTCCTCGCGCACGGCGAGCAGCAGCTGGTAGACGTCGTGCGTGCCCCCCGGGAAGCGCGCCTCGACGAGCGCCGCCGCCAGCGCCGGTGCCGGGGGCGAGCCGGACTCCGCGTCGATGAGCGGGACGACGTCGAGGACGTGGATCTGCGCCACGTCGCGTGCCTTGGAGCCGAACCAACGCCGGCCGAGGAGCCACTCGGCAAGCGCGTCCTCGTCGAGTCGGGCCAGGTCAACGCTTGCCATCGGTCAGCTCCATGTCGGCCTCGGGGTCCTCCTTGAGCAGAAACCAGAACCAGCCCCGCGGGGCGAGCGTCAGCAGGTAGGGCAGCTCGCCGATGCGCGGGAAGCGCGTGCGCCCGAGCATCTCCTCGGGCCACCGCCCTTCGTAGGCTGACAGATCGAGCTCCACGGCCTGCGCCGACCGGGCCATGTTGTGCACGCAGAGGACGACGTCCTCCTCGTAACGGCGGATGTGGGCGAAGATCTTCGGGTTCGAGGGCTCCAGCGGCTCGTACGTCCCCAACCCGAAGACGGGGTGATCCTTGCGCAGGGCGATGAAGCGCTTGAGCCAGCGCAGGAGCGAGGTCGGCGTGCGCAGCTGGGCCTCGACGTTGACCGCCTGGAACCCGTAGACCGGGTCCATCAGCGGCGGTGCGTAGAGCTGGGCGAAGTCCGCGCGCGAGAAGCCGGCGTTGCGGTCGCCGGTCCACTGCATCGGGGTGCGCACGCCGTCGCGGTCGCCGAGGTAGACGTTGTCGCCCATCGCGATCTCGTCCCCGTAGTAGAGGACCGGCGAACCCGGAAGCGAGAAGAGGATCGCGTGCATGAGCTCCATCTCGTCGCGCCCGTTGTCCAGCAGCGGGGCCAGGCGCCGGCGGATCCCGAGGTTGATCTTCATCCGGGGGTCCTTGGCGTACTCGGCGTACATGTAGTCGCGTTCCTCGTCGGTGACCATCTCGAGGGTCAGCTCGTCGTGGTTGCGCAGGAACAGGCCCCACTGGCAGTTGTCCGGGATCGCGGGCGTGCGGTCGAGGATCTCGTACAGCGGCGTGGCCTCCTCGCGGCGGGCGGCCATGAACATGCGCGGCATGACCGGGAAGTGGAAGGCCATGTGGCACTCGTCGCCCGCGCCGAAGTACTGGACCACGTCCTCGGGCCACTGGTTGGCCTCGGCCAGCAGGACGCGGTCGGGGTACTCCTCGTCGATGGTGGCGCGGACGCGCTTGAGGAAGGCATGGGTCTCGTCGAGGTTCTCGCAGTTGGTGCCGTCGCGCTCGTAGAGGTAGGGCACCGCGTCGAGACGGAAGCCGTCCAGGCCGAGGTCCAGCCAGAAGCGCAGGACGTCGAGCATCGCCTCCTGGACCTCGGGGTTCTCGTAGTTGAGGTCGGGCTGGTGGGAGAAGAAGCGGTGCCAGTAGTAGGCGCCGGCGACGTCGTCCCAGCTCCAGTTCGACGTCTCGGTGTCGGTGAAGATGATCCGCGCGTCGTCGTAGCGCTGCGGGGTCTGTGACCACACGTACCAGTCGCGCTCCGGCGAGCCGGCGGACGCGGCGCGGGCGCGCTGGAACCACTCGTGGTCCGACGACGTGTGGTTCATGACCAGGTCGGCGATGACGCGCATGCCGCGCTCGTGGGCGCCCTCGATGAAGGCCTTGACGTCCTCGATCGTGCCGTAGTCGGGGTGCACCGCGTAGTAGTCGGAGATGTCGTAGCCGCCGTCGCGCAGCGGGCTGGCGTACATGGGCAACAGCCAGATGACGTCGACCCCGAGCCACTGCAGGTAGTCGAGCTTCTCGGTCAATCCGCGGAAGTCCCCCGAGCCATCGGCGTTGCCGTCGAAGAACCCGCGCAGGTGGATCTCGTAGAAGACGGCCTTCTTGAACCACAGCGGGTCGGACTCGAACCAGTGTCCGGAGGATTGGGGCGGAGGCGGTGGATTCATCCCGTACGCACACGTAGCACGTGGCCGGCGCGCTCGGACGGGTCCAGCCGCACGTAGTTGCCGCCGAGGCGCCACTGGTAGTCGGTGCCGTCGAGCAGATCGTCGACGGCGAACGCGGGCGGCACCGCCAGCTCGTAGGGCACCTGGACCAGCCCCTCCTGCGGGTGGTGCGGATCGAGGTTGACGACGGCGATGATCGCGTTGGGCCCCTCGCGCTTGGCGTAGGCGATGAGCGCGTCGTTGGCGGTCTCGAGGAAGGTGACGTTCTCCAGCCGCTGCAGCGCCGGGTTCTTCCGGCGCGCGTGGTTCAGGCGCTGCACGAGCGGCAGCAGCGGCCCGTCGAGCGCGCGCTGCTTGACCTCGTACTTCTCGTTGTCGAGGTATTCCTCGCTGCCCGGGCGCTGGACGTGCTCGAAGTGCTCGAAGCCCGAGTAGATGCCGTAGCTGGGGCTCAGGGTGGCGGCCAGGATGAGGCGGACTGCGAAGGCCGGCGGGCCGCCCTCGGCCAGGTAGTCGGTGAGGATGTCCGGGGTGTTGGCGAAGAAGTTGGGCCGGAAGTACTCGGCCTCCTCGGTGTGCGCCAGCTCGTCGACGTACTCCGACAGGTCCCAGCGGTGGTTCTTCCACGTGAAGTACGTGTAGCTCTGGGTGAAGCCGATCTTCGCGAGCTCGCGCATCACGGCGCGGCGCGTGAAGGCCTCGGCCAGGAAGACGACCTCGGGGTTCGTGGCGCGGATCTCGCGGATGAGCCACTCCCAGAAGGCGAACGGCTTGGTGTGGGGGTTGTCGACGCGGAACACCGTCACGCCGCGATCGACCCAGTGGCGCACGACGCCCAGGAGCGCGTCCCACAGCCCGCGCCAGTCCTCGGACCCGAAGTTGACGTTGTAGATGTCCTGGTACTTCTTGGGCGGGTTCTCGGCGTACTTCAGCGTCCCGTCGGGGCGGCGGTAGAACCACTCGGGGTGCTCCCTGAGCCACGGATGGTCGGGCGAGCACTGGATGGCGAAGTCCAGCGCGACGTCGATGTCGTGCTCGCGCGCCGTGGCCACCAGCGCGGCGAAGTCCTCCTCGGTCCCCAGCTGCGGGTCGATGGCGTCGTGGCCGCCGTGCTCGTTGCCGATCGCGTAGGGGCTGCCGGGGTCGCCGGGCTCGGGCGTCAGCGTGTTGTTGCGCCCCTTGCGGTTGGTGTGGCCGATGGGATGGATCGGCGGCATGTAGAGGACGTCGAAGCCGAGCTCCGCCAGCTTGGGCACCTGCTTGCGCACACCGCGGAAGCCGCCCCACGAGCGCGGGAAGAGCTCGTACCAGGAGCCGAAGCGCGCGAGCGTGCGATCGACGTCGACGCCGAGCGGCGCCGGCAGCTCGGTTGCCTCGGTGCGCTCCTGCGCGGATTCGACGAGCTCGAGCAGCTCGGAAGCCAGCGCGGCCTGCGGATCGGTCGCGATCGCGTCGGCCGCGGCGGCGAGGGCCCGCGCGGCCTCGCCCTTGGCGCGCTCGGCGGCGGCGCGCAGCAGCACGGCGCCCTCGCTGAGCTCGCCGCTGAGGTCGGGCTGGCCGAAGTCGACCTTGCGCGCCAGCTCGTCGCGCCATCCGGCGAAGAGGTCGACCCAGGCCTGGATCGTCCATTGCGTGCGGCCGGGCGCCTCGACGGTGAAGGCGCCCTCCCAGCGCACGCCGTCATGGTGGGCGTCGACGGCGGTGAGCGGCGCTTCGCGCCAGCGCCGCTCGCCGGGCCCGCGCCAGCGCACGGCGGCGCGCAGGACCTCGTGCCCATCGCGGAAGATGTCCGCCGACACGTTCACCGTGTCGCCGACGGTGCGCTTGATCGGCCAGCGGCCGCCGTCCACGGTGGGAGCCGCGTGCTCGATCCTGATGCGGCTCGGCGGTTTGGCCTTCGTGCTGGCGGGCACGTCCACCCCTCTTTCCCTGATGCGACTTCCACGAACCAGCGGCGTGCAACTCCATCTCACGTCCTTGCCCGACGGCAAGCTTGGCGCATCCGCACTCCAGTTCGTCGACTGGCTGGCGGCCGCGGGCCAATCGTGGTGGCAGGTCCTGCCGCCCGGGCCGCCGAATCGCCAGCGCTCCCCGTACAAAGCGGCCTCGGCGTTCGCGGCGTGGCGCGGGCTCCTGGCCGATCCGAGCGCGGCGGTGTCGTCGGCGGAGCTCGAAGCCTTTCGATCGCGTCATGCCTTCTGGGCAGACGATTGGGCTGTGTTCGCCGGCGGGGTTCGGGCCTTGAGGGATCAGGTGCGGTTCGAGCGCGAGTGGAGCGCCCTTCGCGCGTATGCCGCGGAGCGCGGCGTGCGCCTGATCGGCGACGTCCCGATCTACGTAGCGCCCGGGTCGGCCGACCACGTCCGCTGGCCTGAGCTCTTCCGCGACGACGTCGTGGCCGGCGTGCCACCCGACCAGTTCACCGCGCGCGGCCAGCTGTGGGGCAACCCGATCTACGACTGGCCGGCGCTGCGGCGCCGCCGCTATCGCTGGTGGGTCGAGCGCCTGCGGCGCACGTTCGAGCTCTTCGACGTCGCGCGCCTCGACCACTTCCGCGCCTTCGCCGCCTACTGGGCGGTCCCGCGCGGAGCCCGCGACGCGGCCGGCGGGCGCTGGGCGCGGGGGCCCGGACGCGCGGTCTTCGACGCCGCGCGGCGCGAGCTCGGCCGCCTGCCCCTCATCGCCGAGGACCTTGGCGTCATCACCCCGGCGGTGACGCGCCTGCGCGAGTCGCTCGGCCTGCCGGGGATGGTCGTGCTCCAGTTCGGCTTCGACCCCGGCGAGCCCGACAGCCCCCACCATCCCTCGCGCTACCGCGCCGGCCAGGTGCTCTACACCGGCACGCACGACAACGACACCCTGCGCGGTTGGTTCGAGTCGCTCCCGCCCTCGTCGGCGGCCGCGGTGCGCGCACTCGGCGTCGGCGACCGCGAGCCGTGGTGGGACCTCGTCTCGGTCGCGCTCTCGTCGCCGGCGCGCCTGTGCATGCTCCAGGCCCAGGACATCCTCGGCCTCGGCGCGGACGCGCGCATGAACATGCCGGGGCGCGCGGGTGGCCAGTGGCGCTGGCGTCTCCAGGCCGGCCAGCTCACGCCGGCCCACGCCCGCCGCCTGCGCCGCCTCACCGCCAGCGCCGGCCGTCTGCCGTGAGCGGTCTGCGGCGCTGCGCGGCCAGGGCACTGAGGGAGAGGAGGCGAGCGGCCGCGCCACCGCCCGCGGTCAGCCGCATGCGTGGGTGGCTACGCCGCGGCGCCGCCCGAGCAAGATCGAATGACGATTTCTGCCCGCATATCGATCACTTCGCGTCGTTCGCTGCGCGGGGCGCCCGCCTTCTCTCCCTCATGGCCCTGGCCGCGCGGCGCCGCCACCGCATGCGGACGACCGTGCGAGCATGCGCGGCCGTGCCACCGACGCCCAGCCGCCAGGATCAGCTCGCGCATCTCGTGCCCCAGGCCTCGGCGCTCATCGCCGCCTGGGAGGCTCGGTTCGGGCCCTACGCCGCGCACAAGGCGAGCGCGCCGGATGCCGACCGCGTGGCCGCGGCGTGGGACGCGTTCGCGGTGCGGATGGGCGACCACTACCCGTTCTTCCATCCGCGCTACGCCGGCCAGATGCTCAAGCCGCCGCACCCGGTGGCGGTGGCGGCCTACCTGGCGGCCATGCTCGTCAACCCCAACAACCACGCCCTCGACGGCGGCCCGGGGACCAGCGCGCTGGAGATCGAGGTCGTCGACCAGCTGCGGACGATGTTCGGACTCCCGGCGCCCGGGCTCGGCCACCTGACCTCGAGCGGGACGATCGCCAACCTCGAGGCGCTCTGGGTCGCCCGTACGCTGCATCCGGGCAAGCGCATCGTCCACGGAGCCGACGCGCACTACACGCACGAGCGCATGTGCGACCTGCTCGGCGTGATGGCGACGGCGGTCCCCTCGGATCCCGCGGGCCGCATCGACCTCGACGCCGTCGAGGCGGAGTGCGCGCGCGGCGACGTCGGCACGGTGGTCCTGACCACGGGAACGACCGGCGTCGGTGCGATCGATCGCGTCGACGAGGCGCTGGCTCTGCGCGAGCGCCACGGCGTGCGCCTGCACGTCGACGCCGCCTACGGCGGGTTCTTCACGCTGCTGGCACGCGGCGAGGATCCGCTCGTCGCGCCGGCACCGTACGCCGCGATCGCGCAATGCGACTCCGTGGTCGTCGATCCGCACAAGCACGGCCTGCAGCCCTACGGCTGCGGCGCGGTGCTGTTCGCCGATCCGTCGGTCGGGCGCGTCTACCGCCACGAGTCCGCCTACACCTACTTCACCTCCGCGGAGCTGCACCTGGGCGAGATCAGCCTGGAGTGCTCGCGCGCGGGCGCCGCCGCCGCGGCGCTGTGGCTCACGTTGCAGGCGCTGCCGCTGGCGACCGACGAGGGCCTCGGGCCCATCCTCGCCGCCGGCCGCCGAGCCGCGCTCCGGTGGGCGGAGCTGGTGCGCGGCTCCGACACGCTCGCGCTCCACCTCGAACCCGAGCTCGACATCCTCACCTACCTGCCCCGCGCCGCCTCGCTGTCGACCGTCGACGCGGCCAGCGAGGCCGTCCTGAAGGCGGGCATGGAAGACGCCGACGATCCGGTCTTCCTCAGCGTGGTCAGCCTCGGCCGCGACGCGCTCGCCGCCCGGCACCCCGGGCTCGAGCTCGACGCCGACCGAGCGCGCGTGCTGCGCAGCGTCCTCATGAAGCCCGAGCACGAGCTGGCCGTCGACTGGCTGCACCAGCGCGTCGAGACGCTCGCCCGCGGCGCGCTGGCATGACGCGGCGCGGCCTGGTCGCCCTCGGCGACTCGATCACCAACGGTCACGGCGAGCCCGCCCTGGGCGCGCCGATGCAGTCGTGGGCGCAGTGGCTGGCCGAGGCGCTCGAGCTGCCGTTCACCAAGCTGGCGCGCGACGGCGCTCGGGCGGCGGACATCCGGCGCGACCTCGTGCCACGGCTGTCCGGCCCCTACGAGCTCGGCTGCCTCTACGCGGGGGTCAACGACGCGCGCTCGCCGGACTTCGACCCCGCGGCGTTCGAGCGCGACCTCGACGCCATCGCCGCGGCCCTCGCCGCCTGCAGCGACCGACTGCTGCTCTGCTCACTGCCCGTCGAGCTCGGTCGCCCGCGCGCGGCGGGCAAGCCGGCGGCGGCGAGCTCGATCGTGCGCAAGGTGGCGGCAGAGCACGGCGCGGCCGTGGTCGACCTCGACGACCTCGCCGGCGCGCGCTGGCTGCTGCCCGACGCGGTGCACCCCACGGCGCTGGGCCAGCTCGAGATCGCCGATCGCGCCGCCCGCGCGCTGGGCGCCGCGCGCCTGCCCTCGGCCCTGGTCGAGCTCCATGACTCCCGGCGCGCCCACGCCCGCTTCACCGCTCGGTGGGCCGTGCTGCTGGCCGGCGACCTGCGCCGCCGCGCGTTCGAGCTGGCTAGCCGCGCGCCAGCACGAGCCGGAACTCGAGCAGGCCGTGGTCGCGCACGGTGACGAGGCCGGCGACGCTGGGCGGCTCGATCGCGAAGCGGGCGAAGCGGATCGGGGCGCTGCCGACGAGCTCCAGGCGGCCGCCGGCCACGCGCTGGCCGCGCACGGTCACCTCGATCGGAACGCGGCGGCCGTGCAGGGTGAGCGTGCCCGTCGTCCGGCGCGCGGCGGCCGAGACGGCGACCGGCGCGGTCAGCGTGAACCGCGCCGTCGGGAAGCGCTGGGTCTCGATGCCGCGGTAGCCCAGCGTCTCGTCGCGCCGCGACTGGTCGCTGTGCACGGTGCGCATGTCGACGGTCAAGTCCGCGGCCGAGATGCGCTCGCCGTCGACCGTGACCGCGCCCGAGACCGCACTGGACCGGCCCACGGCCGTGCGCGCGCCGACGCCGAGGTAGTCCTCCTCGACGCGATAGCCGACGAACGTCCCCTGCCGGGCGAGCGGGCGCCAGCGCTGCACCCCGGCCGCCCCGGCCGCGCCGCCCCCCGGCTTCCCGGACAGCTCCGGTGGCGGCGGCGCGTCGCCGCCGGTGAGCGCGAGCACGGCGTACCCCCCGGCCACGACCAGGACCGCGACAGCCGCCAGGCCGAGCAGCACGATGCGGATGCGGCGCGTGATGCGCGCACCTTAGTCTGGGTCGGTGCTCCGTCTCGCCATGGCACGCCGGCGCTTGCGGGGCCGACTCGTCACCCAGGGCCGGCCGCGCCTCGGACGGCGCGTGCGCTTCGACCTGGCCCCCGGCGCGCTCGTCGTGCTCGGCGATCGCTGCCGGGTGGGCGACGGGTGCCGCTTCCACCTGGGCGCCGGCGCCGCGGTCCACGTGGGTCCTGAAGCCGACCTCGGAGAGCGCTGCGTGATCGCCGCGCACGAGCGCGTGGAGATCGGCGCCGGCGCGCGGCTGGGCGACGAGGCCGTGCTCATCGACTTCGACCACGACGTGCGCGACGTCGAGCGGCCGGTCCGCGAGCAGGGCGTCCTCACCGCCCCGGTGGTGATCGGAGAGCGCGCCACGATCGGCGCGGCGGCCGGGGTCCTGCGCGGCGTCACGGTCGGACCGCGCGCGCGGGTGGGCGTGCGCGCCGTCGTCACCCATGACGTGCCGCCCGGCGTCCGGGTGGAGGGCGTGCCGGCACGCGCGCTTTAGATCCCCTCACTGGCCGGCGCCCGCACGCGTGCGACGAGCACGAGGCCCGAGAGGATGGCCGCCACGCCGAGGAGCTGCAGGGCCGACGGCGCCTCGGCGAACAGCACCGCGCCGAGGATGACCGAGCCGACCGGCTGGATCGTCAGCAGCAGCGCGGTCAGCGCCGCGGGCAAGCGCGGAAGCGAGGCCGAGATCAGCAGCCATCCCACGACCTGGGAGGACAGCGCCAGCGTGGCCAGCCACGCGTGGTCGGGCCAGCTCGGCACCAGGTCCGCGTCGCCGATGACCAGGCCGGCGGCGACGGCGACCAGCGCGGCGACGAGCGTCGCGTCGAAGAGCGGGCCCGCCGGCCGGCGCAGGTCGGCGCCGCCTGAGCGCAGGACGAGGATGAAACCCGCATAGGTCATCGCGGTCGCCACGCCGAAGATCGCCCCCTTCGTCGGGTCCCTCCCGTAGGCGCCGTGCTCCAGGGCGCCGGAGATGAGGACCACGCCGGTCAGGACGAGCGGCATGACGCCGAGCACGCGCGCCGCCACCCGCTCGCGCAGCACGAGCCAGGCCACCAGCGTCACGAACGCGACCTGCAGGTTGCCGAGGACCGTGGCGAGGCCGGCGCCGACCTCCTCGATGGCGTGGTGCCAGCAGATCAGGTCGGCGGCGAAGAACACGCCGGCCAGCGCGGACAGCGCCCGTGCGCGCCGCGGGCGCGGGCCGAGGCGGCGATCCTCGCGCCAGGCCAGCGCCCACAGCACCGGCACCGCGTAGGCGCAGCGGAAGATGGCCGCGGTCGATGGCGAGGCGCCCGACTGCTTGACCAGGATGGCGGAGAAGGCGATGGTCAGCGCGCCGGCCACCGCCATGCCCCGCGGGCGCGCGGCCAGGGACGCGACGGGTGCGTGGAGCCTGCCGGCCGCGGCGCGCGCCACGCTCCGCCTCGCTCCGGGCTAGATGATTGATTCCACGGCCCGCGCGGCCAGATGGCCGTGCACCGTGGATGCCGGGCGACGCGGGCCGAAGGGGGACAGTGGCAGAGCCACGGACCCCTTCGGACGGTGGCGATCCGGCGCCGCGGGGCGCGGACAGATGGTCGTGGGGGTCGTGGAATCAATCATCTAGGGGACCAGCGGCAGGCGCCGCGCCGGCCCGTCGACACTGCGCTCGAGGCTGCCACCGCCCGTACGCAGCTCGGCGGTCGTCGCCCGGCGTCGCGGCTCGTAGCGCACGCGCCGGCCGCCGAGCACGCCGGCGCCGCCGCCGCGGCGATCGAGCGTCAGCGTGCCGTGGGCCTTGCCGCTCACGCGCACCGTGCCGGTGACCGCGCCCTGGCTCACGTGCAACGTGCCGGTGACCCGCAGCCCGGGCACGTAGGCGTAGCGGCGCAGCCGCAGCGGCCCCTCCAGCGCCGACTGGCTGGAGAAGCTCCCGCCGTGCAGCCCGCCGCCGCGCGCGTCCAGGCCGGCGAACAGCAGCTGCAGGGCGGTCATGCGCGAGTCGGCGGCGGTGTCGAGCACGGCGAAGAGCGCGCGCCCGCGCATGCCGCCCACCCCGGGCGCCGAGCGGAAGTCCCTCAGCGAGCGCGGTGGCAGCGGCGCCGGGAACACGCCGTTGTCCTTGCCCGCGCACGGATGGCCGACCGGGAGGCCGTTGACGAAGAGCCGGAGCGCACGGGCGGTGCAGCCGGTGACGTCGCTGTCGAGCGTGTCGTGCCCCGAGCCCCTGAGCGTGACGAGCACGGCGTGCGGCAGCTCGCGCTGCGTGGCCTGCGCGTTCTCCATCGGCGTGCGCGTGTCGAGGCGCCCGGCGAGCAGCAGCGCCGGGACGTCGGGGAGCGGGCCGGTGAAGGGCGGGCGGACGGTGCCGGCGGGCCACTCCAGGCAGTCGTCGACGTAGCTGGTGCGCAGGACCGTCTGCGCGTCGAACGGGTCGTAGTCCGTGGGCGGGATCGCGGCCAGAGCCGCGCGGGCGACGGCGGGGCGCTCCGGGATCGGGGTCTGCAGCGAATAGGGCAGCGGGGCGTCGGCGCAGCCGGTCGCGGCGTTGAGGCCGAACGACAGGTCGCCGAGCTTGGTCCTGTCACCCTGGCCGATGCGCCGCAGGCGCATGAGCAGCGCGGTGCCGCCCAGCCGCGCCGCACTCATCGCGGCCGGCAGCGAGGCCTGGAGGTACGGGTTCAGGTCGCCGGCCGTGAGCAGGAACGAGAGCTCGTCGGGATTGGCGTACTGGGTCATCCGCCGGCGGCCGTGATCGTCGAAGTACGCGCCGCGCAGTGGCCCGCTGGCGTTCATCCGGCGGACCAGCGCCGCAACGTCGGCGACCGGATCGGTCGTCGTGTTGCGGCAGGCGCCTCGCGCGCACTGCTCGGCCAGCACCCGCGGCATGTTGCGATAGGTGTCGAGCAGGAAGGCGTCGGGCCCGTCGGGGCCGACGATCGAGTCGAGGATGAGCCGATCGACGTGCTGGGGAAAGGCGCGCGCGTACTGCAGGGCGACGTGCGTCCCGTAGGAGATCCCCATCAGCGCGATCCTGTCGGCGCCCAGCGCCCTGCGCAGGTCGTCGAGGTCGAGCACCGTGTCCGACGTCGCGTAGAACGCGCGCTGCGGGCCGATCCGATTCGCGCAGGCACCGACCTCGGCCGGCAGGAAGGCGTCGAGCGAGCGCAGCCGCTGGAGGTTCGGGCAGTCGAGCACGCCGGAGGCACCGGTGCCGCGCTGGTCCAGGACGACCAGCCGGTAGCGGCGCAGCGCGGGATCCAGCGAGATCGCGAACGACGAGGCCGCCTCGATCGACGATTGCCCGGGCCCGCCGGAGAGCGCGACGAGCAGCGGCTTGGGGCCGTCCCGCTGGATCGCGTAGTGCAGGCCCACGGTGCCGGGCATGGCACCCGTGCGGTCGAGCGGGACGTCGAGCGTCGCACAGAGGAAGCCGTCCTGATTGGGACAGCTCTTCGCGGCCGGCGCGCCGAGCGCGGAGGCTGGACCGACGAGGGCGAGCGCGGCGAGCGCAAGAGCGGCGAGAAGGACGCGCAACGGACGGCCACGGTACTCGACGGGCGCGGCACACGCGTTCGTCGATCCGTTCAGCCGAGACCCTGCGGATCGGCGGCGAGCGCAACGCGGGCGTCGGTCTCGTCCTCGAAGGCGCGCCGCACGTCGGCCTCCAGCAACTCGAGCTGCTCCTCCAGCGCCGCCAGGCGCTCCGGTGGCGCCACCGTCTCGAGGTCTTCCAGCGCGGCGCGCAGGCGGCGCGTGACCTGGGGCGAGCGCATCCCCGCAAGCCGGATCTCCTCGAACGCGAGCAGGACGTAGTCGTTCCAACCGCGCACCGGCTCGATCAACCGCACCCGGCCGCTCGCGTCCGCATGACGCCCACTGGGGAACCGGCGCGGCGCGAGCTGACGCATGCAGTCGTGGATGCGATGGATCGCCTCGACGGTGGTGCCCGGATCCTGGGACGCGCTGCGTACGGCGATGTCGACCAGCTTCCGGAACCCATAGGCAGGGTCGAGCTCGTGCGTGCGCTCGTCCTCGAGCTTGACGTGCCGCGCCGCCCCCGCGACGCGGGTCGGATCGCCCTCCCGGACGTGGAGCAGGGCGGCGCCGCCGGGTACGAAGTCGCCCATCCGCGCGGTGAGCTCCAGGACGCATCCGGCGCGCGAGGCCAGCTCGACGAGGGCGTGGCGGTCGATCTGGGTCACGATGCCAGGCGAGCGAGCCTGGATGACGTTGGCCGCAGGCGAGGAATCGTCGTCATCGGGCGCGAAGCGACGCTCGATCTGCGCATGGAGCTCGTCGCCCACCAGGTCGATGAGACCCGAGGCGCGCAGCCGCTCACCGGCCCGGTTGACGAAGAGGATGAGCACCGCGAGGCTGGTCAGGGTCAGGGCGTAGGCGATGACCACCGTCAGCCCCGGGATCTGGCCCTTCTGCTCGTCGACCTTGGTCAGGGCGAGGATCGCGTAGACGCCCGTGGCCCCGAAGAGGCCGAACACGAGCTGGTTGCCGCGGTCGCGCAGCAGCGCGGCGACGATGCGCGGTGAGAACTGCCCCATCGCCAGCTGGACGGCGACCGTCATGACCGTGAGCACGACGGAGATGAGCGTGATCATCGCCGTGACGATCGTGCTCAACGCGGTCTGCACCGCGGTCGGGCTCCCCGTGACCTTCGACGAGATCAGGTCGTAGTCGGAGGCCCGGTCGATCGCGAGCGTCCCGAGCACGAGGACGAGGGCCGCTCCCAGGCACAGAAGCGGCACGATCCACAGCCGGGTCGACGAGGCGCGCATGGTCGAGTGACAACTAGGCCGGGCGGGTGGAAGGCCAAAACGGCCATCTGCACGGAGTCTTGATCTGCAACTAAGGCTTCTTCGCAATACTTTCGGTGACCATGGCCAATGGGGAGAGGACGCTGTTCGGCCCCCAGCGCGCGGCTGAGCAGATGGCGCTGCAAAGGGAATGGCGGCGGCTCACGCGCGCCGCGACGTTCGTCGCCGTCCTCACGTCGCCGGCCGTCTTCGCCTGGCTCTACGGGGTCAACGACTGGCCGCTGGTCTGGGCGCTGCTGGCGACGTTCGGGCTCGTCGTCGCGTTCCGCGGCTTCATCGACGTGCTCGCCCACCGGCTCATCCCCCGCGCGACGATGTACGGGGCCGGCCGCGACCTGCAGCAGGCCGACATCGTCTCGCGACGCCGCGTCTGGTACTGGCGCGCGAAGTACCGCCACCTGACCTGGTTCCTCGTCCTGGTGGGGCTGCCGCTGGCGGTGCTCGCCCTCGGCTTCGGCGTGTACCCGGGCGACATCCTCGATGCCGTCGTCCGCTTCCTGCCGCTGATGCTGCTCTACGGGATCCAGATCCCGCTGCTGTTCTTCGCCAACATCTTCATCCTCTTCGGCCCGCTGCTCTTCTTCGGGCTCAAGCAGATGAAGGGCTACGAGCCGGGCGACGCGGACTGGGGCGTCAAGCTCGAGGACGTCCGCGGCCAGGCGGAGCCCAAGGCCGAGGTGACGAAGGTCATCGAGCTGTGGTCGGCCGGCGACGAGTTCCGCAAGGCGGGCGGCAAGCCCGAGCGCGGGCTGCTCTTCATCGGCGCGCCCGGAACGGGCAAGACGATGCTTTCCAAGGCCATCGCGACGTCGTTCAACTCGCCGATCGTGACGATGCCGGGCTCGGGCTTCGCGCAGACGTTCATCGGCCTCGACGTCATCGTCGTGATGTTCCTCATCCGCAAGGCCCGCCGCCTGGCCCGCAAGTGGGGCGACACCTGCATGATCTTCATCGACGAGATCGACGCCGTCGGCCTGCGGCGCCAGGCGCTCCAGGGCGGCGCCGGATTCGGCTTCGAACCGACGCGAAGCGCGTTCGACGAGCCGCCCATGTACGGGCCGTGGGGCGCGCTGACCTCGACCGGCGACCTCATCCTCGAGAACCGCCTGTGGCGCGACCGGCTCTTCGCGTCGCGCGCCGAGCCGTCGGGACCGGTGGGGCCGATGTTCCTCGGCGGGGTGCGCGAGCGGATCCAGGGCGTGATGTTCCCCGGGATGGGCGGCATGGGCGGAGGCCAGCTCGCGCTCAACCAGCTGCTGGTGCAGATGGACGGCGTCGACGAGCCGCCCTTCGTGCGCAAGTTCCTCTCCAACCGCTTCAACACCTTCCTGGACGCCGTCTACCTCGTGCCGCGGCGGGTCTGGAAGCTGCGCCTGCGGCTCAAGCCGCCCAAGCCGCGCCCCGAGCAGGTCTACTTCATCGGCGCCACCAACGTGCCGCTCGAGGCGCTCGACCCGGCCCTCATCCGCCCCGGCCGCATGGGGCGCCACATCTGGTTCCGCACGCCGACCAAGGACGACCGCAAGGACATCTTCGACCTCTACCTCGGCCGCGTCCCGCACGAGGAGGACCTCGACCGCCCCGAGCGCCGCGACGAGCTGGCGCGCATGACGAACGGGTACTCCCCGGCCATGATCGAGCAGGTCTGCTCGATGGCTTTGACCTATGCGCACTCCGAAGCGCGTCCGGAGTTCGACCGCAGGGACCTGGTCGAGGCGATGACGACGATCGAGTCCGGCACCGCGGTGGGCGTCAACTACGTCGAGGACGAGACGCGGGCGGTCGCCATCCACGAGGCGGGGCACGCGGTCACCAGCCACGTCTACATGCAGGACGTCCTCTCGACGCGACTGTCGATCCGCATGCGCGGCGGCTCGCTCGGCCACCACCAGGCGATCGAGAAGGAGGAGCGCTTCTCGAGCTGGCGCCACGAGGAGGTCGGCAACCTCGTGTGGACCCTGGGCGCGATGGCGGCAGAGCACGTGTTCTATGGCGAGAACTCGATCGGCGTGGGCGGCGACATCCAGAGCGCGACCTGGCGCGCCGTGCGCATGGTCGGCATGAGCGGCATGGGGCCCGAGCCGCTGGACCTCCGCGGCCGCGTGCCCAAGGACCGCCTGGACGACGTGGAGCAGGAGCTCATGGAGCGCTTCGAGCGCATCGGGCTGCAGATCATGAACCGGGCCCGTGCCGGCAGCGCGATGCAGTCGGATCCGATCGCGTCGGTCCTCGGCGATCGCTCCAAGCGGGCCGCCGCCGCGCAGATCCTCGGACAGGCCTACATCACGGCCGTGTGCTGCATCCGCGCCAACCGGGAGGCGGTCGCGCGCGTGGCCGAGGCACTGGTGGAGCGCAAGGAGCTCTACGGCGACGAGGTGGTCGAGCTGCTGGAGGCCGCCGCGCCCAAGCCCCCGACGATCGACGTCCTCGACGAATCCATCTGGCCCAAGGTATGAGCGAGCGCGAGGACCAGCACCAGCCCGCGCCCTGGGACCCGGCCGGCACCCGGCCCAAGCACGATCCCGAGACGCTGCTGCCAGCCACGCCGGAGCCGCTGCTGCCGCCCGACGCCGACGTCGTCGACTCGAGCGCGGTCGACGAGGACGAGCGCGACGACCTGCTCCCCGAGCGCCGCCGCGCCGGCGGTGCCGCGGTCCCGGCGGCGGCCAAGCACTCCGCCTACGCTCCGCGCTTCCAGTTCTTGACCGGTGCGCTCGTGGCGGTGGGGATCGCCGCCCTGGTCGGGATCGCGGTGCTCGTCATCGCCCCGTCGACGAGGACGCCGCCGCCGCCATGGTCACCGTGGCAGCCCCGCGCCACCGGCGTCGCGGGCGCCGCCGAGATCGCCGACCACGTGGCCCGCGAGTACCGCGACAAGGGCAAGCAGCTGGTCAAGATCGACGCCAACGACCTCTCGTTCAAGGGCGTTCCGCTCACGGTGGCGCTGCGCACGGCCCCCGAGCAGGGCGGCAACATCCAGATCCACGACGAGAAGGGGGTCCTCTACCAGCTCTGCGGGCTCACCTCGAGCTGCGCGATAGACCACGGCAAGCCCTCGACCGAGCGCGGCCTGCTGCTGCGCCGCGAGGGACTGGAGCTGGCGCTGTACTCCTTCCGCTATCTGAAGGACGTCAAGCAGGTCGTGGTCCTCATCCCGCCCGTGAAGGGCAAGGTGCAGACCATCGCGCTCTACTTCCGGCGCGACGAGGTGCGCGCCGAGCTCGCACGACCGCTGACGTCGTCGCTGGTCCCCAAGGTGCCGACCGTGGAGAACGTCACGCTGTCCCCCGACGCCCCGCTCGTGGACCGGGCGACCGACGAGCAGTACCTGTTCACGCTGAACGGGTCGAGCTTCAACAACGGCGGCTTCCTCGTGCTCGAGCCCTACACGCCAGCCGGCGACGACCGGCTGCAGAGGGAGATCAAGCAGCAGCAGCAGGCGGCGGCCACGTCGGGCGGGTGAGCGCGGCCGCGCGGGCCAAGCTCGCCCAGGCCAAGACCCGGCTCGACACGCTCGACCTCCATCCGCGCCCGGTGCGCATGCGTCGCGTCCGCCTCCTGAGCGCGCCGTGGCTCTTTCGCCTGCCCTGGTTCAGGCGCTTCGACGGCTACACGATGTGGAACCTCATCCTCGTCCGCGCGCCCGTGACCGAGGCCAGCGACGACCTCGTGACCCACGAGCTCTGCCACGTGTGGCAGATGCAGCACCACCCGCTGGCCATGCCGCTGTCGTACCTCTACCGCGGCTACCGCGACAACCCCAACGAGGTGCAGGCGCGCCACGCGGACCAGAGCACGCGGCCCCGGGCGCGCTTCGGGCTGTGCGATTCGTGCCGGCACCAGCGCCTGGTGCGAACCGGCCGCGGCTCGGTGTTCAGCATGTGCCTGCTCGCCAGGACCGACCCGAGCTTCCCGAAGTACCCGCGCGTCCCGGTCACGGAGTGCCGCGGGCACGAGCTCCGGGCCTAGCACGAGTTCCGGGCCTAGGTCCAATGGCCGAGCGAGATCGTTGAGGTCTGCAACTACCATGGATGGCTGATGGCAACCTTCGTGAGACTCCTCGGATGGCTGCGCCCCTATCGCAGGGGCGTCGTTGTGTCCGGGGTGCTTGCCGCGGCGGCGATGGTCATGACCGTCGCCATCCCGTGGCTGAGCGGACGCGCCATCGACCAGGTCCGCGCCGGCGACCGCCCCGGGCTCACGACGCTCGGGCTGGTCGTGCTGGCCGCCGGCGCCCTGCGCCTGGCGCTGACGGTGGCGCGCCGCCTGGTGGCCGGCCGCGTGTCGCTGGGCGTGGAGTTCGACCTGCGCAACCGCATGTACGAGCACCTCCAATCGCTCGAGCTGGGCTTCTTCGACCGCCAGCAGACGGGCCAGCTCATGTCGCGCGCCACCGTCGACCTCCAGTCGGTGCGCTTCTTCCTCGGCTACGGGCTCATCTTCATGATGCAGTCGGCGTTGACCATCCTGCTCGCCGCGGGCGCCATGTTCGCGGTGCAGCCCGAGCTGGCGGCCATCTCGCTGCTGCCCGTGCCGTTCGTCGTGTTCGTGGCCGCGCGCTACGGGCGGCGCTCGCGCCCGGCGCTGCAGGAGCTCCAGCAGCGCATCGCCGAGCTCACGGCCGACGTCGAGGAGAACATCGGCGGCGTGCGGGTGGTCAAGTCCTTCGCGCGCGAGGACCGCCAGCTGCGGCGCTTCCGCGACCGCGTCGGGCGCGTGTTCGACCAGGCCATGGTGTCCACGCGTCTGCAGGCCTTCTACAACCCCTTCATCGGCTTCCTCCCGCAGGCGGGGCTGGCGGCGATCCTCTTCTACGGCGGGCGCCAGGTCATCGACGGACGACTGACCATCGGCGAGTTCAGCGCCTTCTACACGTACCTGCTCATGCTGCTGTCGCCGATGCGCACGCTGGGGATCTCGCTCGGCCTCGCGCAGCGCGCGACCGCCGCGGGCGCCCGCGTCTACCAGATCCTCGACCGCGGCCCACGGGTGACGTCCGAGCCGGGGGCGCCGGGCCTGCCGCCGGGCTCGGGGCGCGTCGAGCTGCGCGACGTGACGCTGCGCTACGAAGGCGCGGCGCGCGCCGCGCTGCGCGACGTCGACCTCGACGTCCCCGCCGGCACGACGGTGGCGCTGGTCGGCGCCACGGGCTCGGGCAAGACCACGCTCGTGCAGCTGATCGCGCGCCTGTACGACGTCACCGAGGGGGCCGTGCTGGTCGACGGGGCCGACGTGCGCGACGTCGACGTCGCCGCCCTGCGCTCGGAGATCGCCGTGGTCAACGACGACCCGTTCCTCTTCAGCGCCACGGTGGCCGAGAACATCGCCTACGCGCGGGCCGACGCGACGCGCGAGGAGATCGAGCTCGCCGCGCGCCGCGCGCAGGCGCACGACTTCATCGCCCGGTTGCCCGACGGCTACGAGACGCGCGTGGGCGAGCGCGGGCTGACGCTGAGCGGCGGCCAGCGCCAGCGCGTGGCCATCGCGCGAGCGTTGCTCGCCGATCCGCGGATCCTCATCCTCGACGACGCCACCTCGTCGGTCGACGCCTCGACCGAGCAGGAGATCAAGCAGGCGCTGCGCGAGGTCATGCGCGGCCGGACCACCTTCGTGATCGCCCATCGGCTGTCGACGATCTCGCTGGCCGACACGATCGTCGTGCTCGAGGACGGCGAGGTGATCGCGGCGGGCAACCACGACGAGCTGCTCGAGCGCTCCGAGCTGTACCGCGAGATCGTCGAGAAGGGCCTGCCCGACCAGGTCTTCCTCACGCGCAAGGAAGCCGAGCGCCAGGTGGCGGGGCTGTGAGCGCCACGCGGCGCGACGACCTGCGGCGGCGGCTGCGCGGGACGCGCGGGCGCGGCCGCAAGCTGCGCGGCCTCGTCGTCCTCCTCGAGCCGTACCGGTCGCGCGTGGCGCTCATGGCCGTCGCCCTGGTGGCCGGCACCGCCGCGTCGCTGGCCCCGGCCCCGCTGGCCAAGGCCGCGATCGACTCCGGCATCCTGAAGGGCGATCGCTCGACGCTCGACCTCGTGGTCGTCGCCTTCATCGCCAGCGCGCTCGTGGTGTGGGGCGCGAGCTTCGCGCAGACCTACCTCGTCGGCTGGGTCGGGCAACGAGCCCTGGCCGACCTGCGCCTGCAGATCTTCCGCCACCTCCAGGAGATGCCGGTCGGCTTCTACGAGCGCCGGCCGGCGGGCGTGCTGATCTCGCGCATGACCAACGACGTCGAGGCGCTCGACTCGCTCGTCACCGACACCGTCGTCACCCTCTTCCAGGCCTCGCTGACGCTCGTCGGCTCGATCGGGATCCTGCTCTTCCTCGACGCCAAGCTGGCGCTCCTGACCTTCCTCATCTTCCCCATCATGGCCATCGGCTCGCTGGCCTTCCGGATCGCCAGCGCCGACGCCTACCGGCGCACGCGCGAGACCATCGGCGCGATCACGGCCTACCTGCAGGAGACCCTGTCCGGCATCCGCGTCGTGCGGGCCTTCGCCCAGGAGCCGCGCCACCGCGCGGAGTTCGGGCGGCTCAACGACGTCAACCGCGAGGCCAACCTCGTCACGGTCAACCTCAACGCGGCCTACTTCCCGGCGGTCGAGTTCGTCTCCGCGGTGGCGACCGTCGCCATCCTCGTCGTCGGCGGGCGCCAGGCCATCCAGGGCGACGTCGAGATCGGCGTGCTGGTCGGCTTCATCGCCGCGCTGAACGGCTTCTTCGATCCCATCGGCCAGCTCTCGCAGGTCTACACGACCTACCAGTCGGGCATGGCGGCGCTCGACAAGATCTTCGAGCTGCTCGACGAGGCGCCGACGCTCACGGACCGTCCGGGCGCGATCGAGCTCGACCGCATCCGGGGCGAGATCCGCTTCGACGCCGTGTCGTTCCGCTACCGGACGGACAACGGCACCAAGCTCGCGCTCGACGACGTGTCGCTGGTCGTGCCGCCGGGGCAGACCGTGGCGCTCGTGGGAGCCACCGGCGCCGGCAAGTCGACCTTCGCCAAGCTCGTGGCGCGCTTCTACGACCCGACGGCGGGACGCGTGCTGGTCGACGGGCACGACCTGCGCGACGTGGCCGCGCGCTCGCTGCGCTCGCAGATGGGCATCGTGCCGCAGGAGGCGTTCCTGTTCAGCGGCACGATCGCCGACAACATCGCCTTCGGGCGCCCCGACGCCGGCGACGACGACATCGAGGCCGCGGCGCGCGCCGTCGGCGCGTGGGACTTCATCGCGGCGCTGCCCGCCGGCCCGGCGACCGAGGTCGGCGAGCGCGGCGTGCAGCTCTCGGCCGGCCAGCGCCAGCTCGTCGCGTTCGCGCGCGCGCTCGTGGCCGACCCGCGCATCCTCGTGCTCGACGAGGCGACGTCGAACGTCGACCTGCACACCGAGGGACGCATCGAGGCCGGCCTGCGCCGGCTCCTCGCCGGGCGCACCGCGATCGTCATCGCCCACCGCCTGTCGACCATCCGCCAGGCCGGGCGCATCATCGTCCTCGACCAGGGCCGGATCGTCGAGCAGGGCACCCATGACGAGCTCATCGCCGCCGGAGGCGCGTACGCCGCGCTGTACGCCGACTGGGCGGCCAACGCGGCGGCCTGAGCGCGGGCGCCGCTACTCCAGCAGGCCGCGCCGCATCGCCTCGGCCACCGCGGCCGCGCGATCGGAGACGCCGAGCTTCTCGTAGAGCGTCTTGAGGTGCGACTTCACCGTCGCGGTGCTCAGGTGCAGCTCGCGGCCCACCGCGGGCGCGGTCAGGCCCTCGGCGATGAGCGCGAGGACTTCCCGCTCGCGGGGGCTGAGAGCGGGGCGCGCCGAGTCGGAGCGCAGGCGGATCTCCGAGGCGAGCCCCGCCTGCACCTCGGCGGGCAGGATCACCTCGCCGCGGGCCACGGCGGCGATCGCGTCGCAGATCCGGTCACCGGGCGCCGCCTTCGACAGGTAGGCGGCCACGCCGCCGGCCACGGCCTCGTAGACCATGTCGCTCTCGAGGTGCGCGCTGAGCAGGACGACGCGCGTGGCCACCCCGTCGCGGCGGAGTGCCTCGACGATCTCGATCCCGCGCAGCGACGGCATCTCGACGTCGAGCACGGCGACGTCGGGACGGTCAGCGCGGATCGCGTCGAGCGCCTCGCGACCGTCGCCGGCCTCTCCCACCAGCTCGAACTCCGGACGCGACCTCACGGCGCGCACGACCGCCTCGCGATAGAGCGGGTGATCGTCGGCCACCAGGACCGTCGTGCGCTGCGTCTCGTGCCGTGCCACGGTCGCTCCGCGGCCCGCAACCCTACTGGCGGGCCACGAGCAGCGCGGCCGCACAGATGTCGGCGCGCGTCACGTCCTTGCCCATGCAGCCGGCGGCGCCGGCCGCGGTCGCCGCGCGCTCGATCTCCTCGTCGAGCGACGCACTGACGATGAGCACGCGGCACGAGGGCGGCGGCTCGGTCCGGCGCAGGCGCTCCAGGACGGCGAACCCGTCGAGGTCGGGCATGCGCAGGTCCATGAGGACGACGTCCGGCGCCAGCCGCGCGATGGCGCGCAGCGCCGCCGCGCCCGAATCGGCCTCGCCGACGAGCTCCAGGCCGGCGTGGAGCTGCACCGCCCTGGCCATCCCGTGGCGGAACACGCGACTGTCGTCGACGACGAGCACTCTCACGACGCGCTGCTCGCCCGAGGCCCCTGCCGCCGTCCCCCGATCCGCGAGCTGACGACGACCCGGAACCCGCACGTTACGCCCCCCGGCGATGGTGCGGTCAGTCACGCAGAGTGCCTGGCGGTCGTCGTCATGCTCGCTGGACAGGAAACGAAGCACCGGCGACGCCCCCCGGGGTCTACCCGCCGGCTTCCTCTAGGAGCATGGTCGTCAAGCCACGCCCTGGCATCCCCGGACCGGATGCATGTGTGGATGAGCGTCGCTCCTCCGATCGGATGAGGCCTAGGCACGGCGATGGCCGCCATGGCCCCGCCCCGCCGCCATCAACTAGATTCGTTCGATGGGCGGCCCGGTGATCACGCTGCCGCTGCGTTCGGAGGAGGACGTGCTGCTCACGCGGCGCCGCGCACGCGACCTGGCCGGGCTGCTGCAGCTGGGCGCCGAGGCGCAGAGCCGTCTGGCCACCGCGGTGTGGGAGGTCGCCCGGGTCGCCCATCGCCACGGGTCGGCCACCGAGGTCGAGCTGGCCGTCGCCGAGGCGCCGCCGGCGGCCGTCGTGACGATCTCGAAGATCGCCCGCGGGGCGTTGACGGGCGAGGCCCCGGGCGAGCCCACCGATCGCCTCGACCTCGCCAAGCTGCGTCAGCTCGTCGATCGGGTCGAGGCGCGCGGCACCGATGACAGCGCGCTCGTGCGGCTGACCAGCGAGCTGGCGGACGACGCGTGGCTCCCTGGGCTCGAGGAGCTCGCGCACGTGCTCGGCTCGCTGCAGCGCCACGAGTCGGGGGAGGCCCAGGCCACGGTCAACGAGCTGCGCATGCAGAACGCCGAGCTCGTGAGCGCGCTGGCCGCCCTGGGGGAACGTGAGCGCGAGCTCACGATCGTCAACCGCGAGCTGGCCGACACCAACCGGGCCGTCACCGCGCTGCTGGCCGAGCTCGGTGAGCAGGCCAGCGAGTTGCGCGAGCGCGCCGCCGCGCACACCAACTTCCTGCGCTCGCTCACGCACGAGCTGCGCACGCCGCTGTACGCCGTGCGTGGCATCGCCGAGGCGGTCTTGCGCGAGGGCGGCGAGCACCTCGACGAGGGCCTGCGCGACGACGTCCGGCTGATCGACGGCGCGATGAAAGAGGCGCTCGACCTCGTCAACGACCACCTCGACATCGCGCGCATCGCCGCCGGTCGCGCGGTGGTGCGCATCTCCGACGTCGAGGTCGAGGAGGTCTTCAGCGCGCTGCGCGGGATCGTCGCCCACCTCCCGCGATCCGCCGAGGTGGCCATCGTCTTCGACGACGTCAACGGCCTCCCCACCCTGCGCACCGACGGCTTCAAGCTCAGCCAGATCCTGCGCAACTACGTCGTCAACGGCCTGAAGTACACCGACCACGGCGAGGTCCGCGTCTCGGCCACGCCGGTCGCCGCCGGCGCCGCCGTGCGCTTCGCCGTGGCCGATACCGGCCCCGGCCTCGACGCCGCCGACCAGGGGCGCATCTTCGACGAGTTCGTCCAGCTCGGACGCGGACGACGCGCCGGCGACCTCCGCGGCTCAGGCCTCGGCCTGCCGATCTGCAAGCACCTGGCGACGCTGCTCGGCGGCGAGGTCGCCGTCTCCAGCGAGCCCGGCCGCGGCAGCACCTTCACCGCCACGATCCCCTCCGTCTTCAGCACCGCACGCGAGGACGTGGAGGTCGTCGAGGAGGGCTGATGAGTGCTCTCGCTGACTGCGGAACTAGGATTCGAACCTAGACTAACTCGTCCAGAGCGAGTCGTGCTGCCATTACACTATTCCGCAGTGTATTGGCGGTCGTGTGGGGCCGCGCGAGGGCGAGGATAGCAACGCCACACCGGCGGTTCCGTCCGCGATGACTGCGAACATATGTTCGTGCAGAACGGGAGGCAATGGGTTCAGGCGCTGCTGGCCGAGGGCAAGACGGTCGCCGAGATCGCGCGCGCTACAGGGCTGGCGACGAACACCGTTCGCTATCACCGCGACCGCCTGCGCGAGGCGCCACCACCGGTTGAGCCGAGCGCCGAGGTGCCCCACGAGCGCGACAGCGCCCGCCGGCAGGTCGATACCCGACAGCGGGTGGCCGAGCTGCTCGCACTGGGCGTCTCGCGCGCCGAGGCCGCCCGCCGGCTGAGGCTGAGCAAGGCGACGGTCAGCTACCACGCGCGGCGGCTCGGTCACGACGTGGACGAGCGCTGCGCCCGCCGCTACGACTGGGTCGCGGTCCAGCGCTTCTATGACGCTGGGCACAGCCTTGCGGAGTGCATGGAGGCCTTCGGGTTCAGCAAGCAGACCTGGCACTCGGCCGTGAACGCCGCGAGGGTCATCCCTCGCCCGGCCGCGACGCCGATCACCGATCTGTGCGTGGCAGGGATCGCACGATCGAGGGGCAACCTCAAGCGCCGGCTGCTGCGCGAGGGTCTGAAGGACGAGCGCTGTGAGGGTTGCGGCCTGCATCGCTGGCAGAACCTGCCCCTCCCCCTCGCACTGCACCACGTCAACGGCGATCGTGACGACAATCGGCTCGAGAACCTCCAGCTGCTGTGCCCGAACTGCCACGCGCTGACCGACAACTTCTCCGGGCGCAACCGCCCGCGACTGGAGGCGGCGTAGGCGCGAGGCGGCGCGCCCGCTCGCCCTGGGAGGCGTCCGCGCGAGCGCCCGCTCGCCCTGGGTGGCGCCGGCTGAGGAGCTAGGAGGCCGGCGCGTCGGCGTTCTCGGGTGCCGGCTTGGCCACGAAGCGCTGCGACTCGCGCAGGACCAGGGCGACGGCGCCGAGGACCTCGGCGCGCTCGCCGAGCACGCCTGCGACCACGGGTACGTCGCGCGTGGCCGCGGTGGCGGAGCGCACGAGCGAGGCGTGCAGCGGCTCGAGCAGCAGGTCGCCGGCCTGGGCCAGCTCGCCGCCGACGACGACGCGCTCGGGGGCGAGGAGGTTGCAGACGCCGGCCACGGCGATGCCGAGCGCGCGGCCGGCGTCGGCCACCACGCGCCGGCAGCCGACGTCGCCGGCCTGGGCCTGGAGCACGACCCGCCGCAGGGTGAGGCGCTCGCCGTGGCGGCGGCGCAGCGGCTCGAGCACGGCCTCGGCGCCCGCGAAGGCCTCGAGGCAGCCCCGATTGCCGCAGCGGCACACCGGGCCGGCCTCGTCGATCGTCATGTGACCGATCTCCCCGGCGGTGCCGGAAGACCCGTGGTACAGGCGCCCGTCGAGCACGAGCCCGGCGCCGACGCCCGTCGCCACCTTCACGTAGAGGAGGTCCGCGCAGCCGCGGCCCGCGCCCCAGACGATCTCGGCCAGAGCGCCCAGGTTGGCGTCGTTCTCGACGCGGACGTCCAGGCCGAGCTCGGTGCGCATGAGCGCCTCCGGTCGCGAGCCGATCCAGCCCGGCAGGATCGCGGAGTCCCCGACCTCGCCGGTGTCGCGGCGCAGCGGACCGGGCAGGCCCATGCCGACTCCGGTGACACGATCGGCGCCGACGCCCACCTCGTCGAGCAGCCCGCGCACGAGACGGCCGGCGAGCGCGACGCCCTCGTCGGCCTCGTGGTCGACGTCGAGTGCCTCCTCCGCCTCGGCCAGGACGGTGTGCCCGAGGTCGGCGATGGCGACGCGGACGTGCGAATGGCCGAAGTCGATCCCAACCGCGACCCCCGCCGAGCGGCTGAGCGACAGCGCGCGGCCGCGGGTCGGGCCCTCGCCCTCGGACTCCTCGAGCCAGCCGTCCTCGCGCAGCTCGCGCGCGATGCTCGAGATCGTCGCGGGTGACAGGCCGCTGGCGCGGGCCAGGTCGGCCTGCGACATGGGCCCGCGCCCGCGCAGCAGGGCGAGGATCCGCTCGCGGTTGGAGGCACGCACTCCAGTCGGGGAGCCATCCTCAGTTATGTTCATGACTTGAACACGGATGGATCATAAGCACGACTTGACATTCGGTGTACAAACATAGCTGTCGGTTTTCCGTTCCCCCCGGCAGGAGGAGAGAGGCATGCGCAAGCGTTCGGCTGCGACCCTGGCGGTGCTGGCCGCATCGCTCGGCATCCTAGGCGGCGTTCGCTCCGGCGCGCCAGCGCCGGCCGGCGCCGACACGACCCCGGCCTACCGCGACGCGTCCCTCCCCGTCGACCAGCGTGCGCAGGACCTCCTGTCGCGCATGACGCTCAAGGAGAAGGTCGGCCAGATGGGGCAGATCAACGTCACGATCCTCCAGGGCGACCCGAACAACGACTGGGATCGCGGGCCGCTCAACGACGTGCAGCTGCAGAAGGTCCTCGGCGACAACCAGATCGGCTCGATCCTCTCGGGCGGAGGCGCGTGGCCGCCCACGGGCGACGACGGCAAGGCCTGGGCCGACGAGATCAACGCGATCCAGAAGTTCGCCCTCGACCACAGTCGCCTCGGCATCCCGGTCATCTACGGCGCCGACGCCGTCCACGGCCACAACAACCTCTTCGACGCGACGATGGTCCCGCACCAGATCGGGCTCGGCGCGACCTTCGACCCGGCGCTGGCCGAGCGACTCGGGCACGGCACCGCACGCGCCGTGCGCGCCACCGGCGTCGTGTGGGACTTCGCGCCCGTGCTCGACACCGAGCGCGACCTGCGCTGGGGCCGCTCGTACGAGCCCTTCGGCGAGGACCCGCTGCTGACCGGCACGCTGGGCGCGGCCACCATCCGCGGCCTGCAGGGCCGCACCCTCGACAGCCCGACCTCGGTCGTGGCCACCGCCAAGCACTTCACCGGGTACTCGGCGCCCGACAGCGGCTTCGACCGCACCGACGCGACCATCGACCAGGCCGAGCTTCAGGACCTCCACCTTCCGCCCTTCCAGCACGGGATCGACGCCGGCGTCGGCACCGTGATGGTCAACAGCGGCTCGGTCAACGGCGAGCCGGTGCACGCCTCGCACCACCTGCTGACCGACGTCCTGCGCGGCCAGCTGCACTTTAGGGGCGTCGTGATCTCCGACTGGCAGGACGTCGAGAACCTCAAGACCAAGTACCACGTCGCCGCCACGATGGAGGACGCCATCGCGATGGCCGTCAACGCGGGCCTCGACATCTCGATGATCCCGCTCGACGCCGGCAGCCCCGACAACGGCTTCGTCCCCAACCTCCTCAAGGCGGTGGCGGACAAGAAGGTCACCGAGGACCGGATCGACCAGTCGGTGGCGCGGATCCTCGCGCTCAAGTTCCGCCTCGGGCTCTTCGAGCACCCCTACGTCGATGCCGACCGGGCCAACGCCGCCGTCGAGGATCCCGCCGACCGCCCGCTGGCGCGCAAGGCCGCGCAGGAGAGCCTCGTGCTCCTCGGCAACGACGGCGCGCTGCCGCTCTCGCGTCACGACCGCAAGATCCTCGTCACCGGCCCGGCCTCCGACAGTCCGACCAACCAGCTCGGCGGCTGGACGCTCGGCTGGCAGGGAGCCTTCAACCTGCCGCCCGACATCCCGCTGCCGGAGGTCACGACCATAAGGGAGGGCGTGCAGCAGGCCGCCGGGCACGGCGTCCAGGTCATCTGGAAGCAGGGCGCGCCCGTGGCCGACACCACGAACCGCAAGCCGGACGGCAGCGTCGACCCCAACCTCCCGGAGCCGGTCGACCCGCTCAACGATCCCGACAACGCCATGGTGGCGGCACAGCGCCAGGAGGCCGTGGCCGCAGCCGCCGGCGTCGACGCCATCGTCGTGGCCGTCGGCGAGAGCCCTTACGCGGAGGGCCAGGGCGACGACGCCACGCCCGAGCTCTCGCTCGCCCAGGCCAGGCTCGTCGACGACCTCGAGGGGACCGGCAAGCCGGTCATCGTCGTCGTGGTCGCGGGCCGGCCGCTGGTGATGAACAGGCAGCTCGACAACGCCGGCGCCAGCCTCATGGCCTTCCTGCCCGGAAGCGAGGGCGGCGCCGCCATCGGCGATGCGCTGTTCGGCAAGGTCAACCCGAGCGGCCGCCTGCCCGTCTCGTGGCCGAAGGCCTCCAGTCAGCTGCCGCTGGCCTACAACGAGCGCGGCAAGCCCTACGACCCGCGCTATCCGTTCGGCCATGGGCTGAGCTACACGCGGTTCGACGTCGGCAAGCTGCGCGCGCCGTCACGCGTGCGCGCGGACGACCGCTTCGAGGCTACGGTCAAGGTCGCCAACGTCGGCCGGCGCGACGGCGACGACGTCGTGCTCGCCTTCGTGCAGCGCCCCGACGGCGGTCGCCAGCTCGTGGCCTTCACGCGCGTCAGCGTGCACAGGGGCGACCGCGCGAAGGCGAGGCTGAGCTTCCCGGTCACCCGGCTGGCCGTGACGCAGGCCTCCGGCGAGCGCGCCGTGACGCCGGGCAGCTACACGCTGGTGGTGGGAGGCCTCAGCCAGACCTTTCAGGTGGGCTGAAGCGGCGGCGCGGTCCGCCCCCGCCGGGCGGGCCGCTCAGCGCGCGGCGCCGCTGAACTGCGCCGTGATGCGGTCCTCGAGGCCGGGGTCGAGCACGAGCAGGACCTCGTCGCCCGCGTCGATCACCGTCTCGGAGTTGGGCACGAACCCGCGGCCGTTGCGCAGCACCGAGATGATCAGCGAGCCGTCGGGGAGCTCGACGTCCGAGACCCTGCTCCCGGCCGCCGGCGCCCCCTCGCCCACCTCGACCTCGATGATCTCGAGCTGCTCGTCGCGCAGGTCGAGCAGGTGGACGAGGCCGTAGGAGGGGACCTCGTGCTCGATGAGGCGCAGGATGAGGTCGGTGGCGCTGACCGCGGGCTGGATCCCGAGGAGCTCGAAGTACTGGCGGTTTCGCGGGTTGTTGACGCGGGCGATGATCCGCGAGCAGAGGTACTTCTCCTTGGCGATCTGGCAGATCAGGAGGTTGTCCTCGTCGTCACCGGTGACCGCGATCGTGAGGTCGGCGCGGTTGATGCCGGCGCGCTCGAGCACCCACAGCTCGGTCGCGTCGCCGTACTGGATCGCGTGCTCGAGCTCCTGCTCGACCGTGAGGTAGCGGGAGCGCTCGCTCTCGATCACCGTCACCTCGTGGCCCTTGGCCATGAGCTCGCGCGCCAGGTTCCACCCGACCTTGCCCGCCCCGGCGATCACCACGTACACGGCTAGACCTCCAGGGCGCGCTCGAACATCTCGATCGCGTAGCGCGTGGGACAGATGGTGTGCAGGCCCTGCTCGGCGTACCACTCCGCGCGCGCGGGATCCATGACGCGCACGATCACCTTCGGCACCGAGAACTGCTTGGAGGCGATCTGGGCGATGGTCAGGTTGGTGTTGTCGCCGTCGGTCGAGGCGATGAAGACGTCGGCGTCGTCGATGCCGGCTTCGATGAGCGCGTCGATCTCCAAACCGTGGCCCACGGTGAAACGCCCGCCGGCGTCCTCCCACGTGGTGTCCATGCCCGCGTCGAGGCGCTCGTGGGAGAGCGGATCCTCGTCGAGGATGGAGACCTGATGGCCGGCGGCCAGCATCGAGCGCGCCACCGATGACCCGACGCGTCCTGCGCCGACGATGAGTATGAGCGCCATCCGCGCGGACTCTAGCCAACATCGCGGGCGTCGCCGCCGGCCGCACCGTTGCCACTCGGCGTGTCCCCGTCGCGCGCCACCCGCTGCTCGGGGCCGGCTCCGTCCCGGGCGGGAATGCCTTCGGAGGCCGGTGGCGCGGTGAGGATCACCTGGCACGGAGCCTTCGCCAGAACGTACTTCGTCGCCTCCCCCACGAAGTTGTCCAGCGGGCCCCCGCGGCCGCCCAGCAGCGACCCGCCCCGGATCTTCGAGGGCTCCTCGGCCGCCAGCACCACCGCCTGCACGCCGCGGCGGCGCGCCTCGTCGACGATGGCCTGTCCGGCGCGCCGAGCGCGCACGGTGGCGGTGGCCACCTCGACGCCCTCGTACTCCTCCCCCACCGCCTTGGCCCGCGCGAGCGCCGCTCGCGCGCGCTTGAGCTGCGCCTCGGGCAGCGCTGCGTCGATCGGGAGCGACATCGGCACCTCGAAGACCCACAGCGCCTCGATCGTGGCGCCCTTGTCCTCCTCGAAGGCCTCGTCGTCCTCCTCGGCGGCCAGGCGGCCCGCGGTCTGCACGATGTCGTCGTCCAGCGGCGTGCCGGTCAGCGGCACGAGGATCGAGCCATATTCGGCCTCGCGGCGCTCGCGGCGCAGCGCCGCCTCGGGCACGGTCACGCGTCGCAGGAGCGACTTGCCCTCGCTCGTGCGGTAGGTGATGTAGAGGATCAGGCCGCCCGCCAGCCAGGCGGTGCCGACCCAGCGCGCGCCCTCGTGGGTGATGACGAGCCCCACCCACACCGCCAGGCTGGCCACCGCGCCGATGGCGGCGAACAGCGGCACCTCGCGCCCCCGCACGCGCACCACGCCGGGAATCCGGTACGGGCGCCGCGCGCTGGGCTCCTTCGAGCGCAGCACGACGATCGAGAGGTGGGCGATGGTCAGCCCGAGCAGGGCACCGAAGGCGAAGATGCCGACCATGAGCTCGAGGTCCTGCGACACCGTCAGCGACGCGGCCAGCACGGCCGCGATCGAGATCACCACGTAGGGCGTCGCCCGCGTCGGATGCAGGCGGCCGACGGCACTGGGGATCTGGCGGTTCGTCGACAGCGAGTAGGCCAGCCGCGAGAGCCCCATCATGGCCGAGTTGGCCGCCGCGATGAGCGTGGTGACCGCCGCCGCGGCGATCACGTACTTCAGCGTGTCCGCCAGCCAGTCGGTGCTGAACGACTCGGCGATGCCGATCATCGGCGCGTCGAGGAAGTTGCGTCCCAGCGACGTGGCGTTGCCGATGACCGGCAGGGCGCTGATGGCCACGAGCCCGATGCCGGTGTAGACGACGAGGACGGCGATCGCGGCGGCGCCGACCAGGCGCTTGAGGCCTCGTCGCCCCACCGCGACCTCGCCGGAGAGCCCGGAGGCCGACTCGAGCCCCGTGAACACGACCGTCGCCACGCCGAGCGCGAAGACGGTGTCGCCCCACGTCGGCGTCGAGCCGAAATGGATGGTGTCGGTGATCGCGTGCAGGTGAAAGAACGTGAAGAGCCCGAGGACGATGACCAGCACCTGGATGGCGATGTCGGCCACGACGAGCGCGGCGATGCGATTCACGCGCGTCTTGGAGAAGCCGCGGACGTTGCGGATCGCGACGTAGAGGATGATCCCGAAGCACAGCGCCACCTCCTGGGTCCCGCGGCCCAGCGGCGCGTAGAACGCGGCCAGGTAGTTCGTGGCCGAGAACGACGTGACCGCGATGAGGATGATGTAGTCGAGCAGGATCATCCAGCCGGCCACGAAGCTGACGAGCTCGTTGAACGCGTACCGGGCGAAGACGGTCGCCCCGCCGCGATCCTGGTGCAGCGAGGCGCCCTCGACGTAGGTCATGCAGGCCAGCACGAAGAACAGGCCGGCAAGCACGTAGACGACCGGCGTGAGCCCCAGGGCGCGCTGGGCCACGACGCCGAGCGAGAAGTAGATCGCGCTCGCGACCGACGTGTAGATGATCGCGAAGAGCGCGGGCTGCCCGAGGCCCCGCCGGAACACGGCTAACGCTCCCGCGCCAGGTACAGGCGCCCGGCGCCGGCCAGGACGAAGAGCACACCGAGCAGGACCCCAACCGCCAGCGGGCCGCCCCCGCGCGCCAGCGTGGTGACGAGCAGCGCGACGCCGATGAGCACGATCACCGCCGACATGACGCGGGTGGCGCCACGGTGGACCTCGCGTGGGCTGGGCACGGCCTGATGCTACGCCGCACCGACGGCCGGCACGCGGGTCGGCTGGTGCGTTCCCTGGTCGGCCTGGATGATGACCCGGCACGGGCGCTCGGCCAGCACGGTCTCGACCGTCTTGCCGAACACCGTCGCCCCGCTGCGCGCCGGCAGCGGCAGCACGACCGCCTTCGCGCCCATCTCGCGCGCCTCCTCGACGATGACGCGACCGCCGCCCCCCGCGCGCACCTTCTCCCAGTGACCGGTGACGCGTCGCCCGCCCTGGAGCTTGGCCTGCTCGATGATCGCCTGCGCGGCGAGCTCCTGCTCGGGCAGCTCGGCGTTGATGGGCGCCGAGGCGGGCACGGTGATCGTCACGAGCACGTGGATGCCGCGGCGCCGGCGCGCGGCCAGCTTGATCGCGGTCGCCATGGCTCCCTCGGGGTACTCCTTGCCCTCCAGGGCCACGAGGATCGACTCGTACTCGGCCTCGTGGTCGACCACCGGCGCCGGGATGGCGATCTTGACCGTCGAGGTCAGGTCCAGCCCGTGGCGGCGGCGATAGAGCGGGTAGATCACGCAGCCGAGCGCCAGCCAGCCGAGGCCGGCGAGCGCGACGTCGAAGTGCAGCGCGGTGACGACCACGAAGGCCAGCGCGGTGCCCAGCCCGCCGAACACGGCGAAGAGCGGCAGCTCGTAGCCGCGGATGTGGACGTTGCCCGGGCCGCGATAGGGTCGCGGGAAGTCCGGGAAGCGGTTGCGCAGGCGGACGACCGAGATGTGGGCGATCGTGAACGAGAGCATCGCCCCGAAGGCGTACATGTTGCCCAGGAACTCGGCCTTGCCCGGGATCATGGCCAGGCAGGCGATCGCGCCGAAGAGCAGGATGCCGACCCACGGGGTGCCGAACTCCGGGTGCAGCTGGCGCAGGCGATCCGGGACCTGGCGGTGCAGGCCCATCGAGTAGACCAGGCGCGACACGCCGATGATGCCGGCGTTGGTGGCGATGAAGAGGATCGTCGCCGCCAGCAGGCCGACGTAGATCTCGCCCGGCTGCTGCAGGAAGCCGAGGTCCAGGTGCTTGACCACCCCGAGGATCGGATCGCCCGCGAACCCGCCCTTGTCCTCCGGGACGCCGAGCAGCGTCTCGTAGCGCCCGTCGGCGGTCTTGTGCACCGGCAGCGCCGAGAGCGCGACCATTGGCAGCAGCGCGTAGATGGCGAAGACCGCAACGACCACGCGGTTGATGGCGGCCGGGATCGTCTTGGTCTCGTCCTTGGCCTCCTCGGCCATGTTCGAGATCGTCTCGATGCCGGTGTAGGCGATCATGCCCACCGGGATGGCCAGGAAGAAGTCCTTCCACGTCGGCGCCACCCCGAGGTGCACGTTGTCGATCAGCGTGTCGGGCGAGAAGACGAGGACGAGGCCGACGACGACCAGCAGGAGCTGGGTCAGGAAGTCGGTGACGGCGAGCAGGATGTTGACGCCGGCCGACTCCTTGACCCCGGCCACGTTGACCAGGCTGAGGGCGGCGACGACGCCGATGCCGAAGAAGATGTCGCCCGGGCTGTGGCGCAGCGCCTCGACGCCGATCACGCTGCCGAAGTAGTGCGGCACGAAGAACGCCGAGATGGCGATCGTGATCGTGTAGTTGAGCATCTGCGCCCAGGCCGCGAAGAACGACGCGAACTCGTTGAACGCGCGCCGGGCGAACGACGAGGAGCCGCCGGCCTCCGGGTACATCGCCGTGGCCTCGGCGTACGTCGAGGCCGTCAGGTAGAAGATGACGCCGGTGATGACGAAGACGACCGGCGTGAGGCCGAGGGCGAACGACGCGACGAGCCCCAGGGCGTAGTAGATCGAGGACCCCACGTTGCCGTAGGCCGTCGAGAAGAGCGCGTTGACCCCCAGGACGCGCTGTAGACCGTGCAATCGGCGTTCCGCCATGCCGCACCGAGAGTCTAGGCCGCCTGCCGGAAGAGCGAGCGGGCCGGCAGGCCAGGTTTCAGTCGAGATCGCGCAGGATGCGGTCGACGTCGACGGCGGGGTCGAGGCCGGCGGAGCGCATCGGCGGCATCGGCTCGCTTGGAACGCCGAGCGCTTCGCCCGCTCGAGGGAGCTCGACGATCGCGTCGGGCACGAACCGCTCCAGCCGCGCCCGGACGGAGGCGGCCACGGCCGCCAGCGGGTCGTCCACCGCGCGCGGGGCGGTCAGCGCCGTCGCGAGGTCGAGGAGCAGCATCAGGTGGCGCTGCGGGAAGCCCAGCCGCTCCAGCGCCGGCGGATCGTGGACGGCGAGCACCTGGCACAGCGCCAGCCACGCGTCGACGCGATCGAGCTCGGAGCGCGCGTCGAGGTCGGCGCTGGCCGGGAGCAGCGCCGCCCAGGTGCGGTCGAGCGCCGGCGCGGCTGGGCGGTTGCCGGTGCGCGACGCCAGCGCGTGCCAGCTCCGGAGCAGGTCGACCTCGAGCGCCTCCTCGGCGCGGTCCCACAGAGCGGTCGCCCGGGCCAGGGCCTGCTCGGCGAGCGCGTCCGCCTCGCGCTGGCGCGGATCGAGCGTCCGCGAGGTGATGCGAATCGCCGCGGCGATGCCGTCGAGGAGCCGCGCGTGGTCGCGTGCGTCGAGCTCGGCGGCGAGCGCGTGGACGCGATCGCCCAGCGTGTCCCAGTCCGCGTCGGTGACGAGCAGCGGGAGGAGCCGCTCGCCCACCACGCCCCCACCGGTGGACAGCGCCAGGAGCACCCCGTCGATGCCGGCGACGGCGAGGAAGCGCGCGCGGGCGGCCGGGTCGGCGGCGAGTTCGTCGATGACGAGATCGCGCCAGCTCGGATGGACCCAGGCGAGCCTCACGGCAGCACCTTCAGGAAGTGGTCGGCGACGCGATCGATGAGATCGGCGGGGCGGCGCGCGAGCTCCGCCGTCTGATGGCGGTGCAGGACGGCGACGAGATCGCGCTCGGGCACCGCCCCATCGGGCTGGTCGAGCATCGCCACCAGCAGCGCCCGGTACTCCGGCTCGAGCGCGCGAAACGAGGCGGCCATGGCATCGGTCGGCTCGGCCAGCTCCTCCCAGGCCATGCGCAGGAGGTCCATTTCGCTGTGGCCGGCGCGGGCCGCGGCCGCCAGCCGGATGGCCGCGAAGCGCCGGATGCGCTCGGGCGTGAAATGAGGATGGGCCACCACCTCGGCCCCGATGCGCCGCGCGTACAGGCGCGTGTTGGCCGGCAGGTCGGCGGCGCGGACGTGACGCAGGAAGATGAGCGCCTTCTCGGCCACGCTGAGCGCGCCGGCGTCGACCTGGACCTCGCCCGGCCGGGGGAACCGCTCGGCCCCGCGTTCCTGGTGCACGCGGTCCAGGCCGGCCCGCAGCGGCGCCGGCCTCGACGTCCAGATCAGCCAATGGCGGTCGTCGAGCATGCGAAGGATGCGCGGCAGCTCGCGGGCCCAGCGCTCGGCGGCGTCCGGCCTGTACTCGGTGGATCCGAAGGCATCGTCGGCGACGAAGACCTGGGCGCGCTCGGCGTCCAGCGCGGTGAGCAGGTCGTCCGGAGTGCGGCAGTCGTGCGCATCCCATCCCGCGCTCATGCGCGCCAGGGCGATCATCGTCGCCGCCGCCGTCTTGCCCATCTCGGGTGGCCCGGTCAGGACCGCGAAGCGGTGCCGGGCCAGCACGTCGAGCGCGCGGGCGTACGCCCGCGTCGGCACGAAGACGCGGGCGACCGCGTGCGCCGAGCCCGCGTCGACGCTCGAGCGCCCACGCGTCTCGGCGTCCACGAGGCCCTCCACGGCGCGCAGCCCCACCAAGGACGGCATGCGCAGCCGCAGGTCGGCGCGCGCCTCCACGAGCTGCACCAGCTCGTCGCGCCCGAGGACCGTGACGCTGCCGGAGCCCCCCACCTGCTCGGCCACGGTGCGCTCGACGGCCGGCGTGCGGTCGACGCTGGTCAGCACGACGCGGGCGCCTGCGTACGCGGGCTCCTCAGCCTCCGACGCGTGGTCGGCGACCTGCGCGACGCCGCGCTGCGCCGCACGCCAGATCGGCGAGCCGGTCGTCGCCCAGGCGGCGTGGACCCGGATCCGGCCCGCGAACGAGAGACCGAGGCTCGGGAGCTTCAGGCCCGTCCTGAGGTCGATCCAGCGTAGGCGATCGGCCTCGCCGCGCCAGCCGCTTGGGGCGACGCCGTCCTCGAGCTCGAGGACGAGGTCGCAGAGCTGCTGGAACTGCAGCCAACCGAGCTCGTCGAGGGCGTACGCCACCACCGCCCGGCATCGTGCTGGGCGGTGGTGGCGCCGTCAAACCGGTGCCGGCGCGCTAGGTGATGACGGGGATGATCAGGATCGCCACGATGTTCGCGACCTTGATCATCGGGTTGATGGCGGGCCCGGCGGTGTCCTTGAAGGGGTCGCCGACGGTGTCGCCGGTCACCGAGGCGGCGTGGGCCTCCGAGCCCTTGCCGCCGAAGGCGCCGTCCTCGATGAGCTTCTTGGCGTTGTCCCACGCGCCGCCGCCGGCGGTCATGAGCACGGCGAAGAAGAAGCCGACGACGATGACGCCGATGAGCAGGCCGCCCAGGGCGCGCTCGTCGACGAGCCCGACGATGAACGTCACCACGATCGGGATGAGCGAGGGCAGGATCATCTCGCGCTGGGCGGCCTTCGTGACGATGTCGACGGCAATCGCGTAGTCGGGCTGCTCGCTGCCCGCCATGATCCCCGGCTTCTCGCGGAACTGACGGCGCACCTCCTCGACCACGCCGCCCGCGGCGCGGCCGACCGCCTCGATCGAGAGCGACGCGAACAGGCACACCATCATGCCGCCGAGCAGCAGGCCCATGAGCACCGCCGGGTCGTCGACCGCGAAGACGACGTTCACCCCCGCGGCCGCCAGCTCGGACTTGAAGCCGGCGAAGAGCACGATCGCCGCGAGCACGGCCGAGCCGATCGCGTAGCCCTTGGTGACGGCCTTCGTCGTGTTGCCCACCGCGTCGAGCGGGTCGGTGACGTTGCGTACGTCCTCGGGCAGGTCGGCCATCTCGGCGATGCCGCCGGCGTTGTCGGTGATCGGGCCGAAGGCGTCCAGCGCCACGATGAGCCCGGTCAGCGAGAGCTGGCCCATGACGGCGACGCCGATGCCGTAGATCCCGCCCAGCTTCCACGCGGCGAGGATGCCGAGCACGAGCACGAGCGCCGGCAGCGCGGTCGCCTGCAGGCCGCTGGCGAAGCCCTGGATGATGTTCGTCGCGTGGCCGGTCTGCGACGCCGCCGAGGTCTTCTTGACCGGGCTGAAGCGCGTCGAGGTGTAGTAGTCGGTGAGCAGGAAGAGCAGGGCGGTGACGCCGATCCCCACGAGCGAGCAGAGGTAGAGCTCCCCGACGCTCGGGTTCCCGCCGCCGGTGACGCCGTCCATGAGCCACTTCGTCACCGGGTAGAAGGCGACGGCGGCGATGGCGCCCGAGAGGATCAGCCCCTGGTAGAGCGCGCGCTCGACGTTGCCCGCCGCCGACTTCACCGCGAAGGTGCCGATGATCGACGCCACGATGGCGACCCCGCCGAGCACGAGCGGGTAGAGCGCGACGGCGGTCGTCTGGTCGAAGGTCAGGACGCCGAGGAGCATCACGGCGACCGCGGTGACCGCGTACGTCTCGAAGAGGTCGGCGGCCATGCCCGCGCAGTCGCCGACGTTGTCGCCGACGTTGTCGGCGATGACGGCCGGGTTGCGCGGGTCGTCCTCGGGGATGCCGGCCTCGACCTTGCCCACGAGGTCGGCGCCGACGTCGGCGGCCTTGGTGAAGATCCCTCCGCCGAGCCGGGCGAAGACCGAGATCAGCGAGCCGCCGAAGCCCAGGCCGATGAGCGCGTCGACGGCCTCCTTCTGGCTGCGATCGAAGACCGCGGTCAGCAGGCCGTAGTAGCCGGCCACGCCGAGCAGCGCGAGCCCCACGACCAGCAGGCCCGTGATGGCGCCGCCGCGGAAGGCGACGTCGAGCGCGGGTCCGACGCCGCCGCGCGCCGCCTCGGCCACGCGGGCGTTGGCCCGTACCGAGACGTTCATCCCGATGTAGCCCGTGGCCCCCGAGAGGAGGCCGCCGAGGACGAACCCGGCGGCCACGTACCCGTCCTGGATGAAGATCAGGGCGATGGCCAGGACGACGCCGACGGCGGCGATCGTCGTGTACTGGCGGTTCAGATAGGCGCGCGCGCCCTCCTGGACCGCGCCGGAGATGCGCTGCATCTCGGCGTTGCCAGGCGACAGGGCGAGCAGCGACCGTGCGGTCAGCAAGCCATAGGCCACGGCGAAGCCCGCGCAGATGAGCGCGATGACGACCCCGTGGTCGGTCAGGAAATCACTCAAGTTCGGAAGTCCTCCGGCGATGTGAACGAATGCGCGTCACGGCCATCCGACGGCGCGCGGACGCGTGAGCGAACGGCAAAAGGCGCCCGCGAGGGCGCCGCGCCTGCTCAGAGGGCGCGCACTCTATCGAGGTCGGCGGCGCGAGCGCGGTCAGCGTCCCGGCACCCACAGGCGCCCGCTGCTCTGCGCCGGCCCCGGCCCTTCCTGCTTCGTCGGCCCCTGCTCACCCTCCGCCGCCGACGGTGCCGGCTCCTCGCCGCCCTCGGGCGTCCCGCCGCCGGCCAGGCGCGCGTACTCCATCTGCAGCCGCGAGACCGCCTCGCGGATCTGGCGCGCGTCCGGCCCCAGGGAGGGCTCGATCAGCGGCAGCAGGGCGCGCACGCCCTCGATCGCCTGGCGCAGCTGCGCGGGGTCGGCCTCCGCCTCGTTGCCGGGGACGAGCCCGGCGCGCAGGCTGCCGAGGTTGATGAGCGACAGGACGGTCTGCACGAGGACGTCGTCGACGCGGATCTGCTTGAGCTGCTGCTCGTAGGCGGCGCGCAGCTCCTCCTCGGTCGGCTCCCTGGGCGGCTGGCCCGGATCGTTTGCGCTCATGCGGTCTCGGCCTCCTGGACGTAGGTCTCGCTGGTCTCGCGCACCGCGGCGGCGAACACCTCCTGCATGCTTGCACCCGCGTCGATCGCGCGGCGCTGGCGCTGCGCCCCGTTGAGGGCGGGGAACGACGGCTCGAGGCCCAGCTCGGCGCGGACAGGAGCCGTCCATGCCATCAGGCGGTCGGCCGCGGCCGCGGCCGGGTACTCCTCGGCGCGCTCGAGGTCGATGAGCTGGCCGTCCTGGCCGTAGCGGATCGCGCGCCAGAAGTTCTCCTCCACGAGCCGGCGCGCGGGATCCTCGAACGGCACGCCCTCGTCGACGTCGCGCAGCGCCTGGCCGACGCAGGCCACGATCAGGCCGGCCAGCGCCTCGGACTCGGCCGCGGTGCTCTGCGCGTCGCAGATGCGCACCTCGACCGTCCCGAAGGAGAGGTGCGGGCGGATCGACCACCACACCTGCGTGTACTCGAGGATCGAGTTGGTGCGCACGAGGAAGTCGACGTAGTCGCGGAAGGCGGTCCACGACCCGAAGGCGTCGGGGATCCCGCAGCGCGGAAAGCTCTTGGTGAAGGCCTGCGAGCGCGCCGAGTGCAGCCCGCTGTCGCGAGCGTCGAGGTACGGGGAGTTGGCGCTGATGGCCAGCAGCATCGGCAGCACCGGGCGAAGCCGGTCGCACGCGAGCACGGCCCGGTCGGCGCCGTGCGCGCCGACGTGCACGTGCAGCGAGAACGTGTTGTTGCGCCGCGCTACGTACCGTAGGCCGTCGACCACGCGCCGGTAGTGCTCCGTGTCGATGTTGCGCTGCTCGCGGTAGTCGGCCCACGGGTGGGTGCCGGTGGCGCCCAGGGCCACCCCGCGCCCCTCGGCCAGGGCGAAGAGGCGAGCGCGCGCGTCGCGCTGGCGGCGCAGTGCGTCGTGGACGTCCTCGCCGCGGCCGGAGCGGATCTCGATCTCCGAGGAGATGAGCTCGCCGGCGATCGACTCCGCCAGCACCGGGTCCTCGAGCGCGGCGGCGTCGCGCAGCTCCTCGAAGCGCGCCACCATGTCGAGCGAGGCGGCGTCGAGCACCGCGAACTCCTCCTCGATCCCGACGGTGCAGTCGCTCGAGGCCTCGAGGACCTCCTCGGCGGCCACCAAATCGATGGTCATCAGGTCAGATAGAAGTACAGCGCGTAGAGGAGGTCGACGGCGGGGCTCGAGGTGTGGACGGTGACCTCGGGCGGCACCTGGAGCAGAGCCTCGGAGTAATTGAAGATGATCTTCACGCCGGCGTCGACGAGGTCGTCGGCCAGCGGCTGGGCGGCGGCGTTGGGCACCGCAAGGACCCCGACGACGATGTCCTCGTCCTCCACCACCTGCTTGAGGTCGCGCACGTGGCGGACCGACTGGTTGCCGATCGAGTGGCCGACCTTGCGCGGGTCGGCATCGAAGATGGCGACGACGCGGAAGCCGTGGTCGGCGAAGATGTCCGAGCTGGCGATCGCGCGACCGAGGTGTCCGGCGCCGAACAGCGCGATGTTGTGCTGGCCGGCGGTGCGCAGGATCTTGCGGATCTGCGAGACCAGGGAGTCGACGTTGTAGCCGACGCCGCGCTTGCCGAACTTGCCGAAGCCCGACAGGTCGCGCCGGATCTGCGTCGAGTTGACGTGCGTGTAGTCGCTGAGCTCCTGCGAGGAGATGGTCTCCTTGCCCATCTTCTTGGCCTGGGTGAGGACCTGCAGGTAGCGCGAGAGCCGGGCGGCGACGCCGAGCGACAGGCGCTCAGGCATGGCCGCGCCGTCGGCCGCGTCGGCCGAGACGGTGTGGATGGCGTCGCCGACGCTCATGTCTCGGGGACTCTAGACCCTAGGCGCGCACGCAGCGCGCCCTCGTCCACGAAGTAGTCCGACAGCTCCTCGCCGTCGAGTGCGACGACCGGTATCCGCTCCAGATAGCGGCGCAGGAGCTCGTCGTCGGCCTCGATGTCGACCTCGTCGAAGGGGTGGCCGATGCCCTCCAGGATCGCGCGCGCGTCGTCGCACAGGTGGCATCCGGGACGGCTGTAGAGGACGAGGCTCATGGCAGGCCGCGCACCCCGCTGGCGTAGGCGTCGAGGTCCCCGAACTCGCGCAGCGGCGTCACCCACCTGGCCGCCGAGGCGATCATCGCCGCGTTGTCGGTGCACAGCGCGCGCTGGGGGACGTGCAGGTCGACGCCGAGGCCGGCCATGCGCTCGCGCAGCGGCCCGTTCGCCGCCACCCCGCCGCCAACGGCGAGGCGCTCGAGGCCGGTGGCGAGCAGCCCGCGCTCGACGCGCAGGGCGAGCGCCTCGACGATCGCGCGCTGGTAGGAGGCCGCCAGGTCGGAGCGCCGAGCCTGCGCGTCGTCGTCGCCCAGGTCGCGGATCTTGTAGAGCAGCGCGGTCTTGAGGCCGGCGAACGAGAAGTCCAGGCCGCCCACGCCGGCAGCGATGGGGAAGCGAAACGCCTGCGGATCGCCGGCGGCGGCCAGGCGCTCCAGCGCGGGGCCGCCGGGATAGGGCAGGCCCAGCATCCGCGCGCCCTTGTCGAAGGCCTCGCCCGCGGCGTCGTCGAGCGTGCGACCGAGGACGGTGTAGCCCGCCTGGTCCTCGACGCGAGCCAGGAACGTATGGCCTCCGGAGGCGATCAGGCACAGGAAGGGCGGCTCGAAGGGGCCACCGTCGGTGGCGAGGAAGTTGGCCGCCACGTGCCCCTGGAGGTGGTCGACGGGCGCCAGCGGCAGCCCGCGCGCCATGGCGATCCCCTTGGCCGTAGCCACCCCCACGAGCAGCGCGCCGACGAGGCCGGGCCCCTGGGTCACCGCGACGAGCTCGACGTCCTCGAGCGTCGCGCCCGCGGTTCCCAGCGCGTCGTCGACGACGTCGTTGATCAGCGCCAGGTGATGGCGGGCCGCGACCTCGGGCACCACGCCGCCGTAGCGGTCGTGGACGCCCTGCGACGAGATGACGTTCGAGCGCATCTCGCCCGCGCTCGTCACCACGGCGGCGCAGGTGTCGTCGCAGCTCGTCTCGATGGCCAGGATCATCGGGGCCGCGCAGGACCTAGCGCACCGGGCCGGCGTTGGGGATGTCCTCGAGCGACCCGGTGAGCGTCGCCGGCGTGCGCCACATGATGAGCGCGTCCTCGCCGTTGTCCTGGTAGTAGCGCCGGCGCGTGCCGGCGGCGCGGAAGCCGAAGCGTTCGTAGAGCGCGATCGCCGCCGCGTTCGAGGTGCGGACCTCGAGTGTGAAGCGCGCGTTGTCGTCGCCCACGCGCTCGAAGAGCTCGAGCAGCAGCGCGATGGCCACGCCGGTGCGGCGGCGGGCCGGATCGACGGCGACGTTCATGACGTGCCACACCGTGTCGTAGCGCGAGCAGATCAGGTAGCCCACCAGCGTGCCGTCGCGCCGGGCCGCGAGGCACACGCCGCCGGGCTTGGAGAGCTCGAGCACGAACATGGCGAGCGACCACGGCGTCGGGAAGGCGCGGCGCTCGAGGGCGATGACCTGCGGGAGGTCGGCGTAGGTCAGGCGGCGGATGTCGGGCGGAGAGGTCATCGGCGGGGCACGGCGTCCGGCGCGCGCACGTACTGGGGCAGGAGCGCATCGCGATCGACGGAGGGGGCGGTCCGGGCCAGCCGGCAGACGGCCAGCGCGCTCGCGCGGTGGAGCGTCGAGGCGTCCGCCGGGACGTCGACCGCCGGCTCCAGACGGTCGCGGAATCGTACCGCCCCGTCCCCCACGGCCAGCCACGAGCCGTGGCCCGGATCGGCCAGGGCGGCGAGCTCGTCCGGGCCCACCGCGACCGGTCCGGCCAGCCGCTCGCCGGCTCGGTAGCCGGCCGCGAACGCCTCCCCGCGGCGCGCGTCGATGACCGCCAGCACCGGGCCCTCGCTGCCGGCGGCCTCGGCCAGCGCCTCGAGCGTCGAGACGGCGACCAGCTCGGCGCCGGTGGCCTGAGCCAGGGCGCGCGCGGTGGCGACCCCGATGCGCAGGCCGGTGAAGGTCCCGGGGCCCACGCCGACGCCGATGCGACGCACGTCGGCGAAGGTCGCGCCGGCGGCCTCGAGCGCGCGCCGGGCGAGGGGCAGGAGCTCGGCCGCATGCCCGGGGCGCTCGCCGGGGGCGGGGTCGTGGCGCAGCTCGACGGGCGCTCGTGCGTCGGGCAGCACCGCCACCGCCGTGGCGGCCGTCGCCGTGTCGAGCCCGAGGATCACGGCTCGATGATGACGCGCCGGCGATCTCCGCCCAGGTGCTCGAGGCGCACGCGGGCCGCCACGTTGACGCCGGCGAGGTCGACCCCGGCCTGCTCGGGCCATTCCACGAAGGCGACGCGGTCGCCCGCCAGCTCGTCGGCCAGGAGGTCCGGCTCCTCGGCATCGAGCCCTGCGAGGCGGAAGAGGTCCAGATGGCTGATCGGCACGCGGGCGTCCTCGTAGCGCCGCGCGAGGGTGAAGGTGGGGCTCGTCACCGGCCCGGAGACGCCCAGGGCGCGGGCGGCGCCGCGCACGAACGTCGTCTTGCCCGCCCCGAGCTCGCCCGAGACGAGCACGACGTCGCCCGGGCGCAGGGCTGCCGCCAGGCGCGCGGCCAGAGCCTCGGTCTCAGCCGGCGAGCCGGTCTCAGTCGCGGGCACGCCTCTCGATGCTACCGTCGGCGCCCCGGTGAGCGTTCCACGCCACATTTCCGGTCTCAGCGACCTGCGCCGGGCCGTCACCCGCTCTGAGTCCGGCAAGGCCGCGGGCCTGGCCGCCGCGACGCTGGCCAACAACGCGATCCAGCTCGTCTTCACCGTGGTCTTCACGCGCCTGCTCGGCGCCACCGACTACGGCACGCTGGCCGCGCTCGTCTCCGCCTTCCTCATCCTCATGGTGGCCGGGCAGTCGATGCAGATGGCGGCCGCGCGCGAGGCCGCCCTCGATCGCCTGGGTCACCCCGAGCTCCTGCGCGCCACGCTGCGCGCCTGGACGCGGCGCCTGCTCGTGGTCCTCGTCGCCGTCGCGGCCGCCTCCGCGCTGCTGCGCGAGCAGCTGGCGTTGCTCATCGGCGTCGACGACGTGCCATGGGCGGCGGCCGCCATCCCGCCCACGGGCCTCTTGTGGATGCTGCTCTCGCTGCAGCGCGGTGCGCTGCAGGGGCTGCGCTTGTACCACCCGGTCGGTGTCTCGATCGTCGCCGAGGCGGCCGGGCGGCTGGTCCTGGCCCTCGTCCTCGTGGGCCTCGGGCTGGGCGTGACGGGAGCCCTGCTGGGCACGCCGCTGACCTTCGTCCTCCTCGTGCTGTGGCTCGAGCGCCAGCTGCACCAGCGGGTGCCCCTGGAGGAGGTCTCGCGCCCGGTGCGCACGCTGCGCTCGCTCATCGGCGACGGGTGGGTGCCGATCGTGGGGCTGTTCCTGCTCGCCTCGCTGCAGAACGTCGACGTCATCGTGGCCAAGCACCGCCTGGACGGCGACGCCGCCGGCTCCTACGCCGCGGCCGCCGTGGCGGCGAAGGCCGTGGTGTGGGTGGCGATCGGCATCGGCTTGCACCTGCTGCCCGAAGCGACGCGACGGGCGGCGGCCGGGCTCGATCCGCGACCGGTGCTCCTGCGCGCGCTGGGCATCCTCGGCGTCGTGGCCGCACCGGCCCTGGTGGTCTTCGCGCTCGTCCCCGACCTGCTGCTGCGCGTCGCCTTCGGCCCCGACCTCACGCAGGCGTCCGACGCGCTGCTGCTGCTCGGCGCGGCCATGGTCCTGCTGGCGGTCGCGTACCTGACCGTGCAGTACATGGTCGCCTTGCACGAGACGCGCTTTTTGTGGGTGCTCGGGCTCGTCGCCCTCGCCGAGCCCTTCCTCCTCACCACCGGCGAGACCATCGTCGGGTTCGCGGCGATCGTCTTCGGGATCCAGTGCGTGGCGGCGTCGTCGGTCCTCGCGCTGGGCGTGCGCGCGCGCCCCCGCTTGGCGGTCACGGCGTAGACCGCGCTCGTGCCGCCCGCCCTCGAGGTCAGCGGCCTTGCCAAGCGCTACGGCGTGACCACCGCCCTGCGCGGCGTCGACCTGGCCGTGAAGGAGGGCGAGCTCGTCGGACTGCTGGGCCCCAACGGGGCGGGCAAGTCCACGCTGGTCAAGAGCGCGTGCGGCCTGGTACGGCCGTCGGCCGGCAGCGTGCGGGTGTGCGGGGCCGCGGCCGGCTCGCCGCCGGCGCGCCGCGCGCTGGGCTACCTGGCCGAGCTCTTCCGCTTCCCCGGCTGGACCAGCGCCGACGAGCTCCTGTCGCTGCACCAGCGGCTGGCCGGCTCGCCGGGCGGCGCGGCGGAGCGCGCGGAGCTGCTCGCGCTCGTGGGACTGGCCGACGCCGCGCAGCGCCGCGTGGAAACCATGTCCAAGGGCATGCAGCAGCGCCTCGGCATCGCGCAGGCCCTGGTCGGCGGTCCGCGGCTGCTGCTCCTGGACGAGCCCACCAGCGCGCTCGACCCGGCCGGCCGGCGCATCGTGCGCGAGCTGCTGGAGGAGCTGCGCCGCCGCGGCGTGGCCGTGCTGCTCAACACGCACCTGCTCAGCGAGGTCGAGCGCGTCTGCGACCGCGTCGCCATCATCGACCGGGGGCAGCTCCTGGCCGAGGGCAGCCCCGAGGAGCTGGCCAGCGCCAGCGGGGTCGAGGTCGAGACCCAGGCCGGCACGCAGCGCTTCGAGGGCGCGACGCGGGAGGACGTGCCGGCCATCGTCGAGCGCCTGGTGGCGGCCGGCGAGCGCATCTACGAGGTGCGCGTCGTGCGCTCCACGCTCGAGGACGCCTATCTGGCCGTGGTGGAGCGCGCGTCGTCGTGAGCGCGCGGGCCGCCGACGCGATCCTCGTGGTGGCCGCCCAGGCGCTGCGCGAGTCGCTGCGCCGGCGCGTCTTCGTGGTCGTCGTCGTGCTCACGCTCGCCTTCGGCGCGCTCTACACCTGGGGCGCAAGCGAGCTCTTCCAGGACGTCTCGGGCTTCGGCGGCAACGAGTTCGGCCTCGACTCGCGCACGCTGGCGGGGGCGACGCTCCTCGGCCTGGCCATGTTCGGGACGCTGTTTTTGGGCGCGGTCCTGGCCGTGTTCCTGACCCTGAGCGCCGTGCGCGGCGACGCCGAGACCGGGCTGCTGCAGCCGCTCATCGTGCGCCCGCTCGGCCGCAACCAGTACCTGGCCGGTCGCTTCCTGGCCGCCGCCGCGGTCGCCTTCGCCTACGTGGGCATCGTCTACGCGGGCGCGGTGGTCGTCACCGGCATCACGGGCGACTGGTGGCCCGATCGCCCCGTCGCCGCGGGCCTGCGGCTGGCGCTGGCGATGCTCATCGTCGCCGGCCTCTCGCTGCTGGGCTCGATCTTCCTGACCGCGACGGCCAACGGCATCGGCGTGCTCATGGTCTTCGGCGCCGGCCTGCTCGCCGGCCTGCTCGGCTCGATCGGCGACGCGCTGAGCTCGCACACCCTCCAGACGATCGCCAACACGGCCTCGTGGGTCCTCCCCTTCGAGGCGCTGTACCGCGACGCGCTGCGCCTGCTCGTGCAGGACATCCCCGGGGTCACCGGCGCGATCGTCCAGCTCGGCCCGCTGGGCGGCTCGCACGACGCCGGGCCGCTGCTGCTGCCGTGGATCGTGGTCTACCTCGCGCTGCTGGGCGCGCTGGGAGCGTTCTTCTTCGGGCGCCGCGACCTCTAGGCCGCGTGCGTCAGCGCGTCGGTCTCGCTCACCACCTCGACCTCGACGCGGGCCGCGTGCACGGTGGCACCGCCACCGCGGTCGGTGAGCTCCTCGGTGGTCAGCGCGTTGGCGGACGCGCCGCCGGGGCTGCGCGAGGCCCACCATCCCGAGGGCAGGGCGACCACGCCCGGGCCCACGACGTCGCCGATCCGCGCCCGCGCCAGCACCGCCCCCCGCGCATTGCGCACGCGGACCCGATCGCCGTCGGCGATCCCGCGCGCCGCGGCGTCGGTGGCATGCAGCTCGAGCATCGGCTCGCGCTCGCCGGCGAGGTGGCGCGGCAGGTTGGCGTAGCTCGAGTTGAGGAAGTGGTGGGCGCTCTTGGCCGTCATGAGCGCCAGCGGCTCGGCGTCGCCGGCGGGCGGGTCGAAGCCCGGTGGCAGATCCTGCGACCACAGCCGGAAGCGTCCCGATGGCGTCCCGAACCCGCCCTCGGCGAAGGGGCGGAAGTCCTCGGGGAGGTCGGCCTCGGCCCAACCGACCGCGCGCAGCGTCTCGAAGTCGATGCCCTCGAGCGGCCAGCGGGCGCCGGCCACCGCGGCGCGCGCGAGATCCTCGTCGGACTCGTCGAAGGCGGCGTCGGTGAAGCCCATCGCCCGCGCCATGCGGCGGAAGATCTCCGTGTTGGGCAGCGCCTCGCCCAGCGGCGCGATGGCGGGCTGGTTGTAGGTGAGGTACGTGTGGCCCCAGGACGGGACGAGGTCGACGTGCTCGACCTGGGTCGTGGCCGGCAGCACGACGTCCGCGTAGCGCGCGGTGTCGGTGAGGAAGTGCTCGAGGACGACGGTGAAGAGGTCCTCGCGCGCCAGGCCGCGCATGACGCGGTTGCTGTCGGGCGCGATGGTCGCCGGGTTCGAGTTGTAGACGACCAGCGCGCGCACCGGCGGCTCGAGGTCGTTCAGCGCATGGGCGAGGCGGACCATGTTCACCGCCCGCGTCGCCGGCTGCGGCCCGGCCAGCGCGTCCTGGTCGAGCGGGCTCCACGCCGCCCACGCCGTCGGGGCGAGGATGCCGCCGCCGCGCTCGCGCCACGCGCCGACGAGCACCGGCAGGCACGAGAGGGTCCGTACCATCCGCGCCCCCTCGCGATGGTGCTCGATGCCGATGAGGCGTCGGATGGCGGCCGGGCGCACGGTGGCGTACGCGCGGGCCAGGGCCAGGATCTCGTCGACGGGGACCCCGGTCACCGCGGCGGTGCGCTCGGGCGGCCATGCCGCGAGCTCGGCGCGCAGCTCCGCGAAGCCCTCGGCGTAGCGCTCGACGTAGTCGGCGTCGTGCAGGCCTTCGTCGACGATGACGCGCATGAGCCCGAGCGCGAGCGCGGCATCGGTGCCCGGCAGCGGGCGCACGTGCCAGTCGGCCGCGGCCGCCGTGCGCGTGCGCAGGGGGTCGATGACGACCACACGCGCCCCCGCCTTGCGCGCGCGCTGGATGATCGGCCAGAGGTGCAGGTTGGTGACGATGGTGTTCGTGCCCCAGAGCACGATGAAGCGGCTGTGGGCGATGTCCTCGGGGCGCAGCCCGACGGACGTTCCCGCCGCCTCGAGCTGGCCGAAGGCGGCCGCCTGCCCGCAGATGGTGCGCTCCAGGCGGCTGGCCCCGATGCGCGCGAAGAAGCGCCGATCCATCGATGCGCCCTGCACGACGCCCTGGGTGCCCATGAAGCTGTAGGGCAGGACCGCCTCGCCCCCGTGCTGGGCGACGATCGCCCCGAGGCGGTCGGCGATCCGCTCGAGGGCCTCCTCCCAGGACGCGCGGACGAAGGCGCCCTCGCCCTTCGGCCCGCTGCGCACGAGCGGATGCAGCAGCCGCTCGTCGCTGTAGGTGCGCTCGAGGTAGTGGCTGACCTTCGCGCACAGCCCGCCGCGCGTGAACGGGTGCTCCTTGACCCCGACGAGCTTCTCGGCCACGCCGTCACGAACTGTGACCTCCCAGGCGCAGGTGTCGGGACAGTCGTGGGGGCAGGCCCCGCGGACGACGGTGGGCTCGGCGGCCATCGCTCTTCGCCGAGGGTCCCACATGCCGGCGCCGCATGCCAGCCACGGCGCCGTGCGAGACGATCGCGGGCCGTGATGCCGCGAGAACTAGGGAGGGCTAGCGAAACGCGCTCGCCCAGTGTTGGCGGGGGTTGTCGCACCGCCCGGTTGGGCGCGTACCTCAGGATTCGTCACGGCTTACTCCAGCCTCGTCGTTGCGGACGCTGGCAATCAGGTCGCTGCCGGAGCGCTTTCGCGGCGGTGGCGTCGGCGGCCAGGTTCGGCGCGCCCTGTCCACCAGCCCAGCGAACAGCTCCATCAGATCGACTGTGTCCGGGGGAATCTCCGGCTCCTGGCCGGTCGCCTCGGCCGTCTCGATCAGGTCGGCCACTTCGAGTAGGTCCGCGACCTTGACGAGATGAACTGCCCGGTCGGTCTCCTTGGAGCGGGCGGCTTCCTCGTAGGCCCCGGTCGTGAAGCTGAACGCGACGATGTAGCCCTTGTGCTTGCCGCTGCGCTCGATGGCCGTCTCGAAGTTGTCTACTACGTTGCGCCCGACGCGATCTGACCGCTTGATCTGGATGGGGAGTCGTTCGAGGAACGACCAGCCGTCGATACCCATGTCGCCCGACTGCTTGGCCGACGGCACGCCGTGGACACGCTGAACGACCCAGTTCTGGAACTCGAACGGCCCCAAGTTGCGCAGGTCCTCGATGCTGGTCGGCAGGCCCTCGACCTTGGCGTTCGCGCCGTGCTGATCGACGCGCGTTTTCATGATCCCGACGGCCTGCGGGCTTACGTCGATGCCGATCCACTCGCGCCGCAGCCGTTGGGCGACGGCGATGGTCGTCCCGCAGCCGCAGAAGGGGTCGAGGACGACTTGGCCGGGGTCGCTGCTGGCCTCGATGATGCGCTCTAGAAGCGCCTCGGGCTTCTGGGTGGGGTAGCCGAGACGTTCGGCGGCGCGCGGGCCTATCGGCGGGATATCGGTCCACACGTCCTGCAACGGGACGCCCTGCATCTCGTCGAGATAGCGCTTGTAGGCGGGGACGGCTCCGGGCTTGGTCTGGACGACGCGGCCCTCCGCGATCAGCTCGGCCATGCGCTGCTCGGAGTAGCGCCAGTAGCGGGTCACGCCCATGACCTCGTACTGGGGATTGCCCTTACTCGCGCCGCCTGGCCCGGTCAGATCTCCGAGCCGATAGCGGCGGCCGCTCTCCGGCTCGACGTGCTTGTAGAAGGTGTCCACGTACTTGTCTTCATATGGCGTGAACACCGGGTTCCACGTCCACTCCTCGCCCTTGGTGTAGAAGAGGATCACGTCATGGACCCGGCCGTGCTGGCGGCGGCCCTGGCGTGCGTCGCTGTGCGCGCTGCTGCGCTTCCAGACGACCTCGCTACGAAAGCCGCCGGGCGAGACGAAGATCGCGTCGAGCATGACCTTCAGGTAATGGCTGGCGCTCGGGTCGCAGTGCAGGTAGAGCGACGCGGTGGGCTTCAGGACGCGGTACATCTCCACGATGCGGTCCTTCATCCAATCCGTGTAGTGGCGGATGCCGCCCTCCCAGCGGTCCTCGAATGACCGGACCTCGGCCTCGTCGCCCCAGATGACCTCGTACCGGCGGTTTGAGAAGAACGGCGGGTCCAGGTAGATCAGGTCCACGCTCTCGGCCGGGAACTCCCGCAAACGCCGGAGGTTGTCGTCTCGATAGAGGACGCCGGTTTCGAGTCCCGAGGACGCCACCCGGCGCTTTTCGCCGCAAACGCGGGAATTCCTGGGTCTCGTCCTGCGGAGCCGGAGCGGCCGTCGCATTGGTGTCGACGCTGTCGGGATGATGCTCGCGTTGTCAGCCGTCCACCCCATAGCAGGCGGGGGCCGTGCCCCCCCAAGAGCGAGCCACCAGTGACCGCCACTCAGGAGAGCGTCCAGCTTTCCGTGCGCGTGCCAGCCCATTTGGTCCACGCTGGAAAAGCTGGGTACCAATTAGGACCGCACCTTGTCGGCAGAGCTGCGCCGGATAATCCGGCGTCACGTCGAGACCAGGAGCGGCCTGCACGGGCAGTCCACAGCGGGGGCCGCCTAAGGCCCACCCGCAACCGTCGGTAGTTGAGAGGGGGAGTCCACGGACCCCCCTCCTCGATGGAACCAGGGGGCGGCAGGTAGCGCGCAGGGCCTTCTAAAGCCCACGCACCGGGAACTCGAAGCCGAGACCGCGGCCTACCGGCGAAGCCTTCGCGGCCGATGGGAGCGGCTGCGAAGGTTTCGCTAGTCGTTTGGCCCGACCCTCCTAGGCGCCGGCCGGCGCCCGCAACGCGACGGCGCAGTCGCCGAGCACCAGCTCGTCGCCGGGCAGCACGCGCGCGCGTCCGACGCGCTGCCCGAGCAGCCAGGTGCCGTTCATGGAGCCGAGGTCGACGGCCAGCCACGCGCCATCGAGCGCGCGTAGCTGGAGGTGGCGGCGCGAGACGGTGGGCTCGTCGACGACGACGTCGCAGCCGCTGCTGCGCCCGACGACGAGCGTGCCCTCCGCGGGCAGCACCACCTGCGAGGACCGCGAGCGCGTCAGAGGCAGGCGCCAGTGGCGGCGCGTCCGGGCGATGTCGGCCACGAGGAGGCGCAGCTCGAGGGCCGTGCGGGCGGCCAGGGCACGGCCGAGCCGGTACTCGAAGGTCTCCACGCTGAGATAGCCCTCGACGCAGCGGGCGCGCAGAAGGGCGACGGCCTGCTCGCGATCGCGGTCCGAGGCGCGCATCACGGACGCGATGCTCCGCCTGACGGGGCGTTAGGTCAACCCCGCCCTGGTGTAGACGAGCAGCTCGAGCCCGAGCGTGTCGTCGAACGTCGCCAGTCCGTCGGTCTGCCAGCCGTTGCGCTCGTAGAAGCGGCGCGCGCGCTCTTGGCCGAAGGGCGTCTTCAGCCGCCCGCGCGCGTAGCCGCGGGCGCGCGCCTCCGCGAGGAAGGCGGCGTGCAGGTCGTCGGCCAGGCCGGTGCCCCAGTACGCGGGCCGGACGAACAGCTGCCACAGGTACACGGTTCCCGGCGCCGGATCGGCCAGGAGCGCGATGTGCCCCGCCGGCTCGCCGCCGTCGAAGGCGACGAAGGCCCAGGCGTCGTCGCCGGCCATCCGCGAGCGGATGCCGGCCACCTCGACCGCGAACCGGGGCGGCTCCCACGCCGGCGGCGCGAAGGCCCGATAGGTGTCGAAGCCGATGCCGACCGTCTCGGCCATGACGGCGGCGTCGTGCGCGGTGCCCTCGCGGAAGCTCAGCTCGGGCGCCACAGGTAGATCTCGCAGACGTAGGGGACCGCGACCGGCCCCTCGTCGACGAGACCCCGCACCCGATCGAGGACGCCGCGGCGCTCGGGCTCGTCGAGCGCCGCGATGAAGCTCATCGAGGCGACGCGGTCGACGAGGCGGTCGACCTCCATGTGCTGCTCGAAGGCGAACGTCCACTCGGACAGCTCGCGGCCCGCGAACGCCTCGCGCCACGCGCCGCTGCCGTGGGCCGGGACGCTGACGCGGTAAGGCGCGATGATCTCGGCGATCGCCGCCTGCAGCGGCGACGACTCGACCGGCCGGCGGTTCCACACGAGCGCGAGCCCGCCGCCCGGGCGCAGGACGCGCTCGATCTCGGCCAGCGCCGCCCGCCCGTCGAACCAGTGGAAGGCCTGCCCGACCGTGACCCCATCAGCGCTGTCGTCCCCCACCGGGATCGCCTCCGCGGTGCCTGCGAGCGCGCGGGCTGTGTTGCCGATCGCCGCGCGCATCTCGTCCACCGGCTCCACCGCGATGACCTCGCAGCCCAGGCGCGCGAGCGGCCGCGCGAGCTTGCCGGTGCCGGCGGCGAGGTCGACGACGACGCGGCCTGGGCCGAGGTCGAGCTCGCGCGCCAGATAGGCGATCGCCTCGGGCGGGTAGTCGGGCCGTGCCCGCTCGTAGGCCTCCGCGCTGCGCGCGAAGCCCGTGGCCGCCGCGTGATGGACCATCAGAACAGCCCCAGCTGGCGGTCGTCGCGCCCGACGGCCGCGACCTCGGGCTCCGGGAGCTCGGCCAGGTCGGGCGGGCGGAGCTCCTCGCCCGGCTGCGGCGGAGCTCCGAGCGCCAGCAACTCAGGGAGCCACGCGAAGTCGCGGCGCAGCACCTCGACGTTGGCCGGCGTGTACAGCGCAGCCGCCGGATGGAAGATCGGGTACAGGCGCACCGCGCGGCTCCCGATGACGCGCACCTCCTCGCGCCCGTGCAGCCGCGTGATGCCCGTGGGATCGGCACGCAGCAGCTTGGTGGCGAAGTTCCCGAGCGTGCAGATCACGTGCGGCTGGATGAGCTCGACCTGGCCCAGCAGGTAGTCCTGACAGTTCTCGATCTCGACGGGATGCGGATCGCGGTTGCCGGGAGGACGGCATTTCAGCGTGTTAGCCACGAACACGTCGCCGCGGGTCAACCCGATCTCGCCCAGGAGCTGGTCGAGCAGGCGTCCGGCCTGGCCGACGAACGGCAGGCCCTGCTCGTCCTCGTTCTTGCCGGGCGCCTCGCCCACGAACATGAGGTTGGCGTCCGCGTTGCCCGAGCCGAAGACGACGGTGTGGCGGGTGGCGGCGAGCTGCGGGCACCTCGTGCAGGCCCGCGCCTCCTGGAACAGGCGCTTGAGCGCTTCTCGACGCTCGTCCTTGCTCGGCGGCACACGGTTCAGGGTAAAGCGCGTGGCGAACGCCTTTCGCCCGCTACCCCGCAAGATGCGCAGGGAATCCGCAAGGTGCGGAGTTCCGTTGGAGAACCGCTACGCTTCGAGAGAGCCGACGTGACCGGCACCCCGTGATCGGGGGCTGGATCCGAATGAAGAGCCGAGAGACGATCGCCATCGTGGGTGGTGGCCGCGTGGGTCGCGCCCTGACCGCCGCGCTGCGGAGCGCCGGCGTGCGCGTCAGCGGCCCGCACGGTCGCGGCTACGCCCGGATCTCACGTGCCGAGGCCGCCGACGCCGTGCTGCTCTGCGTGCCCGACGCCGAGATCGCGGCCGCGGCGGCGGCGATCGTCTCCGGCCCGCTCGTGGGCCACTGCTCGGGCGCCACCGGCCTCGACGCGCTCGCGCCTCACGAGGCCTTCGGGCTGCATCCGCTGATGACCGTCACCGACGCGGGAGCCGACTTCTCCGGCGCGGGGGCCGCCGTCGCGGGCACCACGAAGCGCGCGCTCGACCTCGCGACCCGCCTCGCGCGGCGGCTGGGGATGCATCCCTTCGCGCTGGCCGAGGACGACCGCGCCGCCTACCACGCCGGCGCCTCGATGGCCTCGAACTTCCTCGTCGTGCTCGAGGAGGCGGCACAGCGCGTCTCCGGGCTCGACCGCGAGCTCCTCGCTCCCCTCGTCCGGGCCAGCGTCGAGAACTGGGCCGCCGAGGGCGCCGACTCGCTCACCGGACCGATCGCCCGGGGCGACGAGGAGACCGTGGCCCGTCACCGCGAGGCGATTGCCGAGCGCGCACCGGAGCTGCTCGAGCTCTACGACGTGATGGCCGAGGCGACGAGGGCGGTCGCGGCATGAAGACGCTGCGTACCGTGGCCGAGCTGCGCGAGGCCCTGCGCGCGGCGCGCCGGGCCGAGCGCGTCATCGGCCTGGTCGCGACCATGGGCGCGCTGCACGAGGGCCACCTGAGCCTCGTGCGCCATGCGCGCGCCAGCTGCGACGTGGTCGTGGTCTCGCTCTTCGTCAACCCAGCTCAGTTCGAGGACGCCGCCGACCTCGCCGCCTACCCGCGCGACCCCGAGCGCGACGCGGCGCTCGCGGCCGCCGCCGGCGCCGACCTGCTCTTCGCCCCGGCGCCCGACGAGGTCTACCCGCCCGGCTTCGCCACGACCGTCCACGTCGACGGGCTGACCGGCACGCTCGAGGGCGTGCAGCGCGGCGTCGGCCACTTCGACGGGGTGACCACGGTGGTGACCAAGCTCCTGAACATGGTCGGCCCCGAGGTGGCCTTCTTCGGCCAGAAGGACGCGCAGCAGGCGCTCGTCATCCGCCGCCTCGTCCGCGACCTCGACCTGCCCGTGCGCATCGAGGTCCGCCCCACCGTGCGCGAGCCCGATGGGCTGGCGCTCTCCAGCCGCAACGCCCACCTCAGCGGAGTGGACCGCGAGCGCGCGCTGGCGCTGCACGACGCGCTGCGCGCGGCCGAGGCGTCGCTGCAGGCCGGCGAGCGCGAAGCGCAGGCGCTGCGGGCCGCCGCCCTCGCCGCCATGCGCGATCGCGGCGTCGAGCCCGATTACCTCGAGCTGGTGGACACCGACGACCTGGAGCCGGTCGCGCACGTCGAGGGCCAGGCCCTGCTGGCCGTCGCCGCGCGCGTGGGCTCCACACGACTCATCGACAACACGATCCTCAGTGCCAACGGAAAGCCCGGAGGCTGAACACGAGCATGAGCGCACACCCGAACATCCACGCCCCCGCCGACGCCTCGCGCCTGCCCATGACCCTTCCGCGGCTCTTCGAGAAGAAGCGCCTCGGCGAGCCCATCGTCATGGTCACCGCCTACGACTTCCCGAGCGCCCGCGCCGCCGAGCAGGCCGGCGTGGACCTCGTCCTCGTGGGTGACTCCGGGGCCATGACCGTCCTCGGCTACCCCAGCACGGTGGCGGTCGAGCTCGACGAGATCCTCGTCCTGGCCCGCGCGACGCGCCGCGGGCTGCGCACGCCGTTCTTGATCGGCGACCTCCCGTTCGGCTCCTACGAGGTCTCCGACGAGCAGGCGGTGCGCACCGCCTTCCGCTTCGTCAAGGAGGCGGGCTGCGACGCGGTCAAGCTCGAGGGCGGCGGCGCGGTGAGCGTCGCGCGCGCCCGCGCCATCACCGAGGCGGGCATCCCGGTCATGGGCCATGTGGGCCTCACGCCGCAGACCTCGACCGCGCTGGGCGGCTACCGAGCGCAGGGGCGCACGGCCCAGGCCGCCGAGCGGATTGCCCGCGAGACCCTTGCGCTCCAGGCGGCGGGCTGCTTCGCGCTCGTGTTCGAGGCGATCCCGAGCGCGGTGGCCGCCGCGATCATGCCCCACGTCGAGATCCCGGTCATCGGCATCGGCGCGGGCCCCGACACCGACGGGCAGGTCCTGGTGTTCCACGACCTGCTCGGCATCCGCGAGGGACTCGGGGCGCGCTTCGTCAAGCGCTACGCGTCGCTGCAGGAGGAGATGGCGGCGGGCGTCGCCGCCTACGCCGAGGACGTGCGGTTGCGCCGGTACCCCGGGCCGGAGCACGGGTACTCGATCGACGAGGACGAGCTGGCCGCCTTCCGCGCGGCCCTCGCGCACCATCGCATGACACGATCGCCTTAAGCGCGCTTTCACACGGTAGCCTGCGCGACCGATGCCCCGCCTGTCCCAGGTGTTCGCCAGCAAGGATCGCGTGTTCTTCGACCTCTTCGAGGAGGCCGCGGCCAACATCGTTCGCGGCGCTGACCTGCTCGACGTGATGCTGGCGCACTATCCCGACCGGGCCGACCTCGTGCGCGACATCGTCATCTGCGAGCAGGAAGGCGACCGCATCACCCACGACGTCCACCAGCGCCTGAACTCGACGTTCGTCACGCCGATCGACCGCGAGGACGTCCTGACCCTGGTCGGCGACCTCGACGACATCGTCGACCTCATCGACGAGGTGGCGGACTACCTCGCCCTCTACAAGATCGAGGCGCCGATGGAGCAGTCCCAGCGCCTGGCGCACGTGCTCCTTCAGGCCACACGCCAGATCGCCGAGGCCATGCCGCGCCTGCGCACCTTCGCGCCCCTCTCGCACTACACGGTCGAGATCCACCGTCTGGAGAACGACGGCGATCGCATCAGTCGCGATGCGATCGCCTCGCTGTTCGAGAGCGGGATCGACCCCCTCGTGGTCATCCGCTGGAAGGACATCTTCGAGCGGCTCGAGGAAGCGATCGATGCCTGCGAGGGCGTGGCCAACACGCTCGAGGGCATCGTCATCAAGAACGCGTAGCGCGCCCGTGAACTCCGACGTCGTCCTGGTCATCGTCGTGGCCACCGCGCTGGCCTTCGACTTCACGAACGGCTTCCACGACACCGCCAACGCGATCGCCACCTCGGTCTCGACGCGGGCGATGTCCCCGCGGTTCGCCGTGCTCCTCGCGGCCGTCCTGAACTTCGCGGGCGCCTTCCTGTCGCTGAAGGTGGCAGCGACCGTCGGCAGCGGCATCGTCGAGTCGGGCGCGGTGACCACCACCGTGGTCTTCGCCGGCCTCATCGGCGCGATCGCATGGAACCTCGCCACCTGGTACGTCGGGCTGCCGTCGAGCTCCTCGCATGCGCTCATCGGCGGCCTGGTGGGGGCGGCCCTCGTGGCCAACGGCACCGACGCCGTCAAGGGCGACGGGCTCGTGGAGAAGGTCATCGTCCCCGGCCTCGTCGCGCCGGTCCTCGCCTTCGTCGTGGCGGGCATCTCGATCCTCGTCGCCTACCGCATCATCGGCCAGCTGCGGCCGGGCCCGGTCAATCGGGCCTACCGCATCGGCCAGCTCGTGTCGGGGTCGATGTTCTCGCTGGCCCACGGCACCAACGACGCCCAGAAGACCATGGGCATCATCACCCTCGCCCTCATCGCCCACGGCGACCTTCCGGCCGACAGCTTCGACGTGCCGACATGGGTGATCGTCTCGTCGGCGGCCGCGATCGCCCTGGGCACGTACACGGGCGGCTGGCGCATCATCCGCACCATGGGCACGCGCATCATCAAGATGGACCCGGCTCAGGGGTTCTCGGCGCAGGGCTCGGGCGCCGCGGTGATCCTCGCGGCCTCGCACCTCGGCTACCCGTTGTCCACGACCCATGTGATCTCGGGCGCCATCATGGGCGCGGGCGCGGCCAAGCGGGTATCGGCCGTGCGCTGGGGCATCGCGGGGAACATCGCGCTCGCCTGGGTGCTCACGCTGCCCGCGGCGGCCTTCGTCGGTGGCGTGGTCTATGGCTTCAGCTCGATCTTCGGCACCGGAGCGCTCGGGCCGCTCATCGTCTCGCTCTCGATCCTCGGCGTCACGCTCGCCTTCCTGGGCCGGCGCGTGGGGCGCGGGCAGGTCCTCACGGCCGACGCATGACCGCCGCCGCCATCGACTGGGGAAGGCTGTTCGAGCTGGTGTGGGCCTCGGCCGTGGCCGGCGTCGCGGTGGCGGTGGTCTACGCGACGCTCATCGTCGGCGTCTCGCGCGCGTCGGACTCGCGCCGCGCGGGCCGCGACGCCGCGGCCACGGCCTACGTCGCCCTGGCCACCTTCGCCGCACTGGCGCTCGCGGCGGGCGTGGCCTTCGGCATCTCGGTCATCCTGTCGAAGTAGCGTCGGGCACGCCGCTGACCCAGGCGATCGGCTTGAGGACGCGCGCCGGCGCACCGGCCGCGATGGAACCCGCCGGCACGTCCTCGGTCACCACCGAGTTGGCGCCGATGACGCAGCGCTCGCCGATGGTGACGCCGCTGGTGACGACGACGTTGGCTCCGCACCAGACGTTGTCGCCGATCCGGGTCGGGCCCTTGGTGGTGAAGCCCTGCCAGGTCACCGGCTTGGTCGGATCGTCGAACCGGTGGTTGCCGTCGGTGACGAAGCAGCCGTTGGCCAGCATGCAGTGCGAGCCGATCTCGACCAGCTCGACGCTGGCCACCATGACGTTGAGGTTGAGGAAGGTCCCCTCGCCAATGCGGACGCGCGCGGCCTCCGGCGCGGTGATCCACACCCCGGGCTCCAGGAGCGTCCCCGCGCCGATCTCCAGGCGACCTTCACGCAGAGCCTCGAGCACGTTGCCGTGCACCGGCCAGCGCACGAAGGCCTCGCGCCGGGCGAACTCCCAGTGGATCCGCGCACGGTTCCAGGGCAGGCTGTTGCGCTCGTACCAGCGCCACTTCTGCAGCCACAACCGAGCGCGGGCGGGGATCATCGGCCCAGAGGATCGCACGTGCACCGGCCCTTGCAGGTTCACGGAACACCGCGCGACGACGCTCGCAAACGGGCTGCTGGTGGTAGGGAACACGGATGCTCCTACGCGTTCTGTGGGCCGCGCTGATCGGATGCGCCATCGTTCCGGCGAGCGCCGCGGCCGCCGTGCACACCGTCGCCCCGGGCGAGACGCTCTGGGGGATCGCGGTGGCCAACAACCTGCCGACCAGGGCCGTCGCGAGCGCCAACGGCCTCTCGCCCGACGCGCGCGTCCTCGCCGGCGCCCGCCTGACCATCCCGCTTTCCGGGCAGGGCGCAGCCCCGGTCGCCCCGCTCGCCTCCGCCGGCGCCTACCGCGTCCAGCCCGGCGACTCCCTGAGCGCGATCGCGGCGCGCCACGGCGTCTCGACGGCCGCGCTGGCGACCGCCAACGGCCTGAAGGCCGACGGATGGGTCCTGTCGGGCACCACGCTGCGCCTGCCCGCCGCGGGCAGCGCGCCGGCGGCCCCCGGCGCGCCCGAGGCCTTGGGCGCCTACAAGGTCCGGCCGGGCGACACCCTCAGCGGCCTGGCCGCCGCGGCCCGGGTGCCGGCGGCCCAGATGGCGTACATGAACGGGCTGCGCCTCAGCGCGCCGCTGATCGCCGGCACCGTCATCAAGCTGCCCACGGGCGCGGCGATCCGGACGTCGACCCCCGCTCCGGCTCGCACCATCGTGCCGCAGGCCTTCCCGCTGGCCTCGGCCGGCCGCCTCAGCGCCGGCCAGGTCGCCGCGCTCGCCGCGCAGCACGGCGCGCCGTCCTCGCTCGTCGCCGCCATCGCCTGGCAGGAGAGCGGGTTCAACAACGCCACGATCTCGCCGGCCAACGCCCGCGGGATCATGCAGATCCTCCCCGGAACGTGGAGCTGGGTGCAGTCGAACCTGAGCCGCGGACGCCTCGATCCCGCCTCGCCGGCGGACAACGTCCGGGCGGGATCGCTCTACCTCGCCCACCTCCTGCGCGAGACCAGAGGCGACCCCGCGCTGGCCGCCGCCGCGTACTACCAGGGGCTGAGCTCGGTGCGGCGCATCGGGATGCTGCCCGAGACCAGGCGCTACGTGGCCAACGTGCTCGCGTTGCGCAGTCGCTTCGGCGGCTGAGGCATGGAGCGCGAGGAGGCCCGTACCGTCCTCGCGCGACTGCACGAGGTGCAGGGCGCCTTCTACGCGGGCGGCCCGCCCGACGCGCTGCGCGCGCTGCTGCGCGACGACGTCGTCTGGGTCGTCCCGGGCGACAACCCGATCGCCGGCGAGTACCGCGGGGTCGAGGCGGTGATGGCCTACTTCGAGCGGCGCCGCGACCTCGCCGGCAAAAGCTTCAGGATGCACCCCGGCGACGTGCTCGTCGGCGACGGCGACCACGTGGCGGTGCTCACGGACGGCACGGCGACCATCGACGGCGTCGAGCGCCGCTGGTCGACGGTGGGGCTCTACCGCCTGCGCGACGGCCGCATCGCGGCCTGCTCGCTGCTGCCGCTGGACCCGCACGCGTTCGACGCGATCTGGGCCGCGCCGAGCGGCGGCCCGGCGGCGGCCCTCCGTGCGCCGCGCCGGCGGGTCAGCCCCACGGCGATCCGCTACTGGACGGCGCGGGCGCTGGCGGGATGGCTGGTCGTGGTCATCGCCCAGCTGATCTGGCTGCTGACGAGCGAGGGCCACCGCGCGCTGCACGTGGCGGCGCTGGCGCTCACGGCGATCGTGGCGGCGGCGCACACGCTCGCCATGCCGCGATGGCGCTATCGCGTGCATCGCTGGGAGGTGGCCCCGCAGGCGGTCTACACCCGCGCCGGCTGGCTGCATCAGGAATCGCGCATCGCGCCGATCTCGCGCATCCAGACCGTGGACAGCGAGCGCGGGCCGCTCGAGCAGCTCTTCGGCCTGGCCAACGTCACGGTCACGACCGCCTCGGCCGCCGGACCGCTGGAGATCGAGGGGCTCGACCGCGACACTGCGCAGCAGCTCGTCGACACCCTCACGAGCGCGGCGCAGGCCACCCGAGGCGACGCCACGTGACGGCGGCGGACTCCGACCGCGGCTGGCGCCGGCTCAGCGCGCGCATGTTGCTCATCCACCCCATCCAGGAGCTGCCGCGCGCGCTGCCCGCTCTCCTCGGAGTGTTCGCGGCCGGAAGCAGCAGCGGCCAGGGCGAGCTGTGGGCGGCGGCGGGCGTCGCGATCACCGTCGGCCTGGGCTTGATGCGGTGGTTCACCACGCGCTATCGAGTGACCGAGGACCGCGTCGAGGTCCGTCAGGGGCTGCTGCGACGCCGCCTGCTCGCGGTCTCGCGCGACCGCGTCCGCAGCGTCGACATCACCTCCCCCGCGCTGCACCGCCTGCTCGGCCTGACGCGGGTGACGGTGGGCACCGGGCGCTCGGACCGCGAGGGCGGCGGCAGCGTGCGGCTCGACGGGCTCACGGCCGGTGAGGCGGGCGCGCTGCGCGACGAGCTGCTGCGCCGTGGCGCGGCCATGCCCGCGGCGGGGAGGCCGGAGGCGAGGGCCGCGCCCGAGCCGGCCGAGATCGAGCTGGCCCGGCTGGATCCGGCCTGGGTGCGCTACGCGCCCTTCACGCTCTCGGGAGCGGTCGCGGTCGGCGCCGCCGCCGGGTTCCTCTCCAACGCCGCCAACGAGGCGCACGTCGGCACCGACGACTTCGGGCCGCTGCGCCGGGTGACCGATCAGCTCGGTCGCGCGCCGCTCGTGCTGGCCCTCGTGGAGATCGCCGCGCTGGTGCTCGTCGCGGTGACGGTGACCTCGACCATGGGCTATCTGCTCGCGTTCTGGAACTTCCGCCTGGCCCGGCGCGCGGGCGGCACGCTCCACGTCACGCGCGGTCTGATCACGACGCGCTCGACGACGATCGAGGAGCGCCGCCTGCACGGCGTGGAGATCAGCGAGCCGCTGCTCCTGCGCCTGGTGCGCGGCGCACGCTGCGTGGCCATCGCCACCGGCCTGCGCTCCGGCCGCGGATCCGAGCGCGGCGGCTCGCTGCTCCTCCCACCGGCCCCGCGGCCCGAGGCCGACCGGGTGGGCGCCGCGGTGGTGGGCAGCGAGGAACCGCTGCACACGCCGCTGGCGCCGCATGGGCCCAGCGCGCGCCGGCGCCGGTACACGCGTGCGCTCGGCGGATGGGCGCTCGTCGTTCTCCTCGCCGCCGCGCTGTCGGCGCTGACCGGATGGTCCGGGTGGCCGTGGCAGGTCGCGCTCGCCCTGCTTCCTGCCACCCTGGCCCTGGCCGCCGATCGCTACCGCAACCTCGGCCACGCGGTGGCCGGGGCGACCCTCGTGACGCGCGCCGGCTCGCTCGTCCGGCGCCGCGACGTGCTCCGCTGCGACGGCATCATCGGCTGGAACCTCGAGCGCTCGCTCTTCCAGCGCCGCTCGGGCCTCGCCACGCTGACGGCGACACCGCGGCCGGCCGGCAGCGCTACGAGGTGCAGGACGTCGAGGTCGGGGAGGCCCTCCACGTGGCCGAAAGCCTCCTACCCGGTCTGTTGAGCCCGTTTCGGCGGTAGCTTGTGCGATATGCAACGCGGCGTGGGCCGGCACCGGAGGGCAGGCGTGGCCGCCGCGACGCTGCTCGCGGTCGCGACGATCGCCCTGCCCGCGACCGCCGACGACCCCGATCCCGTCGTCAACTTCTCCGAGCGCAACGTCCTGCTCGGCGCCCCGGTGACGGTCAGCGGGACGCTGGTCAACGGCGCCGCCGACGCCGGGCGCCAGGTGCAGCTCTACGAGCGCCGCGCGCCCTTCCCGGGCACCTGGGCCGTCTCGCAGGAGGGCGCGGCGGGGGCCGACGGCAGCTACTCGTTCACGGTCATGCCGCCGCGCAAGGCCTACTACTCGATCGTGGCGCCCGCCACCGCGACCGCGGGCCGCCAGGCGTCGCCGGGCTTCCTCGTCGCGGTTCGGCGCAAGGTGAGCATCAAGGTCTCAGACCGGACGCCGCGCAAGGACCAGCTCGTGCGCTTCTCGGGCTTCGTCTCGCCGTCCTATCCGCTCGGGCCGTCGAGCGTGGCCACCCTCCAGCGCCGCGACCACACGGGCGCCTTCGCCAACGTCAAGGCGGTGCTGCTCAAGGCCGCCGGCGCCTTCAGCAGCTACCGCGTGCGCGTCCACGTGCGGCGCGCGGGCACCTACCGCGTCTACGTGCCCGCGAGCACGTTCTTCTCCACCGGGGCGAGCGTCGCGATCGTGGTGCGCGTGCACCGCTGAGTCAGGCCGCGACCGCCTTGCGCCGCCGGCTGCGCGCCCGCGGCCGCCGGGTGCTCGGCGCCGCCGGCTCGACCAGGCCCTGGAGGAACTCGCCCGTGTGGGAGCCCGGCGTCCCGGCCACCTCTTCCGGCGTCCCGGTCGCGACGACCTCGCCGCCGTCCTCCCCGCCCTCGGGGCCCATGTCGATGATGCGGTCGGCGCTCTTGATGACGTCGAGGTTGTGCTCGATGACGACGACCGTGTTGCCCTGGTCGACGAGGCGCTGGAGCACGTCGAGCAGGCGCTCGACGTCGGCGAAGTGGAGCCCCGTGGTGGGCTCGTCGAGGATGTACAGCGTCTGGCCGGTCGCGAGCTTCGACAGCTCGGTGGCGAGCTTCACGCGCTGCGCCTCGCCTCCCGAGAGCGTCGTCGCCGGCTGGCCGAGCCGGATGTAGCCCAGCCCGACGTCGTTGAGCGTCTCCAGGCGCCGGCGGATCTTCGGGATGTGCTCGAAGAACGTCACCGCCTCCTCGACCGCCATGTCGAGCACGTCGGCGATCGTCTTGCCCTTGAAGCGGATGTCGAGGGTCTCCTTGTTGTAGCGCTTGCCGTGGCACTGCTCGCAGGGCACGTACACGTCGGGCAGGAAGTGCATCTCGATCTTGATCTGCCCGTCGCCGCGGCAGACCTCGCAGCGCCCGCCCTTGACGTTGAACGAGAAGCGCCCGGGCTTGTAGCCGCGCGCCCGCGCCTCCTGCGTCTTGGAGAACAGGTCGCGGATGACGTCGAAGAGCCCGGTGTAGGTGGCCGGGTTCGAGCGCGGCGTGCGCCCGATCGGCGACTGGTCGACCTGGATGATCTTGTCGAGCTGGTCGAGACCCAGGACCGCGGTGTGCGACCCCGGACGCTGGCGCGCGCGATGCAGGCGATTGGCCACCGCCTTGAACAGCACCTCGTTGACCAGCGTGGACTTGCCCGAGCCCGAGACCCCCGTCACGCACGTCAGCACGCCCAGCGGCACGTTGACGTCGAGCGACTTGAGGTTGTGCTGGCGGGCGCCGCGGATCTCGACGTAGCCGCTCGGCGCGCGCCGCCCCTCGGGCAGCGGGATGGTCCGCGTGCCGGCCAGGAACTGCCCCGTCAGCGACTCGGCGACGGCGGCCACCTCGTCGGCCGTGCCCTCGGCCACGACGCGGCCCCCGTGCTCGCCGGCGCCGAGACCGAGGTCGACCAGATGGTCGGCCGCGCGCATGGTCTGCTCGTCGTGCTCGACGACGATCACCGAGTTGCCCACGTCGCGCAGGCGCTGGAGGGTGGCGATGAGCTTCGCGTTGTCGCGCTGGTGCAGGCCGATCGACGGCTCGTCGAGGACGTAGAGCACGCCGACCAGCGCCGAGCCGATCTGCGTGGCGAGGCGGATCCGCTGCGCCTCGCCGCCCGACAGCGTGGCCGCCGCGCGGTCCATCGAGAGGTAGCCGATGCCGACGTTGTCGAGGAAGCGCAGGCGCTCCTCGATCTCGCGGACGATGAGCCGCGCGATGTGCCGCTCGGTCTCGGTCAGCTCGACCGCGGCCAGCCACTCCAGCGCGCGCTTGACGCTCAGCGCGGTGAACTCGTGGAGGGCCAGGCCGCCCACGAGCACCGCGCGCGACTCGGGCTTCAGCCGCGCGCCGTGACAGGCGGGGCACGGCCGCAGCGACATGTACTCCTCGATCTTCTCGCGCGCGAGATCCGAGTCTGTCTCCCGGTAGCGGCGCTCGAGGTTGGGCATGATGCCCTCGAAGCGCGTGGCGTACGAGCGGCGGCGGCCATAGCGGTTGCGGTAGGAGACCTGGACGCGATCGCCGTTGGTGCCGTAGAGGAAGAGGTCGCGCGCGTCGTCGTCGAGCGACGACCACGGCGCCTCGAGGTCGACGCGGTACTTCTCGGCGATGGCCTGGGTGATCTGCTCGTAGTACTGCGAGCTCGAGCCGGCCCATGGCGCCAGCGCCCCCTCCCCGATCGAGAGCGACGGATCGGGGACGACGAGCTCGGGGTCGATCTCCATCTGCGAGCCGAGCCCCGTGCAGCGCGGGCAGGCGCCGTGCGGCGAGTTGAACGAGAAGATCCGCGGCTCCAGCTCGGGGATGACCGGGCCGTGGTCGGGGCAGGCGAACTTCTCCGAGTAGAGGGTGACGGTGCCTTCACCCTCCTGCGGGAGCGTCTCGATCTCCACCATGCCGTCGGCCAGCGCCACCGCCGTCTCGATCGAATCGGCCAGGCGCTTGCGCAGGTCCTCGCGCATCACGAGGCGGTCGACCACCACCGAGATGTCGTGCTTGAACTTCTTGTCCAGCACGATTGGACCACCGGCTTCGCCGGCGGTGTCCGCCTCGAGCAGCCGCAACTCGCCGTCGACCTTCGCGCGCTGGAAGCCCTCGGCGCGCAGCTCCTCGAGGACCTTGCCGTACTCCCCCTTGCGCCCGCGCACGATCGGGGCGAGGACCATGAAGCGGGTCCCCTCCTCGAGCTCCAGGACCTGGTCGATGATCTGCTCGGCCGACTGCCCGGCGATCGGCTTGCCGCAGATGTGGCAGTGCGGGTGGCCGATCCGCGCCCACAGCAGACGCAGGTAGTCGTAGATCTCGGTGACGGTGCCGACGGTCGACCGCGGGTTGCGCGACGTCGTCTTCTGGTCGATCGAGATGGCGGGCGACAGCCCCTCGATCGAGTCGACGTCGGGCTTGTCCATCTGGCCGAGGAACTGGCGCGCGTAGGCGCTCAGCGACTCGACGTAGCGACGCTGCCCTTCCGCGTAGATGGTGTCGAAGGCCAGCGACGACTTGCCCGAGCCCGACAGGCCGGTGATGACCACGAGAGCGTCCCGCGGAAGCGTGAGCGAGACGTCCTTGAGGTTGTGCTCGCGGGCGCCCGAGACGACGATCGCGTTGTTCGGCGGCATTCCTCATCAGTGTACCGAGCCGAACAGACGTTCGATCGGTCTGCTTCCCGCAGTTTGCGGCTTCAGGGTCGCAGGGTGCGCTTGAGCAGGTAGCCGGCCAGCGCCGCGAGGACGGCGAGCAGGAGGAACAGGCTGAAGCTGGTGACGCCGGCGATGGTGAGGACGAGCACCACCACCGCCGCGACCGCGAGCCCTCCGCTGGCCAGGACGAGGAGGTAGGCGCGCTGCTCGCGCTGGCGGCGCGAAAGGCCGCGTCCGGATCGAGGTTCGAGGTCGCTCATGCTCGGAAGTGTGGCAGCCCCCGGCGTCAGCCCAGCGCGTAGCCGGCACCCGCTCGCCGTATGAGCCCGTCGTCGATAAGGCCGCGAAGGGCCCGCTCCAGGCGCTCGGGAGCGATCTCCCGGGGCACGCCCTCGCCGGCCGCCAGCGCCGCCACCACGCGCCCGCGCACCCAGCGATTGCTGTCCTCGAATCGCTCGCGGTCACCGCGGCGCGGCGCGATCACCCGCGCCGCCGGGCCGTCGCACCGCGCCCGCAGCGGGCACACGTGGCAGCGCGGCGCCCGCGCCGTGCACACGGTCGCACCGAGCTCCATCGTCGCCTGATTGAACTGCGCCGCGCGGCCGGGCGGCGGCTCCAGCGCCCGCCCCACGCGCGCGAACACGCGCCGCGCGTTGGTGTCGAGCGCCACCTCCTGGCGACCGAACGCGAACGACCCCAGAGCGGCGGCCGTGTACGGCCCCACCCCGGGCAGGTCGTCCAGGCGCTCGGGCCACCCGTCGCGCGCCACGACGCGCGCCGCCTCCCACAGCCGCAGGGCACGACGGTTGTAGCCGAGGCCGACCCACTCGCGCAGGACCTCGTCCAGCGGCGCCGCCGCGAGGTCCGCGGCCGTGGGCCAGCGCGCCAGCCACGCCTCGTAGCGCGGCACCACCCGCGCGACCTGCGTCTGCTGGAGCATCACCTCCGAGACCAGGATCGCGTAGGGATCGCGGGTGCGCCGCCAGGGAAGGTCACGGCGCTCGCGCTCGTACCAGCGCAGGAGGGCGTCGACCACGCCTAGGCGGGCGCCTCGTACTCGCGCATCGCGACGAGCTCGCGCCGCAGCTCGCGGATCTCGTCGCGCAGGCGGGCGGCGTACTCGAAGCGCAGGTCGTCGGCGGCCGCGAGCATCTCCTCCTCGAGCTCGACGATCGTCCGCTCGATGTCGCTCGTCGACATGTCCTGCGCCTTGGCCCGCTTGCGCTCCGAGCGCCGCCGCCCGCGCGGCGTCTTGCCCTCGGCCTGCAGGAACTCGGCGATGTCGCTGATGCCCTTGACGATCGTCTCGGCCGTGATGCCGTGCTCCTCGTTGTAGGCGAGCTGGATGTTGCGCCGGCGCTCGGTCTCGTCGAGCGCCGCGCGCATCGCCGCGGTCTCCTTGTCGGCGTACATGAGCACGGTGCCCTCGACGTTGCGCGCCGCGCGGCCGATGGTCTGGATGAGCGACGTCTCGCCGCGCAGGAAGCCCTCCTTGTCGGCGTCGAGAATGGCCACCAGCGAGACCTCGGGAAGGTCGAGCCCCTCGCGCAGCAGGTTGACCCCCACGAGCACGTCGTACTCGCCCAGGCGCAGGTCACGAATGATCTGGATGCGCTCGAGCGTGTCGACCTCGGAGTGCAGGTAGCGGACCTTGAACCCCATCTCCAGCAGGTAGTCGGTGAGGTCCTCGCTCATCTTCTTGGTCAGCGTGGTGACCAGCACGCGCTCGTCGCGGTCCACGCGCACGCGCACCTCGTTCATGAGGTCGTCGATCTGGTTGCGCGTCTCGCGCACCTCGACGTGCGGGTCGACGATGCCGGTCGGCCGCACGATCTGCTCGACGATGCGCGAGGCGTGCGAGCGCTCGTACTCGCCCGGCGTCGCCGAGACGAACACCATCTGCGGGGTGATCGCGAGGAACTCGTCGAAGGTCTGCGGGCGGTTGTCCAGTGCGCTGGGCAACCGGAAGCCGTAGTCGACGAGCGTCTGCTTGCGCGAGCGGTCGCCCTCGTGCATGCCGCCGATCTGCGGCACGGTCTGGTGCGACTCGTCGATGAAGCACACGAAGTCGTCGGGGTAGTAGTCGATGAGGCAGTAGGGGCGGTCGCCCGGGCGGCGGCCGTCGAGGATGCGCGAGTAGTTCTCGATGCCGTTGCAGAAGCCCATCTCGCGCAGCATCTCCATGTCGTACTGCGTGCGCTGGCGCAGGCGGTGGCTCTCGAGCAGCTTGCCCTCGGCCTCCAGCTCCGCGCAGCGCGCGTTGAGCTCGCGGCCGATCTCCTCCACCGCAGCCTCGATCGTCCCCTCGCGCACGTTGTAGTGCGTGGCCGGCCAGATGGCGACGTGCTCGAGGTCGTCCTCGATGAGCTCGCCGGTGAGCGGGTCGAAGTGCTGCAGGCGCTCGATCTCGTCGCCGAACAGCGTGGCCCGGTAGGCGCTCTCGGCGTAGGCCGGGAAGATCTCCAGCGACTCGCCGCGCACGCGGAACGTCCCGCGGCCGAGGGCCTGGTCGTTGCGCGTGTACTGGATCGAGACCAGCTTGCGCAGCAGCTTGTCGCGATCGATGTAGTCGCCCTTGGTGAGGACCTGGAGGTTGTCGTCGTAGGTCTGCGGCGAGCCCAGCCCGAAGATGGCCGACACGCTGGCCACGATGATGACGTCGCGCCGGGCGAAGAGCGCCGCCGTGGCGGCGTGGCGCAGCCGGTCGACCTCCTGGTTGATGGCCGAGTCCTTCTCGATGTAGAGGTCCTTGGACGGGACGTAGGCCTCGGGCTGGTAGTAGTCGTAGTAGGAGACGAAGTACTCGACGGCGTTGTCGGGGAAGAACGTTCGGAACTCGTTGCACAGCTGCGCAGCGAGCGTCTTGTTGTGGGCGAGGACGAGCGCCGGCTTCTGCACGCGCTCGATCACGCCGGCCATCGTCATCGTCTTGCCGGTGCCGGTGGCGCCGAGCAGCGTCGTGAAGCGCTCGCCGCCGGAGACGCTCTCGGAGACCTCGGCGATGGCCTTCGGCTGGTCGGCGGCCGGGGTGAAGATGGGATCGAGGCGGAACTCGGGCACGGCGGATCCACTCTAGCGGCCCGTTTGGCGGCCTCTGGCGCCGGGGAAGCCGGGCCCAGGCCGATCAGGAGGGAGACCATGGCCACTGCCGCGCGCCCCGGGCTCTTCGCCCGCAAGCCCACCGACGTGCTGGTCCAGGAGACCCGCGCGGATGCCGAGCACGGGCTCAAGCGCGCGGTGGGCGTGCTCGACCTCACGGCGCTGGGGATCGGCGCCGTGATCGGCACCGGGATCTTCGTCATCATCGGCGAGGCGATCGGCGACGCAGGCCCGTCGATCATCATCTCCTTCGCGCTGGCCGGCGTCACGTGCCTGTTCTCGGCCTTCTCCTATGCCGAGCTGGCGTCGTCGATCCCGGTCTCGGGCAGCGCGTACACGTACGGCTACGCGACGCTCGGCGAGGTCGTCGCCTGGATCATCGGCTGGGACCTCATCCTCGAGTACGGCGTCTCGGTGGCCGCCGTGGCCGTCGGCTGGGGTGGCTACCTGAAGTCGCTGCTCGACTCGCTGTTCGGCATCAGCCTGCCCGAGTCGATCGCCGGCCCGCCGGGCGAGGGCGGCACGGTGAACCTGCCCGCCGTCTTCCTCGTGCTGGCCGTCGCCGCGCTGCTCATCTACGGAGTGCGCGAGAGCGCGCGCACCAACACCTTCATGGTCTTCACCAAGGTGGCGATCCTCGTCTTCTTCATCGTCGTCGGCATCGGGTCGATCAACGGCGACAACTTCTCGCCGTGGGCGCCGCACGGCTTCAACGGGACCGTCGACGCCGCCGCCCTGATCTTCTTCGCCTACATCGGCTTCGACGCCATCTCCACCTCCGGCGAGGAGGCCGAGAACCCCAGCCGCGACCTCCCCTTCGCGATCATCGGCGCGCTGCTGATCTGCACCCTGCTCTACATCCTGGTCGCGGTCGTGACCGTGGGCCTGGCGCCGACCGACAAGCTGGCGGGCTCCGAGGCGCCGCTGGCCGACGCGCTGAAGATGGGCGCCGGCGTCGGCGACTGGGCGGCCGACATCCTCTCGGTGGGCGCGCTCATCGCCATCACGTCGGTGACGCTGACCGTCCTCTACGGCCAGACGCGGATCATGTTCGCCATGAGTCGCGACGGGCTCGTGCCGCGCTGGGTGGGGAGGCTGAGCCCGCGCCGCACGCCGGCCCGGATCACGGCGGTCTTCGGGTTGCTCGTGGCCGTCATCGCCGCCTTCGTGCCCCTGACCGAGATCGCCAAGCTCGTCAACATCGGCACGCTGTTCGCCTTCCTGATCGTGAACGTGGGGGTCGTCGTGCTGCGCCGCACCGCGCCCGACATGGAACGCGCCTTCCGGGTGCCGCTGGTGCCGCTGTTCCCGCTGATCGGCGGCGTGCTGTGCGTCTACCTGATGACCAAGCTCGAAGCCGAGACGTGGCTGCGCTTCTTCGGCTGGCTGGCCGTCGGGCTGATCATCTACTTCGCCTACGGGCGAACGCACTCGCGACTGCAGCGCGGCGAGACGGCGCCGCCGCCGGGGGCGGAGGCCGGAGCTCGCTAGGTCAGGGTGCGAGCGCGGACCGGTAGGTGCGCTGGTACTCGCGCTTGGCGTCCTCGACGCGGGTCACGTAGGAGCGCGTCTCGGCGTAGGGGATCGCCGCGACCGTGAGGTCGCGCTCGCGCTGGCGGGCGGAGGCGATCCAGCGGTCGACGTTGCCCTCGCCGGCGTTGTAGGCGGCCAGCGCGAGCGTCTCGTTCTCGCCGTAGCGCTGCAGCAGGTAGCGCAGGTAGTACGCGCCGTAGGCGATGTTCACCTGCGGCGTGGCCAGGTCGTCGAGGACGAAGGCCGTGCCGCCGGACTTGCGGGCGATGTAGCGCGCGGTCCGCGGCGTCAGCTGCATGAGCCCGAGCGCGCCGGCCGACGAGGTCTGCCCGTCGCGGAAGTGCGACTCGGCGTAGATGACGCCCGCGATGAGCGCGGGATCGAGGCCCTTCTCCTGCGCCTGCTGGCGGATGATGTCCTCGTGGCGCAGCGGGAGCGTGATCTCGCGCACCGCGTGGTGAACCCACCCACCCGAGACCAGCACGACGGCGGCCGCCGTGAGCGCGGCCGCGGCGACGATGGCCGCCAGCCGGCGGCGCAGGATGGTGCGGCGCGTGGCGGCGCCGCTGCCATCCGCGCTCCGCCGGCGCGTCGCTGAGTGCGTGTGGGTGCTCACCCGGGGTCCAGCTTCTCAAGCACGGCGGCCAGCGCAAGCTCCAGCTCGTCGATGGTGCCGCTGTTTGCGACGACGTACGTCGCCCGGACGGCCTTCTCCTCCTGGCTGAGCTGGCGCGCGGACCGCTCGTCGACCGCGTGATGGCCGCGCGCCGCCGCGCGCGCCGCACGGACGTCCTCGTCGGCGACGACGGCGATCGTCGCGTCGTAGCCGCCCTCGAGGCCGGCCTCGAAGAGCAGCGGCGTCTCCACCACGGCGGCGCGCGGCCGCTGTGCGCGGCGCTCGAGGTCGTCACGCCAGGCGGCGACGCGCTGGCCGACGCGCGGCCACAGGAGCTCCTCGAGCCACGCGCGCTCGTCGGGGTCCGCGAAGGCGCGGCGCGCGACCGCGGAGCGGTCGACGGCCCCGTCCGGGGCGACCTCCGGCCCCCAGCGGTCGGTCACCGCTGCGCGCACCTCGTCGTCGGCGTACAGCTCGTGGACCACGGCGTCGGCGGAGATCGTCGCCGCGCCCAGCCGCTCGAGCGCCGCCAGCGCGGTCGACTTGCCCGCGCCCAACCCGCCGGTCAGGCCGACGAACGGGACGCGGGTTGCGGAGCGCGGGCTCAGGCCTCGTCGTCGCGCGTGGCGGCGGGCTGCGCCGCGGCCGTCGGCTCGTCGGCCCCGTCGGCCTCGCCGGCCTCGGGCTCCTCGCCGGCCTCGGGCTCCTCGGCGGCCTCGGGCTCGGCGGCCTCCGGCTCGGCGGCCGCCGGCTCAACCTCAGCCTCTGCGGCTTCCGGCTCAGCCACGGCCTCGGCCGCTTCCGCCTCGGCCACGGCCCCTCCGCCCGCTTCCGGCTCCGACTCGGCCTCGGCCGCTTGCGGCTCGGCCACGGCCTCGGCCGCTTCCGGCTCAGCCTCGGCCGCTGCCGGCTCGTCGGCCGCGGCCGGCTCGTCGGTCGCGGCCGGCGCGCCCGAGAAGACGTCCTCGCTCAGGCCGAGCTCGGGCACGTCGTCGAGGTCACCGGGGCCCTCGGGCACGGCCTGCGGGCCCTCGGTGCGGCGCGGCAGGATCTGACCTTCGACGCGCTTGACCGAGAGCGACAGGCGCCGGCGCTCGGTCTCGATCTCGAGGATCTTGACCTTGACGTCGTCGCCCGGCTGCACGACCTCGCGCGGGTTCTCGACGTGGTGGGCCGCCAGCTCGGAGATGTGCACGAGGCCTTCGACGCCGTCGAGGATCTCAACGAAGGCGCCGAACGTCACGACCTTGGTGACCGTGCCCTCGAGCTCGTCGCCGACGTTGTAGGTGTCCACCACGCGCTGCCATGGGTCCTCCTGGGTCTGCTTGAGCCCCAGGGAGATGCGCTGGCGGTCGCGATCGATGTCGAGCACCTTGACCTGGACGGTGTCGCCGATGTTGAGGACCTCGCTCGGGTGATTGACGTGCGACCACGAGAGCTCGGAGATGTGGATGAGGCCGTCGATGCCGTTGAGGTCGACGAAGGCGCCGAAGTCGACGATGTTGGAGATCTGGCCCTCGACGATCATGCCCGGCTGGAGCTGGTCGAGGATCTCCTGGCGCTGCTCCTTGCGCTCCTCCTCGAGCACGGCGCGGCGGCTGAGGACGACGTTGTTGCGCGAGCGGTTGAGCTCGATGACCTTCGTCTCGATCTTGGTGCCCATGTACTCGTCGAGGTTGGGCACGCGGCGGATGTCGACCAGCGAGGCGGGAAGGAAGCCGCGCACCCCGAGGTCGATGATGAGCCCGCCCTTGACGACCTCGATCACCGTGCCCTCGACGGGAGCGCCGGACTCGGCCGCCGCCTCGATGCGCCGCCACGCCTTCTCGAAGCGGGCGCGCTTCTTGGACATGATGAGGCGGCCGTCCTGGTCCTCCTTGGTGAGGACCAGCGCGTCGACCTCCTCGCCCATCTCCACCTCGTCGTGGGGATCGACGTTCTTGCGGATGGAAAGCTCGTTGGAGGGGATGACCCCCTCGCTCTTGTAGCCGATGTCGACGAGGACCTCGTCGTTGTCGATGCGCACGACACGGCCGGAGACGACTTCGCCCTCCTCGAAGGGGGCGAAGGTGGCGTCGTAGTTGGGGACGATCTGACCGTCGACTTCGAGCAGCAGGCCGTCTGAGCCGTCGACGACCTTCGCGTCCGCGGGCGGGTTGAGGGTCTGGGTCATGTGACGGCGTAGGGTAGCGCAGGCCGGATAGGGGCGAGTTCCTAGAATCCCCAGCGCCGATGCCGGTTCGAGCCACCAAACGAGGTGCCGAGCGCACGCCTCTGCATGGCGATTGGGACGTGCTCGTGTGCGGCGCCAGCTTCGCCGGTCTGGCCGTGTGCCGCGAGCTCGCGGGCGCGGGCGCGCGGGTGCTCATGATCGATCGCTACGAGGTCGGCGAGCGACAGACGAGCGCCTGCGCCGCGCCCACCGAATGGCTCGAGGCGCTCGGCCTGGAGGCCTCGATCCGCCAGACCTTCGGCGACCTGGTCGTCCACACGCCGCGCAAGACGATCCGCTGGCGACTGCCGTGGACGTTCTCGACCTTCGACTACCGCGAGCTGTGCGCCCTGCTGCGCGCCCAGTCGCCCGACGTCGAGTTCGAGACCGCCACCGTGCAGGAGCGGGTGGGCGACGTCGTGCGCACCGACCGCGGCGACCTGCGCGCGCCGCTCATCGTCGATGCCCTCGGGTGGCGGCGGGTGCTCTCGAACGCGCCCGAGCCCATCCAGCCGCCGGAGGCGCGCCTCTCCCGCGGGCTCGAGGTCCATCCCGAGGGGACCGGCGAGCACCTCGAGCTCTGGCTCGACCCCAAGTACGTCAAGGCCGGCTACTCGTGGAGCTTCCCGGCGCGCGACGAGCTGCGCGTGGGCGTCGGCTCCTTCGATCCCCACGACCACGTCAAGGAGCCCACGCTCCGCCTGGCCGCCGATCGCCGGATCCCGGCCGTCCGCTACCAGGGCAACTGGATCCCCCACCAGATGCGCGCTCCCGTCGAGGACGGCGTCTTCTTCGCGGGCGACAGCGCCGGGCACTGCCTGCCCACGACCGCCGAGGGCATCCGCACCGCCTTCTACTTCGGCCTGGCCTGCGGCCGCGAGCTGCGCCTCGTCCTGGAGGGCCGCCAGACGCGCGAGCAGGCCCTGGCCCGCTACTCCGAGTTCTGCGAGCGCCACCGGCGGGCGTTCGCGTGGCTCTTGCGCATCCAGCAGGCGGTCGGCCACGTCAACCCCCACCCGCTGATGACGAGCGTCCTCTCTCTCTTCAGCCGCCGCCGGATCACCGACTGGAGCTTCGGCCAGTACCTGAAGATCGCTCCACCGGAACACGGTCGTTCACAAGTCTGACGTGACGTCGGACGGCGGCGGCGCGCCCTGGGTGGGATGGGCTCGATGTCTCGCCCTGGCCATTCGGTCAAGTCTGCTTTACCGCTCGAGACATTCGCGTCTACGCTCGGCGGTCGTGCGGACACGAGCGCTCCTCGGACTGACGGCTCTGGCGCTTGCCTTCACCGCGCCGGCGAAGGCCGAGACCTTCACATTCACCTCCGCCGACGCCGTGCAGACCTTCGTCGTTCCTGCGGGCGTCCTGTCGCTGCACCTCGTGGCGACCGGCGCGCCCGGAGGCACCGGCGTGGGCGGCGCGCAGGGTGGCCTGGGCGCGACGATCGCGGCCGACGTCGTCGTCACACCCGGCGAGCAGCTGCGCATCGTCGTCGGCGGCCGCGGCGACGACGGCGCGGTTTGCTGCCACTCCTCCGGCGAAAGCGGCCACGGGGGCTCGGGCAGCAGCGGCAACATCGGCGGCGCCGGAGGCGGCCCGACCAAGGTCGAGAGCGCCTTCGGCCTGCGCCTCGTCGTCGCGGGAGGTGGCGGCGGAGGTGGTGGGCGCGGAACCGGCGCCGGTGGCCGCGGCGGCGATGCCGGGGCGCCCGGCCAGGCGGCGTGCGCGACGTCGGAGTGCGGCGGCGGAGGCGGCCGCGGCGCGCTGGGCGCAGCGGGAGCGGGCGGCGCGGCGAGCCCGACGGCCGGGCTCGGGCCGGGCGACATCGCCGGCACGGATGGATGGCCAGGGAGCGTGTACGGCGCGGGCGACGGCGGCGATGGGCTCTTCACGGCCGGCACCAGGCCGAACGACGGCACTGGCGGCGGCGGTGGCGGCGGGGTGCTGGGAGGCGGCGGAGGCGGGTCCGGGCGCCAGGGCGCGGGCGGCGGCGGGGGCGGGGGCAGCTGGTCGGCGTCCGGTGCGACCACAACGGTCGACCCCGCGGCCGTGCCCTCAGTGACGATCACCGCGACAGCACCGGCGCTCGCGGCCTCACCGTCGCCCCTGCACTTCGCGCCCCAGCGACTCGGGCAGGCGACCAGGCAGCTCGTCACCGTGACCAATCAGGGCACCGGTCCGGCCAACCTCTGGGTGGGGATCGTCGCGCGCGGCGCCCAGGGCTTCGAGGTCAGCCGCCGCCCGTGCGAGCAGCTGCTGGCGCCGGGCGCGAGCTGCCAGGTCACGGTGACGTTCGACTCGGGCCTTCGCGGGGCGCACACGGCGAAGCTGTTGGTCGGCCACGACGGTGGCCTCGCGCCCATCGAGGTGCCGCTGCTCGGCTACGCCGGAAGCCCTCGGCTGACCGCCCTGCGCCTCTCGCGCACCAAGTTCGGCGCCGGCACACGCGTGTCGGTGCGCTACCGCGCCGACGCCCCGGGGCGCACGAGCTTCGCGGTCGTCGAGGACCGTACGGGCCGGCGCATCGGCAGCGCCTCGGCGCACCTCGACGCCGCCGGCGCCAACCGGGTCTCGTTCGCTGGGCGCGTGCGACGTCATGGGCGCCTCGTCGCGTTGCCTCCCGGTCGATACCGCCTGCGCGCCGTTGCCCGCAATGCGGGCGGCACCTCCTCGCCCGTAACAGCCCGGTTCTCGATCCGGGGATAGACCGTGCCCGCAAGTCCGCAGCGCACACGCGGTGGGGTCATCAGCCCGCGCAGGCTCGCCTTGGCGCTCGTCGCGGCGGTCGCGCTGGGCGCGGCGCCGGCCCACGCCGAGACGGTCACCTTCACGACACCAGGCATCCAGCACGCCTACTTCGTCCCCACGGGCGTGTCGCGAGTGCACATCGTCGTGGTGGGCGCGCCCGCTGGAGGCCGCGGCGCCGTGGTCACCGCGGACGTCCCGGTGGTATCGGACGAGCAGCTCACCGCCGTCATCGGCGCGGACGCCTCCGACGGCGGAGGCGGCAACGACGCGACCAGCACGCTCGTCGCGGCCCAGAGTGGGTGGAGGGCGATCGCCGCCGGCGGCGATGGCGGCTCGAGCCTCTCCCCATCACCCACCGGCACGATCGCGCTCGACTCGGGCGGTGTCGCCTCGGTGACCATCACCACCTACGAGCCGATCCTCGACCTGGCGCCGACCAGGCTCGCTTTCGATCGGCAGGCGCTCCGCCACGCGCAGACGAAGTCGTTCGTCGTCGCCAACCGAGGCAACGAGGTCCTGATGCTCAACCGCAGCCTCATCGGTGGCAACGACAGCCGCGGGTCCTTCACGATCGTGGGCGACACGTGCGCGTCGGGGATCGCCCCGGCGGCCAGCTGCACGGTGACGGTGCGCTTCCAGCCCTTGGTGGTGGGCGTGCACTACGCGACGGTCCTCGTCGGCAGCCAGCTGCTCAGGAACAGCCCGGCGCTGGTGTCGCTCCACGGCGAGGGCGGTCCGCCTGTGCCGCCGCGGCTCACGGCGCTGCGGATCTCGAAGCTGCGGTTCGCGCCGGGAGCGCATGCGACCGTCTCGTTCCGGGTGGACGAGGACGCGCGCGTGCAGCTGCGCGTCATGGCGCTGAAGCCCGGCGTGCGCCGCGGCGGCACATGCGCCGTCGCCGCGCCCGGACGTCACGGCCGCCGGTGCACGCGCCTCGTGCCCTACGGCAAGACCGTCCGGCTGCGGCCCACGGCCGGGACGATCCGGCAGAAGCTCGGCCGGCTGCCGCCCGGGCGCTACCGCGTCCGAATCACCGTGGTCGGAGACGGCGGCACGAGCAGCGCCCTCACGCCGGCCTTCCGTATCGTCCGGAAGCGATGACGCGCGGCTTCCGGGACTTCGGCTACACGCTCCTCACCCCCTCCAACCAGTACGTCAGCCGGCTCGCCGGCCTGCGGGCGACCACCGTGGTCAAGCTCGTGACGCCGCGCGTCGGGCAGGCGCGCTTCGGCCAGTACCTGCTCGACATCGAGCCGGGCGGTGGCACGGCGGAGCCGCTCGCGGCCGGCCTGGAGCACTTCCTCTTCGGCCTGGACGGCGAGGTCGTCCTCGCCGCGGGCGGCGCCGAGCACGCGCTCGGCGCGGGCGCCTTCGCCTACGTGCCCGACGACCTGCCGCTCGAGCTCTCGGGCGGCGGGCGGGTCCTGTGGCTCAAGCGGCCCTACGAGCCGGTGGGCGACGCGCCCGCGCTGCGCAGCGGCCACCGCGACGACGTCGAGCTCTCCCCCACCCCCGTCGCCGGCCTCACGCGCCAGGAGCTCCTCGATCCTCTCGACGAGACCTTCGACTTCAACATGAGCCTGCTGCGCTTCGCGCCGGGCGTTGCGCTGGATCGCGTCGAGATCCACGACGAGGAGCACGGCCTCTACATGACCGCCGGCACCGGCCTCTACCTCCTCGGCACCCGCCACCATGAGGTGCGGGCCGGCGACTTCATCTACATGGCGCCCTACTGCCCGCAGTCGTTCGTGGCGACGGGCACCGAGCCGGCCGAGTACCTGCTCTACAAGGACGTCTGGCGCGACGGCTTCTAACTGCTACGCTGCGTAGCAGTGGCCCACCGCACTATCGCCCAACGAGATCTGCGCAACGACGTGGCGCGCGTGCTCCGCGAGGCACAGGACGGCACCACGTTCACGATCACCGTCCACGGACGGGCCGTCGCCGAGCTCGGGCCGATCACGGCTTCCGACGCGCCGCGCGCGGACGTCCACCGCGACACGATCCGCTCCATCCTCGCCGACCGCGTCGACTCCGAGGCCTGGGCCGCCGATCTCGACGCCGCCGAGGCGCCGGTCGACGACCCGTGGCACGACGGGTGACCGCGCTCCTTGACACGTCGCTCGTGATCGCCAGCGACGAACGCGGCGAGCTTGATCTCCCGGAGACCGCGGCGATCTCGGTGATCACCCTCGGGGAGCTGCGTGCGGGCGTGCTGCGCGCTCGTGACGCGCAGGTACGCGCCGCCCGCGCGCGACGGCTGCGGTCAGTCCGCGCGGCGTTCGCCGCCCTTCCCCTCGATGAGGAGATCGCGGAACGGTACGGCGAGGTCCTCGCGGCCGCGCGCGACCTCGGCCGCACGGTCAAGGCCACCGACCTCATCGTCATCGCGACAGCGGCGACCACCGGCCGGGTGCTCTACACGTTGGACAACGCCCAGGCGGGGCTGGCACGCGAGTTGCGCGTGCCCGTGGGCTGAGCCGCTACTTGGCGGCCAGCCAGGTCTCGCCGACGCCGACGTCGACCGCCAGCGGCGGCGTGCGCTCGCCCCACGGTGCGACCATCTCGCGCTCGACGAGCTCGCGCACCGCGTCGGCCTCCTCGGGCGGCCCCTCGAAGAGCAGCTCGTCGTGGATGGTGAGGATCATGCGCGTCCGCAGGCCGCTGTCGGCCAGCGCGCGGTGCGCGCCGATCATGGCCAGCTTCATGACGTCGGCCGCCGTGCCCTGGATGACCGTGTTGACGGCCAGGCGCTCGCCCAGGGAGCGCACCTGCCAGTTGCGCGCGCGCAGCTCCGGGATCTGGCGCCGGCGGCCGAACAGCGTGGTCACGTGGCCGCTCTCGCGCGCGGACTCGATCGTCGTGCGGATGAACTCCGCCACGCGGCTGAAGCGCTCGAGGTAGGCGTCGATGAACGCCTTGGCCTCCTCGCGCGCGATGTTCAGGCGGTCCGCCAGCCCGTAGTCGCTGAGGCCGTAGACGATGCCGTAGTTGATCATCTTCGACTTCGAGCGGTCCATCGGCGTGAGCTCCGACGGGTCCTTGCCGAAGACGACCGAGCCGGTGGCGGTGTGCACGTCCTCCTCGCGCACGAAGATCTCCTTGAGCACCGGCTCGTCGGCCACGAAGGCGAGCACGCGCAGCTCGACCTGCGAGTAGTCGGCCGAGATGAGCACGTTGCCGGGCGCCGCCTCGAAGCAGCCGCGGATCTCGCGCCCCAGCTCTGTGCGCACCGGCACGTTCTGCATGTTGGGGTTGGTCGAAGCAAGGCGCCCGGTCGTGGCCGCCGCCTGCACGAAGGTCGTGTGGATGCGCGACTCCGCGTCGGCCAGCTGCGGCAGCACGTCGAGGTAGGTCTTGAGGATCTGGTTGAGCTCGCGCCAGCGCTCGATCTTGGGCACGATCTCGTGCTCCTCGCGGATGGCCTGGAGCACGCGCGCGTCGGTGGAGAACCCGGTCTTGCCGCGGCGCTTCTTGGAGAGCTCGAGCTTGTCGAAGAGCACCGCCCCGAGCTGCTGCGGTGACCCGATGACGAACTCCTCGCCGGCGAGGTCCCAGATCTCGCGCTCCAGGCCGCGGATCTCCTCGCGCACGCGGGCGTCGACCTCGGCCAGGCGGTCGCGGTTGAGCCGCACGCCCGCGAGCTCCATGTCGCGCAGGACCCGCACCAGCGGGAGCTCGACCTCGGCCATCAGCCACTCCAGGCCGCGATCGGCGAGCTGCTCGCGCTGCCAGGCGGCCAGCGCCTGCAGCACGACCGCGTCGGCGCCGGCGCCGTCGGGGAGATCCGACGCGAAGCCTCGCTCCTCGCAGATCTCGCGGAAGGGGAAGCCGCGCCGCGCCGGCTCGAGCAGATAGGCGGCGAGCACGGTGTCGTGGACCAGGCCGGGCGGCACCACGCCGAGCTCCTTGGCGTCGTGGGCGACGACCGCGCGGTCGCCCAGCGCCGCGACGAACGCCTCCGGGCCATCGCACGCGCCGACGAGCACGTTCTCCCCGGCGGCCACGGCGAAGCGCCAGTGCGTGTCGGTCGGGACGAGCTGGCCCTCCGGGATGTCGGGCGCCCGGGCCGCGACGGTCACCTCCTTGCCCGGCTCGAAGCCGGCGACGTCGCCCAGGGCGCCCTCGCGCGCCCTGGCCTTGAGCGTGACCTCCGCCACGGGCGCAGGGGCCGCCGCGTCGCCCTCGCCGAACGCCTCCTCCAGGCGCTGAAGCGGCGCGCGCAGCTCGAACTCGCGGAAGACCTGGCGCAGCTTGGAGCGATCGGGCTCCTGGGCCGCCTCGGCGACGGGATCGACCTCGACGGGCACGTCGGTCTTGATCGTGGCCAGGACCTTGGACACGCGCGCGTTGTCGGCGTGCTCGGTGAGGTTCTCCTTGCGCTTGGCACCCGAGATGTCGTCGACGTGGGCGAGGACCTCCTCGAGCGAGCCGAAGCGCTGGAGCAGCTCCGAGGCGGTCTTGTCGCCGATCCCCGGGACGCCGGGGATGTTGTCGGAGGTGTCGCCCTTCAGGCCGTAGAAGTCGGGGATCAGCTCGGGCCCGATGCCGTAGCGATCGATGACGGCCTGATGGTCGTAGACCTTGGTGTCGGTGATGCCGCGCCCGGTGGCCATGACCTTCACGCGCGACTCGGGATCGATGATCTGGAAGGCGTCGCGGTCGCCGGTGACGACCATGACCGGGACGCCCTCCTCGCGGGCGCGCTCGGCGATCGTCGCGATCACGTCGTCGGCCTCGAAGCCCTCGACGTGGACGTTGCGGTAGCCGAAGGCCTCGACCAGCGGCTCGAGGTGCGGCCACTGCTCCTTGAGCAGGTCCGGGCGCGAGCGGCGCGTGGCCTTGTAGTCCTCTGAGACCTCCTTGCGCCCGGAGGAGCCGGCGTCCCAGACCACGATCGTGGGCTTGGGGCCGTACTCGGTGAGGAGCTTCACGAGCATCGAGGCGAACCCGAAGATCGTGTTCGTCGGGAAGCCCGTGGACGTGGCGATCGACTCGGGCAGCGCGAAGAAGGCCCGGTAGGCCAGGGAGTTGCCGTCGATGAGGAAGAGCTCGTCGTGCCCGTCAGCTGCCACGAGCCACCACGCTACAAGGCCGCGCGCACGGTGGCATGCTCAAGGCATGAGCGTCACGCCCTCCGCCCAGTACTCGCTCACCATCCGCCTGGAGATCGCCCACCGGCCGGGGATGCTCGGGCAGGTCGCGAGCGCCATCGGGCGCGCGGGCGGGATCATCGGCGCGGTCGACCTGGTCGAGGTCTCCGACGACGTGCTGCTGCGCGACATCACCGTCGACGCCGCCGGCCAGGAGCAATGGGACGCGATCATCGCCGCCCTCGACGAGCTCGACGGCGTGCGCGTCGTCGACACCACCGACCGCACCTTCCTGCTGCACGTCGGGGGCAAGATCGAGCAGCGCAACAAGCACCCGCTGCGGACGCGCGACGACCTCTCGATGGCCTACACGCCGGGCGTGGCGCGCGTCTGCCAGGCCATCGCCGCCGACCGCGACAAGGCCTTCCAGTACACGATCAAGCGCAACACGGTGGCGGTGGTCTCCGACGGCACGGCGGTGCTCGGCCTGGGCGACATCGGGCCCGAGGCGGCCATGCCGGTCATGGAGGGCAAGGCGATGCTCTTCAAGGAGTTCGCCGGCGTGGACGCCTTCCCCATCTGCCTGGACACCAAGGACGCGGACGAGATCGTCGAGACGGTGCGGCGCATCGCGCCGGGCTTCGGCGGCATCAACCTCGAGGACATCTCGGCTCCCCGCTGCTTCGAGATCGAGGATCGCCTGAAGGAGGCCCTCGACATCCCGGTCTTCCACGACGACCAGCACGGCACCGCGGTGGTCGTGCTGGCCGCGCTGATCAACGCGTGCAAGCTCACCGGCCGCGAGCTGACCGACCTGCACGTGCTCGTCACCGGCCTGGGCGCCGCCGGGGTGGCGGTGACGAAGATCCTCATGGCGGCCGGCGTGACGCACGTCGTCGGCGCGGACTCCAAGGGCCTGGTCTCGACCGCGCGTCCCGACTACGCCGACGGCAGCATGAACGCCATCAAGCGCTGGTACGCCGAGCACACGAACCCCGAGAAGCTCACCGGCCGCCCGGCCGAGGCGCTCGAAGGCACCGACCTCTTCATCGGCCTCTCGGGCGCGCGCATCTTCCCCGCCGAGGAGCTTCGCAAGATGAACGACGAGGCGATGGTCTTCGCCATGGCCAATCCCACGCCGGAGGTCTCGCCCGAGGAGGCCGCGCCCTACGCGCGCATCGTCGCCACGGGGCGCTCGGACTATCCCAACCAGATCAACAACGTCCTCTGCTTCCCCGGCCTCTTCCGCGGCGCGCTGGACGTCCGCGCCCACGAGATCACCGAGGAGATGAAGATGGCCGCGGCCCGGGCCATCGCCGACGTCATCCCCGAGTCCGAGCTCCGCGAGGACTACATCGTCCCGTCGGTCTTCAACCGCGACGTCGCCCCCGCGGTCGCCGCCGCGGTGGCCGAGCAGGCCAAGGAGCAGGGCGCGGCGATGGCCCGCGGCGACACCATCGGCTTCGCCGCGGTCGACGCCGAGCGGCTGCGGGCCGGCTGAGGCCGTGCGGGTCACCGTCACCGGCGCCACCGGGCTGATCGGCCGCCGGCTCGTCGACGCCCTGCTCGCGCGGGGCGACGAGGCGACCGTGCTCTCGCGGGACGCGCAGAGGGCGCGCGAGGCGCTCGGCGACGTCGAGGCCCACGCGTGGGTCTCGACGGATGCGCCCGCGCCGGCGGCGGCGCTGAGCGGGCGCGACGGGGTGATCCACCTGGCCGGCGAGCCGGTCGCCCAGCGCTGGACCGCCACGGCCCGTCGGCGCATCCACGACTCGCGCGAGCTCGGCACGCGCCACCTGGTCGCCGGCATCGCTGCGGCCGAGCCCCGCCCGCCCGCGCTGGTCAGCGCCTCGGGCGTCGACTACTACGGCCCGCGCGGCGACGAGCTGCTGACCGAGGACGCGCCGCCGGGCGACGACTTCCTGGCGCGCGTGTGCGTGGCATGGGAGCGCGAGGCGCGGGCGGCGGCGGAGCTCGGCGTCCGAGTGGTGAACCTGCGCACCGGCGTCGTCCTCGACGCGAGCGGCGGAGCCCTGGCCAAGATGCTGCCGTTCTTCCGCCTCGGCATCGGCGGCCCGGTGGCCGGCGGCCGTCAGTACCTGCCGTGGATCCACGCCGACGACATCGTCGGCCTCTACCTCGCCGCCCTGGACGACCCGTCGTGGAGCGGCCCCGTCAACGCCAGCGCCCCCGAGACCCCCACCAACCGCGCGTTCTCGAGAGCCCTCGGCCGCGCCCTGCACCGCCCGGCCTTCGCCCCGATCCCGGGCCTGGCGGTCCGCGCCCTCTACGGCGACATG
>DASVFT010000116.1:0-13946 GCA_036379935.1 Solirubrobacteraceae bacterium | reverse complement strand
AGGCGGTGCGCTTCGCGCTCTTCCACACGCTGCAGGCCGGCGCGCGGGCCGAGCAGCGCGCGATCCCGGCCAAGGGACTCACCGGGACCGGCTACGACGGTCACTGTTTCTGGGACACCGAGACCTTCGTCCTGCCGCTGCTCACCTACACCGCACCCGACGCGGCGGCCGATGCGCTGCGCTGGCGGCGCTCGACGATGGACCTCGCGGCCGAGCGCGCCCGGCAGCTCGGGCTGGCCGGCGTCACCTTCCCATGGCGCACGATTCGCGGGCAGGAGTGCTCGGGCTACTGGCCCGCCGGGACGGCGGCGATGCACGTCAACGCCGACATCGCGGCGGCCGTGGTGCGCTACGTCAACGTCACGGGCGACGCGGACTTCGAGCGCGACGAGGGCCTGGAGATCCTCGTGCAGACGGCGCGCCTGTGGTTGTCGCTGGGTCATCACGACGCCGACGGCGTCTTCCACATCGACGGCGTCACCGGGCCCGACGAGTACTCGGCCCTGGCCGACGACAACGTCTACACGAACCTCATGGCGCAGCGGAACCTCCGCGCGGCGGCCGACGCGAGCGTGCGCCATCGCGCCCAGGCGGCCGAGCTCGGTGTCGACGAGGAGGAGACCGCCAACTGGCGCGACGCGGCCGAGGACATGGCCATCCCCTGGGACGACGCGCTCGGTGTCCATCCACAGTCCGAGGACTTCACCCGCAAGGCCCACTGGGACTGGGAGCGCACGACCGAGGAGACGTACCCGCTGCTGCTGCACTTCCCCTACTTCGAGCTCTACCGCCGCCAGGTGGTCAAGCAGGCCGACCTCGTGCTCGCCCTCCATCTCTGCGGCGACGCCTTCACCGAGGAGCAGAAGGCGCGCGACTTCGCCTACTACGAGCCCATCACGGTCCGCGACTCGTCGTTGTCGTCCTGCACGCAGGCCGTGATCGCCGCGGAGGTCGGGCACCTCGACCTCGCCTACGACTACTTCGGCGAGGCCGCGCTCATGGACCTCGGCGACGTCGAGCGCAACACCCGCGACGGGCTCCACATGGCGTCCCTGGCCGGCGCCTGGATGGCCGCCGTGATGGGCTTCGGCGGCCTGCGCGACCACGACGGCGAGCTGCGCTTCGCGCCGCGCCTTCCCACGCGCCTGAGCCGCCTGGCCTTCCGCCTCGGCTGGCGCGGGCGAACGCTGCGCGTCGAGGTCTCCGATCGCACCGCGACCTACGAGCTGCTCGCCGGCGACGCGCTCGACATCTTCCACTGCCACGAGCGCGCCACCGTCGTGCCCGGCGAGCCGCTCAGGCTCCCGGTCCCGCCGCTGACGCCACGGCCCGAGCCGCCACAGCCGCCCGGTCGCAGGCCGCAGCGGCGCCGGGCGCTGCGCTCGCCCTAGGCCGGCGCGCCGGGCAGCGCCAGCACGAAGCGCGCGCCGCCGTCCTCGGGGCGCTCGACGCGCACGCTGCCGCCGTGCGCCTCGGCCACCTGGCGCACGATGGCCAGCCCCAGACCCGATCCCGGCCGCCCGCGGGCGGTGGCACCGCGGTAGAAGCGATCGAAGACGAGCGCGGCATCCTCCGTGGCGACGCCGGGCCCGTGGTCGCGCACGGCCACCGTGCCGTCGCCCGTGACCCGCACCTCCACGCGATCGGAGTGCTGCGCGGCGTTGTCGAGCAGGTTGTTGACCGCGCGCCCGAGCCGGTCCGGCGCTCCGGTGACGATCGACGGCTCGCTGAGCAGCGAGAACTCGGCGTGCGGCGCATGGCGGCGCGCGCGCACGACGGCCTCCGCGACGAGCTCGTCGAGGCGCACGTCCTCGGTCGCGGGCGCCGTCTCGCCGTCGCGCGCGAGCGAGATGAGGTCGCCCACGAGGTTGCCGAGCTCCTCGGCCTGCTCGACGACGTCGTCGAGCAGCGCGTGGCGCTCGCCGTCGGAGATCGCGGGCGAGTCGCGCAGCACCTCGACGTTCGTGCGCAGCGACGTGACCGGCGTCCGCAGCTCGTGCGAGGCGTCGGCCACGAGCTGGCGCTGCTGGGCCTGCGAGGCCTCCAGCCGCGCCAGCATGGCGTTGAAGCGCGCCGCCATCTGGCCGACCTCGTCGTGACCGCCGGCGTCGACGCGCCGCGCGAGGTCGCCCGTGGCCTCGATGTGCTCGGCGGCGGCGCTGAGCTCGGTGACGGGCGCGATGACCCGCCGCGAGAACAGCCGGCTGGCGCCCGCGGCCAGCGCGGTGCCGGCGATCACCAGCGCGAGGAGGACCGTGCGCAGGCGGTCGAGGACCCGGTCGGCGTCGTTGAGCGAGCGCGCCACGCTCACGGCGCCCAGGCCGCCCAGTGGTGCGGTGACGACTCGCAGGTGCTGCCCGTTCACCTCCGCGTCGGAGAACCCGCCGCCGGATCGGCCGTTGGCCGCGGCGATGGCCTCGTGGGTCACGGGAATGGACGGGCCGCCGGCGGGGCCGAGCTCGAGCGCGCTGCCGTCGGGGCGCACGAGTTGCGCGTAGCCGCCGGGGCCCCCGAGGCGCGAGGGCGGCGTGCGCTCGCCGGGCGGCGGCGGCCCCGCGCCGGCGCGGAAGGCCAGGCGCTGGAAGAAGGCGGCGTTGCCGCGCAGCGCGTCGTCGACCTGCCCGCGCAGCTGCCCGCGCACCGCCGCGTAGGCGACGACCGACGCGAGGACGAGCACGACGCCGACGATCAGCGCCGACATCAGCGTCAGTCGCCCGCGCAGCGCCACGTCACTCCTCGCGCAGCACGTAGCCCACGCCGCGGACCGTCTGGACCAGCCGGGGCTCGCCGCCCTCCTCGGTCTTGCGCCGCAGGTAGCCGATGTAGACGCCGAGGGCGTTGGACGTCGCGCCGAGGTCGTAGCCCCAGACGGCCTCGAAGATCTGCGCCCGCGTCAGCACCTGCCGAGGATGGCGCATGAGGAGCTCGAGCAGGCTGAACTCGGTGCGCGACAGCGGCACCCGCCGCTCGCCGCGCCACACCTCGTGCGCGGCGGGGTCGAGGGAGAGATCGGCGTAGCGCAGCGGCTCGGCCCCGCGGTCGGTGCGCCGCAGCAGGGCGCGCAGGCGCGCCTTGAGCTCGCGCAGCGCGAACGGCTTGACCAGGTAGTCGTCGGCCCCGGCGTCCAGGCCCTCGACCCGGTCGTCGACCGCGTCGCGCGCCGTGAGCATCAGGACCGGCGTGCGGTCGCCGGCCGCGCGCAGGCGCCGGCACACCTCGAGGCCGTCGAGGACGGGCATGGCGACGTCGAGCACGACCGCGTCGGGCGGCGAGGCCGAGAGCTGCTCCAGCGCCTGGCCGCCGTCCTCGGCGAGCTCGATGTCGTAGCGCTCGAGGGCCAGGGCCCTCGCCAGCGCGGCCCGCACCGCGGGCTCGTCGTCGACCACGAGGATCCTCATCGAGAGAGGATCGTGTCACGCCTGGGGTTTCCCCCTCACCAGCGACGGGGATGGAAGGATGCAACGGTGGCCTTCGTCTCTGAAACCGGAATTGCCGCCAGGCGGTTCGGCCGCACCGGCACACAGGGAGCGGTCCAGGCCGTCAGGCTCCTCGACGCCGATCGCGAGCTCGCGCGCCGTGCCGGCCCCGATCTCTCGGAGGCGCGCGCCGCAGCGGTCGCGGGCTGCGTGACCGTCGCGCGCGGGCGCTGGAGCCCAGACGCGGCCTCGGAGCGCATCCGTGGTGGGTTCGGGCTGCTCGTGCTCCGCGGCCTGCTCATGCGCGACCTCGAGAGCCCCGAGGCGCTGGGCGCCGAGCTCGTCGCCGAAGGCGATCTCCTGGGCGCCGACGACGGCATGGAGGAGCGGATCGTCGGCCTCGAGCCGCGCTGGGAGATCCTCGAGCCCACGCGGCTGCTCGTGCTCGACGCCGCGTTCGCCCAGCGCATCGCGCGCTACCCGCAGCTGGCCTCCGCGCTCGTCGATCGCGTGCACGAGCGCGCGCGGCGCACGGCGATCGCGCTCGCGCTCAGCCATCTGCCGCGCGTCGAGGATCGCCTGCATCGCCTGCTCTGGCACCTTGCCGACCGCCGCGGCCACGTCCGCGCCGACGGCATCGTCCTGCGCCTGCCGGTCACCCAGGAGCAGCTCGGCAGGCTGGTCGGGGCCCGCCGGCCCACGGTCTCGCTCGCCCTGCGCTCGCTGCGCGAGCGCGGCCTCGTCCGCCGCGGCGACGCCGACGAGTGGGTGCTGGCCAACACGCCGCCGGTCCCCGACGTCTAAGCGCCCGCTTCGCCGCCCGCCTCCGCACGCGCCGCGCCCGCGCTCACCGGGTCCGCGGTGATGCGCTGCGCGATCCACACCGGGATCAGCGAGAGCAGGATGGCGAGCACGGCAACCACGTTGACGATGGGCAGCTGGCGCGGACGCGAGAGGTTGGCGAGGATCCAGATCGGCAGCGTCTGGTCCTGGCCGGCCGTGAACGTGGTCACGATGACCTCGTCGAAGCTGAGCGCGAAGGCGAGCAGCGCGCCCGCCACGAGGGCCGACCGCAGCTGCGGGAAGACGACGAAGCGGAAGGTCTGAAGGGCACTGGCGCCCAGGTCGGCCGACGCCTCCTCGAACGACCGCGAGGTGCGCCGCAGGCGCGCGACCACGTTGTTGAAGACGACGACGATGCAGAACGTGGCGTGGCCGACGACGATCGTGAGGAGGCCCAGCGAGACGCCGAGGACCTGCGTGAACGTCGAGTTCAGGGCCATGCCGGTGACGATCCCAGGCAGCGCGATGGGCAGGATGACGAGGAAGGACACCGCCTCGCGCCCGAAGAAGCGGTAGCGCGCGACCGCGATCGAGGCCAAGGTCCCGAGCACGAGAGCGACGGCGGTCGCGCCCAGCCCGGCCCTTACGCTCGTCCACAGGGCATCGCGCACGCCGGGGTTGTCGAACGCCTTCGAGAACCAGTCGAAGGTCAGCCCGGCCGGCGGCCATTTCTGCACCCGCGTCGAGTTGAACGCGTAGATGGCGATGACGATCAGCGGGACGTAGAGGAAGGCCAGCGTCGCCGCCGTCCCGAGCCGCAGCAGCCACCGCGAGGAGCCCGAGAGATGCACTAGAGCGCCTCGAAGGCGCCCAGCCGCCGCGCGACCAGGAGGTAGACGATCATGACCATCACCGGCACGGTGGCGAAGGCGGCGGCGAGCGGCAGGTTGTTGGCCACGCCGACGTTGGCGTAGACCACGTTGCCGATGAACTGCGTGGACGACACGAGCTGCGGCGTGATGTAGTCGCCCAGCGTCAGCGAGAAGGTGAAGATCGAGCCGGCCACGACGGCCGGGAAGGCGAGCGGCAGGACGACGCGCCGCAACGTGAGGCCCGGGCGCGCGCCGAGATCGCCGGAGGCGTCGAGCATCGAGCGGGGGATGCGCTCGAGGCCCGCGTAGATGGGCAGGATCATGTACGGCAGCCACAGGTAGCTGAAGACCAGCCACGTGGCGACGAAGCCGAAGCCCGGGCCCTTGAGCCCCAGCGGCGCCAGGACCCAGTTGAGGATCCCGTCCTCCGACAGGATCTCGCGCCACGCGTAGACCTTGACCAGGTAGGACGCCCACAGGGGCATGAGGACCCCGACCACCAGCAGCCCGCGCACGCGCGGGCTGGCCACCTTGGCCATGAAGAACGCGATCGGGAAGGCGAGGATGGCGTCGGTGACGGTGACCAGCGCGGCGATCCCGATCGTGCGCAGCGCGATCGTGCGGTAGACGTCGTTCTCCCAGAGCAGGCGGAAGTTGGCGAATGTCGGCTCCTTGACGATCTGGCCGCTGAACTCATCCAGCTGCCAGAAGGCCGACAGGAAGAGGACGGCGAGCGAGCCGAGGTAGGCCACGACCAGCCAGCCCAGTGGACCGCTGAGCAGCAGTCCGAGCTGCAGGCGCCGGCGGGCCGTGGCCACCTCGTTAGCCCCCCCGGGCTATCCCTTGATCTCCGTCCACGCCTGGACCCAGGCCGAATAGTCCTTGCACACGTCGCCGCGGGCGTCCCCGCATTGCTTGCGCGGCGTGGTCCAGTACGAGACCTTGTCGAAGTAGGCCTCGTCGTCTGCGTGGTAGATCTTGCAGTGGTTCTTGTCCACCGTCTCCGCGCACGACTTCGCGTTGGAGGGCGCCTCGCCGAACCACTCCGCCACCTGCGCGTTGACCTTCGGCGAGATGATCCAGTCCATCCACTTGTACATGCAGTTGGGATGCTGGGCCTTGGACGAGATCATCCACGTGTCCGACCACCCGGTCGCGCCCTCCTTGGGCAGCGTGGTCTTGACCTTGACCTTGTCCGCGTCGAGCAGGTTGGCGATCACCTGCCAGGTCGTCCCGACCGTGGAGTCGCCGCTCGTGAAGGCCGCCTGCTCCTTGGTGTAGTCCGACCAGTACTCGCCGATGTTGGCGCGCTGCTGCTTGAGGAGGTCGACCGACGCCTGGAACTGCTTGTCGTCGAGCTCGTAGGGGTTGGTGATCTTCAGCTCGGGCTTGGTGGCCTTGAGGTACAGCGCCGCGTCGGCGATGTAGATCGGGTTGTCGTAGGCCGTCAGCGAGCCCTTGTACTTGGAGCCCTGGTCGAAGACCGCGCTCCACGAGTCGAGCTTGCCCGGCACCTTGTCCGAGCGCCACATGAGCAGGTTGGCCCCGCGGCCGTGCGGGATGCCGTACATCTGCCCGTTGACCGAGTTGAAGTCCTTGTCCTTCAGCTGCGCGAAGACGTCCGCGTAGTTGGGGACGAGCTTGGTGTTGACCGGCGCGACGTCGCCGCCGGCGATGAGCCGCAGCGTCGCGTCGCCCGACGCCGACACGCCGTCGTACTGGCCGGTGCGCATGAGCGTCACCATCTCGTCGGACGTGTTGCCGACCTTGACGTTCGTCTGGCAGCCGGTCGCCTTCTCGAACGGTGTCACCCAGTCGACCTTCTTGTCGGTCGAGCCGTCCTCGGCATAGCCGGCCCAGGCGATGATGTTGAGCTTGCCCTCGCCGGCGCCGACCGACTGGGCCATCGGCACCTTGGGCACCTGGAAGCCGGCGCTCGGCTTGGCGCCGCCTCCGCCACCAGTGGAGCTCTCGTCGTCGCTGCCGCACCCGGCGGCTATGAACAGCGCGGCACAGGCGACCGCCGCCGCGCACATTCCTCGGTTGATCATGCTTGTCCCTCCTCCAGAGACCGGACTTCTTCGATCGCGAACGTCTGCTCCTCGCGCCAGGCGACCCGCACCCTGCGGCCACGCAGCTCCTGCGCCTCCTGCGAGGAGGTCTCGAGGTTCTGGCGCACCACCTGAACCTCGCCCCCGGCGTCGAGCGCCACCAGATAGCGCGTGACCATCCCCACGTAGGCAACGTCGCGCACCGTCCCGGGCTCGACGTGCAGGCCCTCGGCGCTCGCGCCCTCGTCGAGCAGGCGGACCTTCTCGGGGCGAATCGTGAAGCGCCGCCCCTCGCGCGCCACCACGTTCGACACGCCCACGAAGCCGGCAACGAACTCGTTGGCCGGGTGCTCGTAGACGTCGGCCGGCGTGCCGACCTGCTCGATGCGTCCCGCGTTGAACACGGCCAGGCGGTCGCTCATGGTCAGCGCCTCCTCCTGGTCGTGCGTGACATAGACGAAGGTGATGCCGACCTCGCCCTGGATGCGCTTGAGCTCGACCTGCATCTCCTGTCGCAGCTTGAGGTCCAGGGCGCCGAGGGGCTCGTCGAGCAGCAGCACCTGCGGGCGGTTGACGATGGCCCGCGCCAACGCCACGCGCTGACGTTGGCCGCCCGACAGCTGCGCGGGCTTGCGGGCTCCGAAGTTCTCGAGGCGCACGATGGCCAGCGCCTCCTCGGCGCGCTCGCGGCGCTCGTCGCGCACGACCTTGCGCACGCGCAGGCCGTACTCGACGTTGTCGCGCACGCTCATGTGCGGGAAGAGCGCGTAGTCCTGGAAGACCGTGTTGACGTCGCGCGCGTGGGGCGGCCGCTCGGTGACGTCGGCGCCCGCCAGCTCCACGCGGCCCTCGTCCGGGTGCTCGAAGCCGGCGATCAGGCGCAGGGTGGTCGTCTTGCCCGACCCCGATGGCCCGAGGAGCGTGAAGAACTCTCCGCGCGCGATGTCCAGCGAGACGCCATCGACCGCCGTGACGCCGCCGAAGCGGCGCGTCAGCCCGACGAGACGCACGTCGGGCTGGGAGGCGCGCGTGATGGTGTCCGAGGCCGCGTACCCCTCCGCGCGCCTGGCATGTGACACAGCGTCCAACGTGGCGCCGAGCGTAGTGCATGGCGGAGCGTCAAACGAGCCGTCGGAACGGCGCAACTTGGCCTGCCTCGTGGGCCGATCTGGCCACCGGGGGAAGAAGTGAGGTCAGCCGTACGTCTACATGGATGTCAACCGGATGCGAAGGCCGTGCGTAACTCTCGATCATCCGGGAAGTTCTCAGTGTCTGAAGCCATGTCCGTCAAGACCGCCACCGACATCAAGCAGCATCTCGCGCTGCTCGAGCACGAGAGGGTCCTGGCGCTCGACACCGCGCTGCGCTACGACCCGCGCTACATGGCCGATCTCGAGGAGGAGATCGTCGCCACCCGGCACGCCTACGTGGGCTCGGCGGTCATCGAGATCGCGCAGCTCCGCGCCGAGCTCGGCGGGACGAACTGGGGCTAACGCTTCGCGGCCGGCCCGGTGACGCTTCGCGGCCGGCCCCACATCCCGCGCGGGTAACGTCACGGCCATGAGCGCGCGCGCCTGGAGCGCCTTCGCGGCCGTCTCGACCCTCTGGGGGATGCCGTATCTGTTCATCAAGGTCGCCGTCGACGACGGCGTGCCGCCGGCGTTCCTGGCCTTCGTCCGCGTCGCGCTGGGCGCGGCGGTGCTCATGGCCCTGGCCTGGAGGGCCGGCGCCCTCGCCCCACTGCGCGGACGCTGGCGCTGGCTGATCGTCTACGCGATCTTCGAGATCGCGATCCCCTTCCCGCTCATCGCGGCGGGCGAGCGCCACGTCGCCTCGTCGCTGGCGGCGATCATCATCGCCGCGGTGCCGCTGTTCGTCGCCGTGCTGGCACTGCGCTTCGACCCCGCCGAGCGCGCGACCGGCAGGCGCCTGGTCGGTCTGCTCCTGGGCCTGGCCGGCGTGGTGGCGCTCGTGGGCATCGACGTCGCCGGGCGCCGCGACGAGCTGCTGGGCGCGGGCGCCATCCTGCTCGCGGCCGTCGGCTACGCCGCGGGGCCGATGGTCTTCAAGCGCCACCTGGCCGACCTCGACCCGCGCGCCGCCATGGGGGCGAGCCTCGTGATCGCCGCCGTCCTCCTCTCGCCCCTGGCCGCGATCGACCCACCCTCGGCCGCGCCGTCGGCGTCGGCGCTCGTCGCCCTCGTCGTGCTCGGCCTGTTCTGCACCGCCGCGGCCTTCGTCTTCTTCGGCGCGCTGATCGCCGAGGTCGGGCCGGGGCGCGCGCTCGTCATCACCTACGTCGCCCCGGTGGTCGCCGTCGCCCTCGGCGTCACCGTCCTGGGCGAGCGCCCCGGCGCGGGGGCGGTGGCGGGGCTCTTGCTCATCCTCGCGGGCTCGTGGCTGTCGACCGACGGGCGGCTGCCGCCCGGCCTGACGGCGATCGTCACGTGGAGGCGCGGGCGGCGCGAGGGCCGCTCCTCGGCGGCGCGCGCCTCGGTGGACCCGCTCCGCGCCTGACCCGGGCGCCGTCGTGCCGCGGCCCGCTGTGGTCCGCCACACCACTTGGGACCTCCGAAGCGTTCTCGAGCGTACTGCGTCACAAGAGCGGTCCTTCGCGCGAAGGAGGACCGGAAGCCGTCGACGTCAGAGAGGTCGCCGCATGAGCCTGTCCCGCTCCACGGTCGCCGTTGTCGCGATCGCCCTCCTGCCGGTCTCCGCCGCACGCGCGCAGGCGCCGGCGCGGACGGTCGAGGCCCAGGGCGCCGCCTCCGTCAAGGTCAAGGCGCCGAGCGACAAGAAGCACGAGGCACCGATCCGGGCCGCCGTCGAGGCCGCCGAGGCGAGGGCGCTGCCGCGCGCGATCAACGAAGCTCGCGCTCACGCGGCCGACCTCGCGCGGCTGTCGGGCCTGACGCTCGGCGCGATCGTGTCGATCGCCGACCCGCCGGCCTCTCCCTACGGCCCGTTCTTCGGCTTCTACGGCACCTTCGGGCCCGACCGCTTCTGCGGCACGATCCGCACGTCGGTCTTCAAGCGGGGTCCGGACGGCAAGCGCCGGCGCGTCGGCAGCCGGACGCGCCACGTCTGCCGCGTGCCGCCGACGGTCACCTCGACCGTGACGGTGACGTTCGCGGCGCAGTGACGCCGCCGCCGTCCGGCTCGGCGCGCAGCGCCAGCGCGAGCTCGAAGCGCGCTTCGGCGTCCTCGAGGCGCTCGCCGAAGAGCTCGCGCAGCTGGGCGACGCGGTAGCGCACGGTCTGGGGGTGGACGTGGAGGTCGGCGGCCACGCGCGTGACCTGCCCCGGGTGGTCCAGCCACGCGCGCAGAGTCGCGCGCAGCCGTTCCCGCGCGGCGGGGCGCAGCTCGTCGAGCGGAGCGAGCGCGGCGCTTGCGAGGTCGCCGGCCAGCGTGCGGTCGCCGCCGTGCAGCAGCAGCGCGGGCAGGTGCTCGTCGGAGACCACGAGCGCGCCGCCGTCGAGGACGTCTTCCAGCGCGAGCGCGTGCGCGGCGCGCGCACGCGCCAGGCTGAACGGGGCGCGAGCCAGGGGGACGGTCGGACCCAGGGCGGCCGGCACGCCCTCCAGCGCCGACTCGAGCTGGGACCGGCGACCGGGCGCCTCCGGATCGGGCACCCAGGCGATCGCGAGCGAGCCCTCGGCCGCCGCGATGACGTCGCCGCCCAGCCGCGAGGCGAGGCGATCGGCGTCGGCCTCCTCGCCGGCGTTCTCGCCGATGACGAGGCCGGCGACCAGATCGGGGCGCGTCCAGCCGGCGAGGCGGGCGAGGTCGTGGACCTCCTCGGCCGCGACGTCGTCGCGCGCGAGCAGCTGCGCGAGCGCGCGCCGCCGCCGCTGGCGCTCGCCCTCCGCCGCCGCCCGCTCCTGCGAGAAGCCATCGACCGACTCGGCGCTGATGCCGTCGATGTAGTCGAAGATCGCGCTCGCCAGGCGATAGAGCGTGCGGGGCTCGTGTCCGGCCGCCTCGCCGGCCGCCACGAAGCGCTCCCAGGCGAGGCGAGCGCCGATGCGATAGGCGCTGAGCAGGGCGTCGAGGCTGCGGCCGGCGCGCATCTCGCCGCGCCCCAGGGCGACGTAGATCTCGCGCGCGCCGCCGTCGCCGCCGCCCGGCTTCTCGATCGAGTCGACGAAGCGCGCGAGCGCCCGCTCGACGCCGATCCGCAGCGCGCGCCCGAACGGGCCCTCGAGCGGCCGCGCGTAGGCCGGCACCTCGCGGCCGATGGCGACGATGATGTGCTGGGCGAGGTCCGGCAGCGCCGGGCGCAGGGCGAGCGCCAGCTCTGGAGGCAGGTCGGACGCCATTTCCTTGGCACGAGGCTACAGATCCGACGCCGATACGCGTGCGTGGACGTCGAGAAATACGTCGATCCTGTGCCGTACGCTCAGCCCATGACCCCCACGGCGAAGACTGCGAACCTGCTGACCGTCGTCCTGCCGCCGCTCATCATCGTCGCGGCCATCGTCGTGTTCTGGAACACGGTGGTCGGAGTGCACGACCTCCTGCTCCTCCTGGCGATGTACCTGATCACCGGCTTCGGCGTGACCGTGGGCTTCCATCGCATGCTCACACACCGCGCCTTCCGCACCTCCAAGGCGGTCGAGTACTTCTTCGCCGCCGCCGGTTCGATGGCGGTGCAGGGCCCGGTCATCAACTGGGTCGCCGACCACCGCAAGCACCACGCGCACACCGACGAGGAGGGCGATCCGCACTCGCCCCACGTCGGCGCCGGGGCGGGGATCCGCGGCGCGCTGCGCGGCCTGCTGCACGCCCACGTCGGCTGGCTGCTGAGCGAGCACGGCCGGGCCGAGCGCGCCAAGTACGCCCGTGACCTCGTCGAGGACCGCGGCATGCGCCTGGTCGACAGCGCCTTCGTCGGCTGGGTCGCGCTCGGCCTCTTGCTGCCGGCCGGGATCGGCTGGCTCGTGACCGGCTCCTATACCGGCGCGCTGACCGGCCTGCTGTGGGGCGGGCTCGTGCGCGTCTTCCTCTTGCACCACATCACGTGGTCGATCAACTCGGTGTGCCACTTCTTCGGGCGCCGCCGCTTCGCGACCGAAGACAAGTCCACCAACGTGTGGTGGCTGGCGCTGCCGAGCTTCGGAGAGGCGTGGCACCACAACCACCACGCCTTCCCGCGCTCGGCGACGCACGGCCTGGGCCGGCTCGAGCTCGATCCGTCGGCCGCCGTGATCTGGGCGATGGAGCGGCTGGGGCTGGTCTGGGACGTGGTTCGCATCACGCCCGAGCGCCAGGCCCAGCGCCTCGCGCCCTGACCCCTACGGGGTGACGTCGGGCGGCTGGTGGTCCTGCCCCTCGCTGAAGCGGCGCTCGACGTGCTTCTCGGGGTCCTCTTCTCCCAGCTCCTCCTGGCCTTCGCTGAAGCGGCCATGGCGGTGCTTCTCGGGGTCGTCTTCCCCCAGCTGCTCCTCGCCGAGGCTGAAGCGGCCGACGCGCTCGTCCTCGGGGTAGGCCTCGGGGTTCGCCTCGCCCTCGGCGAAGCCGTCTTCGGGTTGCTCGGGCTTGGCCGGGCGCTCGTTCGGGTCCAGCGTCGGGTCCGTCGACATGACGTGCTCCCTTCGTGGTGGGGACAAGCAGGAGTGTTACCCGCATTGAAGCGGGTTTTCGCGCCCGCCTGAGCTGTAACGGGTGTCACTTACGGGGGTACCTCGCACGGTGCTGCCGTTCCGACGCAAGCGCTCCTGGAAGCGCCGGGTCACAGATGCTGCGCGCAAGGCTCCGCGGCGCGGTCGTGACCTGCGCGCGGCGGCCAGCCAGCTCGACATCCCCTGGGCGCGCTCGTGGCTCGCCGGGATCGCGCGCGAGAACTTCCTGCGTTTCGTCCTGGGACCGATCATGGACGTCTACGCGCGGCGCCGGGCCACGGGTCGCGAGAAGCTCTCGGCCATCAAGGGGCCGGTGATCCTCGTGGCCAACCATGCCAGCCACATGGACACGCCGGTCATCCTCTCGGCGCTGCCACGCAAGCTGCGCAAGCGGACCGCGGTGGCCGCGGCGGCCGACTACTTTTACCGCAACCGCGTTCTCGCCTCGCTCGTCTCGCTGGTCTTCAACACCGTGCCGATCGAGCGTCGGGGCGGCGGGTCCAAGGACGGCGGCCACCTCGACAAGCTGCTCGACCAGGGCTGGAACCTGCTGCTCTATCCCGAGGGGACGCGCTCGCGCGGAGGCAGTCCCGGGCGCGTGCGCCGAGGCGCCGCGGTGCTCGCCGCCGCGCACAACCTCTCGATCGTGCCGATCCGGGTCACCGGCACCGGCGAGGCGATGCCCCCCGGCCGCCTGTGGCCCAAGCGCCTGCACGGCAAGCTGCTCTCCAAGCGCCATCGCATCGAGGTCTCCTTCGGCGAGCCGATCGGCCCCACCGGCGACGCGACCGCGCTCATCGAGCGCGTCCAGCGCTTCTTCGAGAACGGCGACGGCGGCCCGTCCGCCTCGCCGTACCGGCGCCGCAAGCTGGCCGCCACGCGGGGCGACTGAGCCGCTCCGCCCTGCGCTGCTCGCGCCGCCGCCAGGCGCTCCGCCCCCGCTCACCGCTCCCCGCTGGCGCCACCCCCTGCGCTCTCCGTTCGCGCTCGCCTGCTGCGCGGCCAGGGCAGCGAGGGAAAGGGATCCGGGCGTGGCGGCTTGAAGGGCGTGGGCGCGGGAGCGGGCGCTCCGGCGGGGGCGCGGGAGCGGGCGCTCCGGCGGGGGCGCGGCGTTCCGGCACCAGTGCGGCCACTGCCAGCGCGCGCCGCAAAGTCGGCACACGGCGTGAGCAAGCCGCCACAGATCTCCCATGCCGCGAGGGG
>DASVFT010000115.1:0-8955 GCA_036379935.1 Solirubrobacteraceae bacterium | reverse complement strand
TGCCCGATGCCGGGCGGGAAGCCGCCCGCCCGCCGCACTCGCAGGCGCCGATCGTCGCCGGCGGGGAGCGGGAAGCCCATCGCCTCGGCGAGCGACAGCGCCCGCTCCACCTCGTGCACGTCGTCGTCCACTGCGTGGCGGACGTCGAGCAGCGACCCGGGGTAGTCGACGGATATCGCGCCGATGCGCGGCACGCCGGCCATGCGCAGCAGCAGTGCGAGCGGCAGCGGGCTCTGATGGAAGGAGGTGAGGATCAGGGCGCAGTCGGCGCGCAGCCGCCCCAGCGCGGCCACGCGGAGCTCGATCTCGTCAGCGTCGACGGGTTGGGGAGTGGCGTCGATCCATTCCGCCGGCTGGACGACGAGCTCGTCGACGCCCGGCAGCAGCGACGCCGCCTCGCGTCCCTTCGGCCCGCACAGCAGCGTGACGCGGCCGGCCGCGGCCGCGACCGCCCGCACGGCGGGTCCGGCGAGCAGCACATCGCCCGCGTTGTCCTGACGTGCCACGAGGACGTGCGTCACGTCCCTCCCAATAGGAGTTCCACTGCCTCCTCCAAGCTCGCTGCGGTTTCGGGCGCCGACGCGATCTCGGCGGCGCGGGTGCGATCGTTGGGCACGAGCACGGCGCGCGCCCCCGCGGCGCGCGCGGCCTGCACGTCGCTGCCGATGTCGCCGATCACGGCGCAGCGCTCGGGCGCGACGCCGAGGCGCCTGGCGGCCTCGAGCACCAGTCCCGGGCGCGGCTTGCGACACGCGCAGCCGTCGTCCGGGCCGTGCGGGCAGACGAGCCACGGCGCGAGGGGCCCGAGGAGCTCCTCGACGCGCGCGTTGACCTCCTCGACCTGCTCGGCGGTCACGAGGCCGCGCGCGATGCCGCTCTGGTTGGTGATGACCGCGACGCGCACGCCCGCCGCGCGCAGGCGCCCCAGGGCGCGGTCGGCGCCCGCCATCGGCACGACGCGCGCGGGATCGGCGTTGTACGGGACGTCGACGACGAGCGTCCCGTCGCGGTCGAGCAGGACGGCGTCGGGTCTGGGGGCCGGGTGCGGCGCGAGGGATCGGTCGCGCACGAGCACGCGGGCGCGCACCCGGCCTCGCAGATGGTGATAGGTCGCCGCCACCGGAAGGGCAACGCTCGTGGCGAGCATCGCCGTCACCTCGCCGCCGGTGCGTGGACCGGGGGCGATGCGCCGCCAGGCCAGCTCGGTGGTGCCGAGCGCCCAGGCGCCGCCGAGGGCGGCGGCCGCGCGCGGGCGCCGGGCGGCCGCGGCGGCGAGCGCGCCGCTCGCGAGCGCCGTGATGGCGAGGTGCGCTGCCAGCCGCCCGCGGGGCGCGCCGGCCCGCTCGCGCCAGTCGCGGCCGTGCAGCGCGGCCATGAGCACGTCGTCGGCGTTGCCGCGCTGCTTGGCCACGCTGACCCACGGCCCCGCGGCCGGCACCGGATGCTCGACCTCCCGGGCGCCGCGCGCCAGCCGCCACCCCGCGCCCGCGAGGCGCAGCGCGAGGTCGGCGTCCTCGCGGTACGCCCGCGGGAAGCGCTCGTCGAAGCCGCCGACGGCGGCGAGGGCGGCGCGGCGGACCGCGAGGTCGGCGGTGATCCAGCGCGCGCGCTCGAGTCCCGCGACGTTGCGCTCCCAGTCGGTGGGCTGCCGGTCGCGCGGCATGGGCACGCGGAGCCGGCCCTGGCTCGCGGCCACCCGCGCGGGCGCGCCGGTCAGGTCGTCGAGGAGACGCCGTCCCCAATCGGGCGCCGGCAGCACGTCGTCATCGAGGAACGCGACCCACGGCGCCGAGGCCGCACGCCAGCCCGCGTTCCGTGCGGCCGCCGGCCCGCGCCCGCCCGACCGCCGCAGCTCGACGTCGGCGGGCACCGTCAGCGGTCGGCCGGCGCGGCGGTCGTCGACGACGATGAGTCGCTGCCAGGGCACGCCGGCCAGGCGCTCGAGCAGCGCGTCCAGCGAGGACCGTCCCGCCGTCGGGACCACGACGTCGAAGCGCGCCGCGGGGATGCGAAGCTCCCCAAGGGTCAACCTGGTCACTCCTTCTCCGGCTTTGGAAGGCGGCGGGGTCCGGGCTCGCCCTAAGGTGAAGCGGCGCTACCCGAACCGCTTCCCGCACCAAACGGGTCTTTGCGTCATCCCCGCCCGCCCGCCGGATGCAGCGGCGCGGTCTCGGTGCCGGCTCCCTCGCGCATGCCGTCGAGCAGCTCGCGCAGCGCTCCGGTCGCGGTGTGGCGCGGGCGCCAGCCCAGCGCCTGCAGTCGATCGGTCGCCATCAGAGGCGTCTTCAGCGCGAGGTCGACCCAGCCCGGCTCGGTGGGCTGCAGATGGGCCGCGAAGGTCGCGGCCGCCGCGGCGCGGACGAGACCGGCGCGCACGCTCAGCGGCTTGACGTCGAGCGCGGCGGCAAGGGTCGAGGGATCGAGCACGGGCTCGGCGGCGACGTTGAGCGCACCACGGACGTCGCCGGTCACGGCCAGCGCATACGCCTCCGCCACGTCCTCGGCGTGCAGCGCCTGCACCGCGAGCCCGCGCGGCAGCGGCAAGACGGGCAGTCGGCGCCGGTTGGCCGCGGCGGCCGGGAAGAGCGGCCCCAGGAAGAGGCGGTGGATCTCGGCGGCCGCGCCGCGCTGGAAGATCAGGCCGGGACGCAGAGCCACGATGCGCACGTGGGGATGGCGGACCGCCAGCTCCGCGAGCGAGCGCTCGACGGCCGCCTTGTGGCGCGAGTAGAACGACGACGGGATTCCGGTCGCCGGCCAGTCCTCGCCGACGCGGCGCTTCGGGCCGGCCGCATAGGTGCCGACCGAGGATGCGTGGACGACTGCGGGGACGCCCGCCTCGATCGCGGACTCGGCCACCCGCCGGCTGCCTTCGACGTTGGTCGAGAACATCGTGCGCTCGTCGTGCGCGGGCTGGATCATCCAGGCGAGATGGACCACCGCGTCGGCGCCGCCGAACACCGAGACGAGGTCGGCGTAGCGGATGTCGGCGGCCACGAACCGCGTCCTCGGCACCTCCAGGGCGGGCAGGCGCCGCGCGACGCCCACGATCTCGTGCACCTCGTCGCGCCGCGCCAGCGCCTCGAGGACGCGCACGCCCACGTTGCCGGTCGCTCCCGTCACCACCACACGCATGCCGCGGTCGTTCCGGAGAGCCGGCGGGGCCAAACCCCGGGACTTCCGTGTCGTCCGCCCCTAGCGCGCCGGTGCCGGCAGGGCCACGAACCGGTGCCCGCGGACGTGGCGCACCTGCGTGCGCCCGAAGCGCTCCACGGGCAGCGGCGGGTAGGTGTGGCCGTGCAGGAGCATCGCCGGATGCTCGCGCTCGACGTACTCGCTCAGCCCGGCGAGGCCGACGTGGGCGGGGTCGTCGGCGTCGTCGTTGATCCCGAGCGGCGGGCTGTGGGCCAGCATCACGTCGACGTGCCCGAAGCGCCGCAGCCTGCGGCTGGCCTCCGTCTGGCTCCAGGTGATGCCATCCCCACCCGCCCCGCGCCCGTACTCGTGGCTGCCCGAGAAGCCTCCGAACGTCAGCCCGGCGACCTCGACACGGCGCAGGTGGACGCTCTCGATGCCCAGACCGGTGAACTCGCCGCCGTCGTCGTGGTTGCCGTGCACGCCGAGCTTGGGCACGCGCACGCGGCCCAGCGGCTCGAGGTCGACGCGCGTGAGGTCGCCCAGGCAGAGCACGAGGTCGAAGGGGCGCTCGAGGAGCTGCTCGAGCGGGACGTAGGGCGCCTCGTCGGCGAGGACCAGCGCGCGCAGGCTCAGATGGGGATCCCCCAGAGGGGAAACCAGCGCTCGAGCTCGGGCTCGAAGGGGAGCTCGGGACCGGTCGCGGCCTTGATCTGCAGCTCGCGCTCGTTGTTGCGCTGCTTGTCGCCGGGCGCGGGCACGAACGGGTACCACGTGCCCCGCTTGTAGTTGTAGATGAGGTAGATCGGCTTGCCGTCGGCATCCTCGAAGGCGAAGACGGCGGCCAGCACGCGGTCCTGGTAGCCGCCCACGGCGAGCGCGTCGGTCACGGCGTTGACGCCGACGACCAGGTCCTCGATGTCGGGGTCGCGGATGATCATCCAGCGGTAGCCGAACTCGTCGTCGTGCGTCTGGACCGTCGATCCCATCTCCGAGCCGGTGCCTGAGAGCACCTCCTGCATGTCCTCGACGATCTGGCGGAAGTCGCCGGTGGCGAGCGGCTGGAAGACGATGCCGGCCACGCCGCGCGTCTTGATGCCCTGCTGCGCCTCGAGGCCGACGTAGGCGGTCGAGAGCGCGAAGAGCCGGTCGGGCGCCGGCCCCTTGAGCTTGTGCCGGCCCAGCAGCGCGTCGAGGAACCCCATGCGGGGGGAGCCTACCCGGCGCTCGCGCGTGCCTACGCCGGCGCGCCCTGCAGCTGCGCCTCCAGGCGCGAGAGCGCCTCGATGCGCTTCTCGATCGGCGGGTGCGTCGAGAAGAGGTTGAAGATCGACTGCTTGGCGCTCGCCGGGAAGATGTAGAAGGCGTTCATCTCCGCGTGCGCGCGCAGGTCGGTCTGCGGGATGCGCTGCATCGTCCCGGCGATCTTCAGCAGCGCCGAGGACAGCGCGCTCGGGCGCCCGGTGATGACGGCCGCGCCGCGGTCGGCGGCGAACTCGCGGTAGCGCGACAGGGCCTGCATCAAAAAGAAGGAGATGATGTAGACCACGAGCGAGACGAGGATGATCACCATGATCCCCGGGCCGTCGTCGTCGTCGCCGTCGCCTCCGCCGAAGCCGCCGCCGAAGAAGAAGCCGAACTGCACGATCATCGAGGCCAGCGACGCGAAGAAGCCGGCCAGCGTCATCACCATCACGTCGCGGTTGGCGATGTGCGTGAGCTCGTGGGCCATGACGCCCTCGAGCTCCGACGGCGAGAGCAGCTCGAGGATCCCGGTCGTGGCGCACACCGCCGAGTTCTTCTGTGAGCGGCCCATGGCGAACGCGTTGGGCATCGGCGTGTTCATGACGTAGAGGCGCGGCTTGGGCAGATCGGCCTGCACGCACAGGCGCTCGATCAGCGCGTGGAACTGCGGCGCTTCCTGAGGCGAGACCTCGTGCGCTCCCATCGAGCGCAGGGCCAGCTTGTCCGAGGCGAAGAACTGGAGGGCGAGCAGGCCACCGGCCACGAGCAGGATCGTGATGCCACTGGCGCCGGCGGCGAAGAGCACGCCGACGAGCAGGGCGTAGACCAGCCCGAGCAGGAAGATCGTGATGAGCATTCGGACCTGAAGTCCGGTGTCGCGGCCGAAGGATGTGGGGCGGGGCATGCGTAGATCTTGCCAAATGAAGCTAAAGCACACCTACAGTACGTCGGAGAGGGCCCGCACGCGACGCAGGTGATAGGGTCGCCGCGCCGAATCCCCTGCAGCAGTGGGGGAGCGGGGGAACCGACGAGACCCACCGGGGCGAATCCGGGCCTCAGCTGCCCGGTAGCGCACGTCGCGAGCCCGACAGCTAACTCCGCAGGCACGGGACATAACTGTGGACCTCAGGTTGACCCTTGTCCGATCGCGCTCGTAGCATGCGCCGCCGCATGCGCCTTCGCCTCCTGCTCGCGGGCGCGGTGCTCCCGCTCCTGCTGTGGGCGCTGCTGCCCGTCCTCTCCCAGGGCGCGTCGCCCGGCGGCAAGCTGCACGACCTGGAGCGCAAGATCGAGACGACCCAGGGCAAGATCGGTCGCAAGAAGGGCACCGAGCGGCTCCTGACGACGCAGATCAGCGCCTACACCGCCCACATCAACCGCTTGGAGGCGCGCATCGGGAGCCTGCAGAAGCGCCAGGCGGTCGCGCAGGCCGACCTCGACGCCAAGCAGGCGGAGCTCTCCAGCATCCAGACGGACCTGCGCTCCGAGCGCCGCCGCCTCGTGCGCCTGCGCGCGCGACTGATCGAGGCCCGTCAGGCGCTGGCTCAGCGTCTCGTCGAGCTCTACCAGGCGGATGCGCCCGACATCGTCACCGTGATCATGTCGTCGAAGGGCTTCGCCGACCTTCTCGAGCGCGGCGAGTTCATGCAGCGCATCTCCGACCAGGACCAGCGCATCATCAAGCTCGTCCGCGACGCGAAGGCCGACGCGACGGCCACCGCGCAGCGCCTGGACCGACTCGAGCGCCGCCAGCAGCGCATCACGCAGATCGTGGCCCAGCGTCGCGACGAGATCGCCGGCGCCAAGCAGGGCCTCATCGACACCAGGGTCGGCCTGGCCGGCACGCGGGCCGACAAGACGCACGCGCTGAGCAACGTGCGCTCCGAGCGGCGCCAGCTCGAGGGCAACCTCTCCGGACTCAAGGCCGAGCAGGCCAAGATCACGGCGACGCTCCAGCAGGCCCAGGGCGGGCTGCCCGCGGGCCCCATCAAGCACGGCAACGGCAGCCTCATCTGGCCGGTCGACGGCCCGATCACGTCGGGGTTCTGCGAGCGACGCGCGTGGGAGTCCTGCCACCCGGGCATCGACATCGGGGTACCGGCCGGCACGCCCATCCGTGCCGCCGCCGCGGGCAAGGTCGTGCTGATGCAGTCGGCGGGCGCCTCCGGCGGCTACGGGAACTTCACGTGCATCCAGCACACGGGCACGATGTCGACGTGCTACGCGCACCAGTCGCGCTTCGCCACCTCGCTCGGCGCCAGCGTGGCCCAGGGCCAGGTCATCGGCTACGTGGGCTGCACGGGGCTGTGCTTCGGCGACCACCTGCACTTCGAGGTGCGCATCAACGGCGCCGTCACCAACCCCCTTAACTACCTCTAACATCTCCGACGCTCGTCCTCGGTACCCTGGCGAGGGACGCCGTGCGTAGCATCGCGCGCTCGACCGCCGGTCCAGCGCGTGCGGGGCAAGTCCGTGCACGCTGCCCATGGCCGCCGCACCGAGCGCGCGGCACTGTGCCAGACGCCCGCCAGAGAGCGAACACCGAGGAGTACCGACACCCGTGCCCGCCACCGAACGTCCGATCCTGCTGACCGGAGCCACCGGCTTCGTCGGCATGACCGTGCTCGCGCGCCTGCTGGCCGACGGCCACGAGGTGCACTGCCTGATCCGCGGGGCCGACGAGTCCGAGGCCGACGCGCGCCTGCGCGCCGTGCTGGCCCGCGTCGAGGCGCCGAGCAGCGGTCGCGCGATCGCGGTCGCCGGCGACATCACCAGCCCACGGCTGGGACTGGGCGAGGGCTACGACGCGCTCACGCGCGAGGTCGGCAGCGTCATCCACAGCGCCGCCTCGGTGTCGTTCGACCTCCCGATCGAAGAGGCACGCGCCATCAACGTCGAGGGCACTCAGCGCGTGCTCGACTTCGCCGCCGAGGTGCCGGAGGTCGAGCGCTTCACGTACGTCTCGACGGCCTACGTCGCCGGCGACCGGCGCGGGATCGTCTACGAGGAGGACCGCGAGGCGTCGCGCTTCCGCAACTCCTACGAGCGCTCCAAGCACGAGGCCGAGGCGCGCGTGCGCGCCAGCGACCTGCCGTGGACGATCACGCGGCCGAGCATCGTGGTCGGCGAGCGCGAGACCGGCTGGACCTCGTCGTTCAACGTCCTCTACGCGCCGCTGCGGGCCCTCGGCGCCGGCGCCTACCCGGTCATCCCCGCGCGCCGGCGCGCGCCGCTCGACGTGGTCTCCGTCGACTACGTGGCCGACGCGGTCACCGCGCTCGCGCAGCATCCCGAGGCCGTCAACGGGACCTTCCACCTGACCGCCGGCGAGCACGCGACCACCATCGGCGAGCTCGGGGCCATGGCCGTGGCCGGGCTCGATCGCGCCGAGCCGCGGCTGGTGTCGCCGCGCCTCTACCGCCGCCTCGTGCACCCGTACATGATGCGCCGCGCCGCGCCGTCGACCCGGCGCCTTCTGGAGCGCAGCGCCGTGTACTTCCCGTACTTCTCCATGCGCCTGCGCTTCGACGACGCGCGCTCGCGCGCCCTGCTGGCGCCGCTGGGCATCGCGCCATCACCGCTCCCGGACTACTTCGAGCGCCTGCTCGAGTTCGCGCGCGCGGCGCGCTGGGGCCGCCGGCCGCTGGGGCGCGCCGAGGCGGCGGAGCTGACGGGCACCGCGGACGTGCGCGCGCCCGCGCTCACGCCGGCGCGCGGTCCGGCCGCAGTGCCCGTGCGATGAAGCGCACCGCCAGCGCCTGAAGCTCGGCGTCGTGCTGGACCGACCGGTGGTGGCCGCCCGGCACCGCCACCAGGCGGCTGCCCGCCGCGGCCGCGTGCAACGCGCGCGAGCTCTGAATCGGCACGCTCTCGTCGCCCTCGGCGTGCAGCAGGAGCAGGCGCTCTCCGAGGGCGGCCGCGGCGCCGCGCTCGTCGGCGCCGAGCAGCAGGGCGCGCAGGGCGTCGTCGTCGGCGCGGAAGTCGAACCTCCGGTCGCTCAGCCCCTGCGCGAGCTGCGCGCCGGTGGCGGGGCAGATGGCGACGACGGCGGCGGCATCCAGCCGCGCGCCGGCCACCAGCGCCATGAAGCCGCCCATGCTCGACCCGCGCAGGGCGAGCGGCCCGGGCGGCAGCAGCGTCGCCGCGGTGGCCACGTCGTCGAAGGCGCCCGCGCCCAGCGCCCCGGCGCTGGCCCCGTGCCCGCGCTGGTCGAAGACGACCGCCGCCAGGCCGGCGGCGCGGAGGGCGCGGGCGAAGTCGTAGTGGTTCTCCTTGCACGATCCCGCGCCGTGGAGCACGACCACCCCGCCCGCCGACGACGCGGTCGGGGCGAAGAGCGCGTAGGCCAGGCCGTCCTTTGTGCCCAACTCGGTCGGTGGCTCGCCGTGGGCCGTGGTCATGGCATGGAGGGTACGGCGGCTGGACGCCGCCGACGGTCTCCCAGCGCGGGGCCGGAGGCGCCGCGGAGGTAGCTTTCCCGGCTCATGGCGTCCCCACTCAGCCACGTCTACCCGCTCGGCAGCCGCCTGTCCGAGGCCGGGCGTCTCGAGGTCGGCGGCTGCGATGCCGTCGAGC
>DASVFT010000114.1:0-6511 GCA_036379935.1 Solirubrobacteraceae bacterium | reverse complement strand
AGCCGCTGCAGGCCAGCACGCCGTGCCCCGCGAGCGCCTCGGCCACCGCCGTCTCGAAGCGCTCCCAGTCGCCATCGCCCAGCGGCGACCCCGGCTCGTTCAAAACCGTCACGCGCCCGCGGCGCTCGAGCACGATCGCGGCCGAGCGGATCTCGCCGGCCACCACGACACCCCGCAGCTCGAGCCCCTCGTCGCCCAGCAGGGCACCGGCCGCGGCACCCGTCCGCCCCGGCAGGAAGCCGACAAGCACCGCCTTTGCCCCGAGCTCGCGGGCCACCCGCGCCACGTTGACGCCCTTGCCGCCCGGCGTGACGACCACCCGGTCGAAGCGCAGCACCTCGCCCGGGCGCAGCTCGTCGATCGTCAGCGTCCGATCGATGGTCAGGTTGGGACCGGCGATGACCACGGAGGCGGGATCCTTCCACGCCACGTCCGCTCGTGCCTATGATCTGACAACGTTGTCAGCCGGAAGTGGGGTCCACCGGTGTCGGTCGCCTATCGTCTCAATCGCCTCTTCCATCCCGTCTCGGGACGCTGCATCGACGTCGCCGTCGACCACGGCTTCTTCGGCCAGCCCCGCTTCCTGGCCGGCATCGAGGACATGGAGAGCACCGTCGCCGCGCTGGTCGAGGCAGGCCCCGACGCGATCCAGCTCGCCGTCGGGCAGGCGCCGCTCCTGCAGCGGGCGGCGGGCCGCGACAAGCCCGCCCTCGTCCTGCGCGTCGACGTCGCCAACGTCTACGGGGAGGAGCCGCCACGGGAGGCCTTCAGCCATCTCATCGACGACGCCATCGGCCACGCCGTCCGCCTCGACGCGGCCTGCGTGTGCGTCAACCTCTTCGACATCCCCGGCGAGGACGCCCTGCGGCGCGAGTGCATCGAGAACATCACGACGCTCCGCACCGCCGCCGACCGCGCCGCGATGCCGGTGATGGTCGAGCCGCTGGTCATGGCACCCCGCGCCGGCGGCTACGGCGTCGACGGCGACGCCGACCGCATCGTCGCGCTCGCGCGCCAGGCGGCCGAGCTCGGCGCCGACGTCGTCAAGGCCGACCCCACCGACGACCTCGACGCCTACCACCGCGTGGTCACCGCGGCCCGCGTTCCCGTGCTCGTCCGCGGCGGAGGCCGCGTCTCCGACGAGGAGATCCTCGAGCGCACCAACGCCGTCCTGCTGCAGGGCGCGCGCGGGATCGTCTACGGGCGCAACGTCATCCAGCACCCCGATCCCGTCGGCATGGTGCGCAAGCTGCGCGCGATCGTCCACGGCGACCCGACGCCGTGACCCCCCAGCCCGTCCGCGTCGGCATCGTCGGGGGCGGCTTCATGGGCCGCACGCTCGCGGTGACCCTCGCGCGCTGGAGCGCGCTGGAGGACCACCCCGCCCACCCGCAGCTCGTGGCGGCATGCGACACCGACGCCGCCGCCCTGCGCTGGTTCGACCGCATCGAGAGTGTCATCACCAAGAGCACCGACTACCACGACCTGCTCGACGATGACGCCATCGACGTCCTCTACCTCGCCGTTCCCCATCATCTGCACGAGTCGCTCTACCTCGACGCCGTCGCCGCCGGCAAGGACTTCCTGGGCGAGAAGCCCTTCGGCATCGACCTCGCGGCCGCGGAGCGCATCGTCGCCGCGATCGAGGAGGCGGGCGTCTTCGTCCGCTGCTCGAGCGAGCTGCCCTTCTTCCCCGGCGCCCAGCTCGCCTACGAGACCATCGCCGCCGGGGCGCTCGGCCAGATGATCGAGGTCGAGCACGACTTCCTCCACTCCAGCGATCTCGATCGCACGAAGCCCATCAACTGGAAGCGCCAGGCCCGCTTCTGCGGCGCGATCGGCGTGATGGGCGACCTCGGCATGCACGTCGCCCACGTGCCGCTGAGGCTGGGCTGGCGGCCCGCGTCGGTCTACGCCGTGCTCTCGAACCTCGTCCCCGAACGGCCATATCCGCGCACGGGCGAGCCGGTCCCGTGCGACACGATCGACAACGCCGCCCTGCACTGCGACGCCGGCTTCCCCCTGACGCTGCGGACCTATCGCATCGCGCCGGGCCACATGAACACGTGGCGGATCACCGCGACCGGCATGGACGGCGGGGTCGCGTTCTCGACCGCGCAGCCCAAGACGGTGCACCGCTTCGCCGTGCGCGACGGGCGCCAGGTCTGGGAGCGCTTCGAGGTCGGCAGCCAGTCGGTCTTCCCCACCGTCTCCGGTCCCATCTTCGAGTTCGGGTTCGAGGACGCGATCCTGCAGATGTGGGCCGCGTACCTGGCCGAGCGGGCGGGCGCGCTGGGCGACCGGTTCGGCTGTGCCACGCCGCGCGAGGCGCTCGACTCGCACCACATCTTCGCCGCCGCCCTCCGCTCCGCAGAGACCCACCAGGCCGAGCCCGTCGGGGGCGCCTCAGGCGGCCACGCGCCCGCCTGAGGCGGGGCCCCGGGTCGCGTTGTCCTAGTCTGCGCTGGTGGCCACGGTGCAGGAGAGTGTCAGCCTGCTCGGGCAGGTGCCGGTCTTCGAGACCCTGGCCCCCGAGGATCTTCAGCACGTCGCCGAGGTCGCGGTCCCGCGGAGGTTCGCGGCGCATCAGGTCGTCTTCCGCGAGGGCGACGCCAGCGACACCTGCTACATCGTCCGCTCCGGCCACGCCCGCGCCACGCGCGAGCACGCCGACGGGCGCACCCTCGCGCTGGCCCATTTCGGTCCCGGCGACATCTTCGGCGAGCTGGCCATGTTCGACGACGAGCTGCGGTCGGCCACCGTCGAGGCCCTCGACGACGTCGACGCGATCGCCCTCGCCGGCTCGGACATGCGCCGCCTGCTGCGCCAGCACCCCGACATCGCCGTCAAGCTCGTCATCGCGCTCGGCCGGCGCCTGCGCGACGCCAACGAGCGCCTGGCCCGCCAGTCCTTCCAGACCGTCCAGAGCCGCGTCGCCGTCGTCCTCGACGACCTCGTGCGCCAGGCGCAGAGCGAAGGGGCGCCGGCCCGCGACGTGCTGGTGACCATCACGCAGGCCGACATCGCCCAGCTGGCCGGATCGTCGCGCGAGTCGGCCAGCCGCTTCCTCGCCGTCCTCGAGCGCGCCGGCGTCATCTCCCAGGGGCGCGGGCGCATCACCGTCCACGACCCCGAGACGCTCGCCAACTACGTCTACTGACAGCGCCGAGCGCCGGGTCGTCGCCGTGTCTTGCCCTGATCGATATTCGAGGCGTTCGCCTTGCGACGTCCTGGACTGCCAGCCCGGCGACCTCCTCGGCTACGACGAGCGATAGTGCCGCCATGGCCTCGACGACCTCCACCGAGTTCTCGGCCGGCGGCGTCGTCGTCCGTGACGAGCAATGCGTGGTCATCGTCCCCACGCGACTGGCCGCCGACGGCTCGAAGGTCCTCGCGCTGCCCAAGGGGCACCCCGAGAGGGACGAGTCGGCCGCCGACGCCGCGCTGCGCGAGGTCCGCGAGGAGACCGGCGTCGAGTCGCGCCTCGTCGAGAAGCTCGGCGACGTGCGCTACTGGTACATGCGCGGGGGCCGGCGGATCGCCAAGGTCGTGAGCTTCTTCCTGCTCGAGTACGTCAGCGGCGAGGTCGACGACCACGATCGCGAGGTCGAGGACGCGCGCTGGCTGGCGCTCGAGGATGCCGCGCGCGAGCTGACATATCGGGGAGAGCGCGACATGGTCGCGCGAGCCCTGTCGCGCGTGCGTGGCCCTTAGTAGGGTGCAGCCCCGATGCAGGTCCTGAACTTCTACTCGACCCTCTTCGGGGATCAGCTCAAGCGCGGGCGCAAGACCGCGACGATCCGCCTCGGGGACAAGTCGCACAAGTACCGCAAGAACCAGGCCGTGATGGTCACGATCGGCTACCAGCACTCGCCGCGGGAGAAGATCTTCGACGCGGTCATCGACCAGGTCGAGGTCAAGCGCGTCAAGGACCTCACGCCGCGCGACATCGAGCACGACAACCCCGAGTTTCGCCGTCACGACGAGATGATCCACTTCCTGGAGCAGATCTACGGCAAGCCCGTGTCGCTCGACGACATCGTCACCGTCGTGCGCTTCTCGCAGATCATCGAGCGCCCTCCGCACGTCACCGACGCCCGCCTCGGCATCGGTGGCGCGCAGAACTAGATGATTGATTCCATGGCCCGCGCGGCCAGATGGCCGTGCACCGTGGATGTTGGGCGACGCGGGCCGAAGGGGGACAGTGGCAGAGCGGGCACCAACGGCCGGAGGCCGTTGGTCGGTGACCCCTTCGGACCGTGGCGATCCGGCGCCGCGGGGCGCGGACAGATGGTCGTGGGGGTCGTGCAATCAGTCATCTAGCGCGCGCACACCGCAACCTCGCTTGCAGCCGTGGGTTCACGGCGGGGGGATGATCCACCGGCTCAACGGTGGAAACACGAGGAGGACTGGCATGCGAGCGAATCGACGTAGCGCGCTGGTGGCCATCGCCGCCACCGCCGTGGCGACGGCCGCACCGGCCGTCGCGTCGGCGGCGGCGCCGACCGTCACGACCGGCGGCGCCGCGCAGGTCACCATCAACAGCGCGACGCTGACGGGCACGGTCAACCCGCGTGGCCTGAGCACGAGCTACTACTTCCAGTACGGAACCACGACCGCCTACGGCTCGCGAACCCCGAGCACGGCGGCCGGCAAGGGCACGGCGGCGGCCGCCGCGGCGGCCCAGATCAGCGGCCTGGGCTCCAACACGAGGTACCACTACCGCCTGGTCGCGCACAACAGCGACGGGACGACGGCGGGCAACGATCGAACCTTCACGACCCCGCGCCAGCCGCTCGGGCTGGCCCTCGCCGGGTCGCCCAACCCCGTGGTGTTCGGTGGGCTGACCACGCTCTCCGGGACGCTGTCGGGCAGCGGGAACGCCGGTCGTGCGGTGCAGCTCCAGCAGAACCCCTTCCCCTTCACCTCGGGCTTCGCCAACCTCGGCAACGCGCAGCTCACCGACGCGCAGGGCGCCTTCTCGTTCACGGTGCTCTCCGTGCCGCTGACCACCCAGTACCGCGTCCTGGTCGCCGACCGCGCCTCGGTCGTCAGCCCGGTCGTCACGGTCAGCGTCCAGGTCCTCGTGCGCACGTCGGTGACGCACCGTCACGTCGCCCGCGGGGCCAAGGTGCGCTTCTCGGGCACCGTGCGCCCGGCCGTCTCCAACGTGCCGATCGCCATCCAGAAGCGGGGTCACAGCGGCCGGTGGGTCACGCTGACGGGGTCGATCACGCGCCCGGGCGGCAACGGCTACGCGGTGTACGGCAAGACGATCCGGGTCAAGCGCGGCGGCAGCTATCGCGTCTACGTGGGCGCCGCCGGCGGCACGTTCACGCCGAACGTCGGCCGCACGGTCCACCTGCACACGTTCGGCTAGTCCAGGCGATGGGCGGGGCCGGTCGCGCCCGGTGGCACTCCCGTTACGAGAGTGCCAACCGCGCTTGCGGTCCCCCCGCCCATGTCCTACAGTAGGGAGAGGCGTTGGCACTCGATGCCCTAGAGTGCCAAGCAACAGTACTCATCCCTCTCTGTAACGGAGGTCAATCACATGAAGCTCAAGCCCCTGGGCGATCGGCTGATCGTGCGGGCGATTGAGGAGGAGGAGACCACCGCGAGTGGCATCGTCCTCCCCGATACGGCCAAGGAGAAGCCGCAGAAGGGCAAGGTCATCGCCGTCGGCGACGGCCGCTACGACGAGGATGGCGACAAGCGCATCCCGCTCGACGTCTCTGAAGGCGACGAGGTCCTGTACAGCAAGTACGGCGGGACCGAGATCAAGGTCGACGGCGAGGATCTGCTGGTCCTCCGCGAGAGCGACGTGCTCGCCAAGGTCGAGTCCTAGGAACACAGGAGAACTTATGGCTCACAAGGAACTGAAGTACGACGCGGCGGCGCGCAAGGCTCTCGAGGCCGGCGTCGACGCTGTCGCCAACGCGGTCAAGGTCACGCTCGGCCCGAGGGGCCGCTACGTGGTCCTCGACAAGAAGTTCGGCGCCCCGACCATCACGAACGACGGCGTGACCATCGCTCGTGAGATCGAGGTCGAGGACGTCTTCGAGAACCAGGGCGCACAGCTCGTGCGCGAGGTGGCCACGGCGACCAACGACGTCGCCGGCGACGGCACCACGACGGCCACGGTCCTCGCCCAGGCGATCGTCCGCACCGGCCTGAAGAACGTCGCGGCCGGCGCCAACCCGCTTGGACTCAAGCGCGGCATCGAGGTCGCGGTCGACCAGGTCGTCGGCAACATCTCCAAGCAGGCCAAGGAGATCTCGGGCAAGGACCAGATCGCTCGCGTGGCGACGATCTCGGCCGGCGACGAGGAGATCGGCGACGTCATCGCCGACGCCATCGACAAGGTCGGCAAGGACGGCGTGGTCAACGTCGAGGAGGGCCAGACGTTCGGCATGGACCTCGAGTTCACCGAGGGCATGCAGTTCGACAAGGGCTACATCTCGCCCTACATGGTCACCGACCAGGAGCGCATGGAGGCGGTCCTCGAGGATCC
>DASVFT010000113.1:0-13463 GCA_036379935.1 Solirubrobacteraceae bacterium | reverse complement strand
GCCAGGGCGCCGGCGCCACGCCGGCCAGCAGGCGCCCGAGCGTGACGCAGCTCAGCGCGGTGAGCGCCACCGCGGCGAGCTGTCCGGCCGCCGAGGACTGCGAGGCCCACGCCAGCGCCAGCAGCGGCGCAGCGAGGAGCGCCAACGGCGGCCGGGCGCCGCGCATGGCCCACCCGAGCGCGAGCGCCGCCCCCGGCGGCACGAGCAGCAAGGCCACCCAGGTCAGCACGTCGGCAACGTCGGGCAGCACGGCGATGGCGGCCACCACCACGGCGATCGAGAGCGGCAGCACGAGCGCCCAGCGCGCCGTGGTCCGCGCGCGCACCCAGCCCGGCACGCCGGCTCCAGGGAGCGCCACGAGCAGCGCCTGGACGGCGAGCAGGACCGCATCGTGCAGCACGAAGTCGCGGGTCACGCTCTGCAGTGTGCCGCGGCGGGGCGGGTGGGTACGCAGGCCCCATGCCCGACACCGCGCTGATCGTCGTCGACATGCTCAACGCCTACGAGCACGACGACGCCGAGCCGCTCATGGAGTCGGTCCGCGAGGTGCTGCCGACGATGGCCGACCTCGTCGAGCGCGCGCACCACAGCGACGACGTCGAGCTCGTCTACGTCAACGACGTCTACGGCCACTGGAACGCGGGTCGCGCGGAGCTGGTGGAGCGCGTCCTCGCGTCGGAGGCGCGCGACCTCGTCGAGCCGATCGTCCCGCCTGAGGAGGCGATCTTCATCGTCAAGGCGCGCCACTCGATCTTCTACCAGACGCCCGTGGAGTACATGCTGCGCCAGATGGGCGTCGGCAAGGTCATCCTCGTCGGCCAGGTGACCGAGCAGTGCATCCTCTACTCGGCGCTCGACGCCTACATCCGCCACATCGAGGTGGCGGTGCCCCGGGACGCCGTGGCCCACATCCACGAGGACCTGGCCGAGGCGGCGCTCCGCATGATGGAGATCAACATGCGCGCCCAGATCGTCGACGGGGCCGACTGCGTGCGCTAGGCGGCGCTGGCCACGTCGTCCGCCTCGCCGAGGGGAATGGCGAAGACGATGTGGCGGCGCGAGACGGCGATGAAGCCGTGCTCGGTGCCCGCGCCGTCGCGGCCGATGATCTCGACCACGCAATCGGTGAGCGAGACGAAGTCGCGCTCGGAGGCGTTGAGGAAATCCGACAGGCGGCTGCGGTAGCCGTCGGTGGGCAGCGTCAGGACGCCCGAGATGCGGTGGCGCTCGGTCTCGACGTAGATGCGCTCACGGCGATGCTGCATCTACTCATCTTCGGCAGCCAGGCGTGCCGCCATGAGGACCAGATCGCGGTCATGGTCGTACGTCAGACAGCGCGCCGCGTCCTCGGGCGCGAGCCAGCGCAGCTCGTCGACCTCGTCGTTGGGCGTGAACTCGCCGCCGATCGGCTCCATGCGCCAGTAGCGCACCGTCTTCGGGCGCCCCTTCGGATCGGTGTACTCGACCGGCGGGAGCTCCTCGCGCAACGCGGCCTGCATGCCGGTCTCCTCGCCCACCTCGCGCACGGCGGCGTCCTCCCAGCTCTCGTCCCGGTGGAGCTTGCCCTTGGGGAGCGACCAGTCGTCGTACTTGGGTCGGTGCACGAGCGCGACCCGACCGTCGTGGACCATCACTCCACCCGCCGCGCGCACATGCTGCCGCATCCATGCCATGAGCCGGGACGCTACAGCGCGGCGCGGGTGAGCTCGCCGTCCACGCGCCGCCAGATCCCCAGGGGGTTCTCGTCGCGCAGCTCGGGGGGCAGCACGTGAGCGGGGGCGTTCTGGAAGGCGATCGGCCGCAGGAAGCGCTGCACCGCCGTCATGCCCACCGACGTGTGCCCCGGCGCCGTTGTGGCCGGGAACGGGCCGCCGTGGTGCATGCCGTGCGTCACCGCCACGCCGGTGGGGAAGCCGTCGAACACGAGCCGCCCGGCGCGCTCGCCGAGGACGTCGACGAGCGTGGCGACGAGCTCTGCGTCCTCGTCCTCCGCGTGGACCGAGCCGGTGAGCTGGCCCTCGAGCAGCGCCAGCGCCGCGAGCAGCTCGTCGGGCGAGCCGTAGGAGACGAGCAGCACGACCGGGCCGAAGCGCTCGTCGAGGAGATCCGGGTGCTCGCGCAGGTCGGCCGCGTCGGCGCGGTAGGCCCCGGGGCGGAAGCGAAAGCCGGGCTCGGTCGCCGTCGCCGGCTCGCCGACCGGCTCGGCCAGCGCGCCCAGGTCGGCCACGCGCGCGGCCAGCGCGTCGCGCAGGCGCTGGTTGAGCAGGACCTGGGGCTCGACGGCGGCCAGGCGCGCCCCGAGGTCGGCGGCGAACGCCTCGCCGCTGCCCCCGGCGGGGACGAAGACCACCCCTGGCTTGGTGCAGAGCTGGCCCCCGAAGGACGACACCGACGCGGCCAGCCCTTCGGCGATCGCCGCCGCGCGGGCCCGCAGCGCCGCCTCGGTGACGACGATCGGGTTGACGCTCCCCATCTCGGCGTAGACCGGGATCGGGTGCTCGCGCGCCGCGGCACGGTCGTAGAGGGCCTTGCCGCCCGCGAACGAGCCGGTGAAGCCCACCGCGGCGATGGCCGGCTCGTCGACGAGCGCCTCGCCGACCTCGATGCCGCTGGACTGCAGCACAGCGAACGTCCCCTCGGGCAGCCCCGCGCCCGCGACCGCCGCCGTCACCTCGCGGGCCACGACCTCGGTCGTGCCGGGGTGAGACGGGTGGCCCTTGACCACCACCGGGCACCCGGCGGCCAGCGCGCTGGCGCTGTCGCCACCGGCGGTGGAGAAGGCCAGCGGGAAGTTGCTGGCGCCGAAGACGGCGACCGGCCCGATCGGCACGAGCATGCGGCGCACGTCGGGGCGCGGAATCGGCTTGGCCTCGGGGTCGGGCCTGTCGATGATCGCCTCGACGTGGTCGCCGGCCTGCACCAGCGCGGCGAAGGCCTCGAGCTGACCGGCGGTGCGCTCGAGCTCGGAGCGCAGGCGCGCCTCGGGCAGGCCGGTCTCGGCGCCCGCCTCCGCGACGATCTCGTCGCCGGCCGCCCGCAGGCCGCTGGCGGCGCCGCGCAGGAGCGCCGTCCGCGCGCCGGGATCGCGCAGGGCCCCGGACCGGAAGGCCGCTTCGGCGGCGGTGACGGCATCGTGAACGTCGGCCGGCGTGGCCTCTTCGAACTCGGCGCCGGGAGTGCCGGTGCGCGGATCGACCGCATGGAAGCTGGTTGACACGGGCGGTACGGTACCAGGACCGATTTCCAAACCAATCCTCGGTCATGCAGTCTGTTACAGGAACCAATCTTTCCGACGAAGCGGCGAGGGCCGCGCTCGGCGCCCCGCTCCGGGCGACCCAGCTCTACGAGCGGATCGTCGACCGGATCGCGGGCGAGATCCGCCTCGGCCTGCTGAAGCCCGGCGAGCGCCTGCCGTCCGAGCGCGACCTGGCCCGGCGCCTGGAGGTCGGCCGCTCGTCGGTGCGCGAGGCCATCGCCGCGTTGCAGCTGCAGGGCGTGCTCGACACGCGACCGGGGTCGGGCTCGTTCGTCGCCATGGACGCCGTCGAGCGGGTGCAGGAGCTCGGCGGCCCCGGCGACGGCTTGGCGTTGCCCCACGACGCGAGCCCCAGCGCGCTGCTCGAGGCGCGGGCCCTGCTCGAGCCCGCCGTCGCCGCGCTGGCCGCGCGCCGCGGCCGCGCCGACCCGTACGCCGAGGAGCTGCTCGCGCGCATGGACCGCGCGGCGGAGGGATCCGCCCACGCCGAATGGAACGAGGGCGACCGGCTCTTCCACCGCCAGATCGCCGTCATGGCCGACAATCCCGTCCTCGTGGCGCTGGCCGACCACATCGCGGCGACCATGGACGAGCCGCTCTGGCAGCGGCTGCGCGACGAGTCCGTCGCGGTCGCCGGCCGGGCCCGGCTCCACGCCGCCGAGCACCGCATGATCTACGAGGCGATCGTCGCCGGCGACGCCGAGACCGCCGCCTTCTACGCCACCCAGCACATCCAGCGCGTCCGGCGCTACATGACCCTCGATTGAGGAGAGCCTCTCCGTGCGCTTCCCCGGCATCATCCCCGCCGTCACCACCCCGTTCGACGCCGACGGCGCCGTCGACACGACCGCCCTCCAGGCCAACGTCCACGCGCTGGTCGACGCGGGCGTCCACGGCATCGTCGGGACCGGGACCATGGGCGAGGCCGGCAGCCTCTCCACGCCCGAGCGCCGCGACGTGATCGCGGCCATCGTCGCCGCGGCCGACGGCCGGGTCCCGGTCATCGCCGGCGTCTCGGCCGCGACGCCGGCGCTGGCCGGCGGCTTCGCGGTCGACGCCGCCGCGGCGGGCGCCGAGGCCGTCATGTGCCTGCCGCCGCTGAGCTATCGCGGCGACGAGCGCGAGATCGAGGCCTTCTACGCCGCGGTGGCCGACGCTGCCGGGCTGCCGCTCATGGTCTACAACAACCCCGAGGCGTCGGGCGTCGACATGACCGCCGAGCTCATAGCGCGCCTCGCCGACCGCGTCGAGCACGTCGTCGCGGTCAAGGAGTGCTCGGGCGACGTGCGCCGGATCCCGGCCCTGTTGGGGAGCACCGACGCCGAGATCCTGGTCGGCGGCGACGACTGGGCCCTCGAGGGCTTCTGCGCGGGCGCGACCGGGTGGGTCTCGGGCGTGGCCGACGTGGCGCCCGCCGAGTGCGTCGCGCTCTACGAGCACTGCCGGGCCGGCGAGCTGGAGGCCGCTCGCGCGCTCTACGCGCGGCTCCTGCCGCTCGCGCGCTTCGACATGACGCCCAAGCTCGTGCAGTACTTCAAGGCGGCCATGGACGAGGTGGGCTTGCGCGGCGGCCCCGCGCGGCCGCCGCGGCTGCCGCTCGACGACACCGAGCGCGAGGAGCTGCGCGCGGCGCTCTCGACGTTGCGGGCCGGCGTGGCAGCATGAAGCGCTACCTCGCCGCCGTCGACTCGCACACCGAGGGGATGCCCACGCGGGTGGTGACCGGTGGCGTCGAGCCGCTGCCGGGCGCCACGATGCTCGAGCGCAAGCTCCGCTTCGAGGCCGAGCGCGACGACCTGCGCCTGCTGCTCATGCGCGAGCCACGCGGTCACGCGGCGATGTCGGGGGCGATCCTGCAGCCGCCCACGCGCGACGACGCCCACTGGGGCGTGCTCTTCATCGAGGTGTCGGGCTGCCTGCCGATGTGCGGCCACGGGACCATCGGCGTGGCGACGGTCCTGGTCGAGACGGGGATGGTGCAGGTGCGCGAGCCGGAGACCGTCGTGCGGCTCGACACGCCGGCCGGGCTCGTGGAGGCGCGCGTGGCGGTGGCGGGCGGCCACGCGCAGGCGGTGACCATCCGCAACGTGCCGGCCTTCCTGCACGCGCGCGACCAGGTGGCCGAGGTCGAGGGCCTCGGCGAGGTGCCCTACGACATGGCCTTCGGCGGCAACTTCTACGCGATCGTCGAGGCCGCCTCGGTGGGCCTCCAGGTCGACCCCGCGCGCGCCGACGAGCTGATCGAGGCCGGCGCTCGCATCCGGGCGGCGATCCCCGAGCCGGTCCACCCCGTCGACGCGGGCATCGCGGGCTGCCGTCACGTCGTCTTCCATGCTCCCGGCCGCGATGGCGCCCACGCTCGCAACGCGACCGCGATCCATCCCGGCTGGCTGGATCGCTCGCCGTGCGGGACGGGGACGTGCGCGCGCATGGCCACGCTCCACGCGCGCGGCGAGCTGGCGCTGGGGGAGGACTTCGTCAACGAGTCCGTCATCGGCACGCGCTTCGTCGGGCGCCTCGTCGCCGAGACCGAGGTGGGCGGCGTGCCCGCGGTGCTGCCCGAGGTGACGGGGCGGGCGTGGATCACGGCGATGGGGCAGTACCTGCTCGACGAGCGCGACCCGTTTCCCGCGGGCTTCGCCCTGTGAGGTCGTGCGAGGTCGCCGTCGTCGGCGCCGGGATCGTCGGCGCGGCGACCGCGTTCGAGCTGGCGCAGCGCGGCGTCGACGTGCTGCTGCTCGATCGGGGCGAGGTCTCGGGCGCCACCACGGGCCTCGGCGAGGGCAACGTCCTGTGCTCCGACAAGGACGTCGGTCCGGAGCTCGCCCTCACGCTCGCCGGGCTGCGCCTGTACGACGAGCTCGACGAGCGGCTCGGCGCGGAGGCGCGCATCCGTCGCAAGGGCGCGCTGATCGTCCATGGCACGGACGCCACCTGGGCCGGCGAGGGCGAGCGCCTCGAGCGGCTGCGCCGGGCAGGCGTGGAGGGCCGGCTGCTGGACGTGGCGCAGCTGCGGGCCATGGAGCCGCAGCTGACGGGACCTGTGCGGGGCGCGTCGTTCTTCCCGAGCGACCTGCAGTGCGATCCGCGCGCGATCGCGCGGGCGCTGGCGCGCGCGGTGCCGCGCGTCGAGACGGGCGTGGCGGTCGAGGCGATCGAGATCGCCGACGGCTCGGTCACCGGGCTGCGGACCAGTGCGGGGCGGTTCGCCTGCGGCGCGGCGGTGCTCGCGGCGGGGCCGTGGAGCCGGGCGCTGGCCGAGGCGGCGGGCGTGGCGCTGCCGCTCGAGCCGCGCAAGGGCCAGCTCGTGCGCCTGCGGGCGCGGACCGGCGACGAGCGGTTCATCCGCCACAAGGTCGTCGAGGCCGGCTACCTGGCCTCGGCGGCCAGCGCGGACGCCGCGCTCCAGGTGACCACGGTGGTGGAGACGACGTGGAAGGGCGACGTGCTGGTGGGCTCGAGCCGCGAGCGGCGCGGTTTCGATCTCGCGGTCGACGAGGCGGTGAGCCGGGCGATGCTCGAGCGTGCGGCGACGCTCGTCCCCGCGCTGCGCGTGCTGGCGATCGATGCCGCCTGGGCGGGCCTGCGCCCGTGGCTGCCCGACCGCCTGCCGGCCATCGGGCCGAGCGGCGCGGTGGCGGGCCTGTGGCTGGCCACGGGCCACGAAGGCGCCGGCGTGGCCCTGGGCCCGATCTCCGGGCGCCTCGTCGCTCAGCTCTACGCGGGCGAGAGGCCCGCCGTGGATCCGGCGCCCTTCGCGCCCGATCGCTTCGCGTGACCGACGCGTTCGGTTTCGCCCCCCAAAATGACGGCGGGCCGGGAGTCACTCCCGGCCCGCCGGCTCGTTTGCTGAAGGGATGTCCCCCCTCAGCACCCCCCGTTCCGCGGGCGAGGAACCCGCAGGCTTCCCTCCACACCCGTGGCCGCGGGCCCGCGCCCCCAGAGCAGGCCACCACGGCGGCGGGAGAGGCCCCCACCTCCAGGCTGTTGCGGCGTCACCCCATAGGCACGCAGGATGCGCTCGACCGCGGCTGCGTGGGCGTAGTCCTCTCGTGCGTGCATCGGGTTGGCCTCCTTGTTGCCAGGTCTTGCGCCATCCATGGCGCGCGCCTTCCTTGGAGAGCCGGCAGCCGAGCTGTCTACGGGAGACCTCTGGCTTTGCGTCCCCGCCTCGCGACGGGTTTGCCCTGAGCGGACTCGATCGGACGACCATGGTACGGCCTCGCCGAGAGGGCCTGGACGACCGTTCGATGGCGAGCGGCCCCAAACCGGCGACGAACGGCGCCGACCGTCGGTCAGGCGGCGGACAGGGGCGCGTCCGAAGCGGCTCGCGAGCGCTCGGCGATGTCCTGCGCCTGCTCCTCGAGCTCGCCCGGGGCGAGCGGCTTGGCCAGGTAGTAGCCCTGGGCGGCGTCGCAGCCCACGGTGCGCAGCCGCGTCCACGTGGCCTCGTCCTCGATGCCCTCGGCGACCACCCGCAAGCCGAGCGCGTGGGCCAGGTCGACGGTCGACGAGACGATGGCCGCCGAGCTGGCGTCGGTGGCCATGGCCGCGACGAACGAGCGGTCGATCTTGATCTCGTCCACCGGCAGGCGCTGAAGGTGGGTCAGCGACGAGAAGCCGGTGCCGAAGTCGTCGAGGGCGAGGTGGACGCCGAGCTTGCGCAGGTCGGCGAGGACCTCCATCGCCCGGGCCGGGTCGGTCATGAGCACGCTCTCGGTCACCTCGAGGGTCACCCGCCCGGCCGGCGTGCCGTAGCGGCGCAGGAGCGCGGCGACGTCCTCGACCAGACCGCGGTCGAGCAGGTCGGTGGCCGAGAGGTTGACCGCCACGCGCCACGCGCGGTCCTGGCGGAACCAGGCGCCCGCCTGGCAGATGGCCATCCCCAGCACGCGATGGCTGACCTCGCGCATGACCTCGGTGTGCTCGATGGCGGGCAGGAAGGCCCCGGGCGCGAGCAGCCCGCGCTCCGGATGGCGCCAGCGCACGAGCGCCTCGACGCCCACGAGCGCGCCGGTGGGAAGCTCGGCGACGGGCTGGTAGTGCAGCGCCAGCTCGTCCCCTGCCAGCGCGCCGCGGACCTCGCCGGCGAGCGCGAGCCGATCGCGGCTGTGGTGGTCGCCTTCGGAGGCGTAGACCTCGTGCCCGGTGCGCGCGCGCTTGGCCTCGTACATGGCGACGTCGGCGTGGCGCATGAGGGTGTCAGCGTCGTCGGCATGGTCGGGGAAGACCGCGATGCCCACGCTGGCCCCCACGTGCAGCGAGATGCCGGCGAGCGGGAAGGGCCGCCCAAGCGCCGTGCGCAGGCGCCCCGCAGCCGTGATGGCGTCCTCGATGTCGGCGCCACGCAGGAGCACGCCGAACTCGTCGCCCCCCAGGCGGGCCACCACATCGCCCTGGCGCATCGTCGACTCGAGCCGGGGCCCGACCGAGCCCAGCAGCTCGTCACCGAGGTGATGGCCGAGCGTGTCGTTGAGCTCCTTGAACTGGTCGAGGTCGATCATCAGAAGGGCGAACGGACGCCGGCTGGCGATGGCCGACTCGACCTCGGCGCCGAACGATCGCCGGTTGCCCAGGCCCGTGAGATCGTCGGTGAGCGAGAGCTTGCGCGACACCGCGAGCGCCGCGGTCTCCTTCAGCAGGAGCGCCATGCGGACCATGAGGGTGACCAGTGCGAGCACCGCGAGCCCGATGGCCCCGTAGTTCAGCGGGGTGGTCTGGCCATAGACGAGCACGCCGACGGCGAGCGCCGCGAAGGTCGACGGGAAGAGCAGCGCGCGGCGGGTCTGGCGGTGCAGGGTGACGCGGCGGGCCGGAAGCCATCCGGAGCCGGCCACGAGCAGAAGCGAGATCGGCCAGAGCGGGTCGTAGGCCTGACCGGCGACCCAGCCGCCCGTGGCGTTGTCGACCGCGTAGAGGACGTCGGCGGCCACGAGCACGAGCAGGCCGACGAGGAGGGCGCTGCCCGACCGGCTCGGACGCCAGGTCGAGCCGGCGAACATCGTGGCCAGGAAGGTCAGCAGGGCCACGTCGGCGACCGGGTAGGCCGCGCCGACGATGAGCGCGTTCCTCCCTTCGTCTGCGTTGGACAGGGCGGCCTGCAGCGCGGTCGCGGCGGTCGCGGCGCCGAGCGCCAGCCCCCCGAGCAGCCCGTCGAGCCACATGCCGAGGCCGCGCCGCGCGAAACGCGCGCGCCCGAGCAGCACGACCCCCGGATACAGGCCCAGATAGGCGCTCAGCCAGAACGGGTCGCACAGCGAGGGAACGGGCGCCCGGCCGTCGTAGCCGAAGAGGTAGAGGATCCAGCCGACGCCGTGCAGGGCGATGCCCACAGAGATGGCGAGCCACGCCGCGCGCTCGCTCGTCCCCCAGGCGGCGCGCGCCAGGCAGATCGCGGCCGCGGCGACGAAGACCAGGCAGAACAGGGCGTCGGAGGGAGCCCCGCCCGGCACCACGCCCAGCGTGTCATGCAGCAGGCTGACGACGATGCCGACGCCCGCGATCGCCCATGCGATCTTCAGCGCTCGGCGACGCGCCGGCGACATCACGGTGGGTGACTGGGCTGTCACGCCCGTGTAGTCGGCCCACTGCGGGGGCGGGTTGAGGCAAGGTGAAAAGCGTTTATCCGTCGGCTACGGGGGCGCACACCTCGCCGAGGGCGACGGCCATCGCCACCGCCTGCGTTCGAGTGCTCGCGCCGAGCTTGCCGGTCGCGTTGCGGATGTGCACGCGGACGGTCGCGGGCGAGATCCCGAGCTGCTCGGCGACCTGGTAGCCGGTGAGCCCCGCGGCGAGCAGCTCGACCACCTCGTGCTCGCGCGGCGAGAGGACGCCCCTCGACTCGCGTTCGGCCCCCACGCGCGTGGCCAGCGCGGCGACCTCCTCCTGCGCGCGACGCAGCGCGGTGATGTCCTGCAGCGACGTCAGGACCGAGTCGCCGAACGGCCGAGCGGAGACTCGCACCCAGCGCAGCCCACCCTCGGGCCGCTTGATGCCGACGATGCGCGGGCGTTGGGGACGGCCGGTCCGCAGCGCCTCGGCCACCGGCCACGCCTCGGCGGCGAGCGGCCCTCCGCAGTCCGACACGCAGTCGCACGGCGGCACGAGCTGTGCCGGCCCGCGCAGCTGCTCGCGGTTCATGCCCAGCAGCTCTCCTGCCGCCCGGTTGGCGTACAGGATCTGCTCGGCATCCTGGACGAGGACGCCCTCCTCGATGACGTCCAAGGCAGCCGCGGCCGTGAGCGTCGGCTCTGGCACGCCACCGCTATTACCCGAGCGGCGACGTGCCAACACGTCGGCGCCGGTCTTGTCAGCTCCCCCAGCGCCCGGAAGGCCCGACCGCCTCGACCACCACGGCGGGCTCGAGCACCTCGAAGCGGTGCTCCTCGCCGGCCAGCACCACGTAGGAATCGCCGGGGTGGACCTCCACCGGGGGGTCGTCGGCGATGGTCACGATCAGCACGCCCGACTGCACGTAGACGAGGTGGTCGTGATCGGCGTCGGGATCGACGACGGCTTCGCCGGCCGGATCGCGCTCCCAGAGGCGCAGCTCGAGGTCGCGGCTGCGGGCCATGAGGCGCTCGCCGTGTGGGCCGCACGTCGTCTGCTCGCGCGCGACCACATGCTCGGCGGTGGTGGGCATGCGGGTCTCCTCCTGGGTGGGTTGCCGAACTCTGGCATGCCCGCCGCAAGTTCTGTTCGAACGGTGCGTTTGGGGGTAGCAGGGGGGCCTCAGTCGAACAGGAGGCCGAAGCAACGATGCAGTCCAGCTTGCTCAGGGCGCTCGCGCCCGCGATCCTCGCGTGCGCCCTCGCCGCTGCCCCGGCCGCGGCCGAGCCCTCGTGGGCGCCGGCGTCCAGCGCGGCGATCCACCCCGGCGTGCAGACCTTCACCGACGGCGCCCAGTGCACGGCCAACTTCGTCTTCTACGACGCCTCCAACGTGTACATCGGCCAGGCCGCGCATTGCTCGGGCACCGGTGGGCCGACGGACACCGACGGCTGCGACAGCGGCTCGCTGCCGCTCGGCACCCCGGTCGACATCGGCGGCAGCAAGCCCGGCACGCTCGCCTACAACTCGTGGCTGACCATGCAGTCCACGGGCGAGACCGACGCCAACACGTGCGCCTTCAACGACCTGGCGCTGGTCAAGGTCGATCCGGCCGACGTGGGCAAGGTCAACCCCTCGATCCCTTTCTGGGGCGGCCCCACCGGCGTCGACGCGGACGGGACGGCCGTCGGCGACACGGTCCTCAGCTACGGCAACTCCGAGCTGCGCGGCGGCGTCAGCACGCTGAGCCCCAAGGAGGGCAAGAGCGTGGGCGACGACGGCGACGGCTGGAGCCACACCGTGTACACCGCCACGCCGGGCATCCCCGGCGACTCGGGCTCCGCCTTCCTGAACGCCGACGGGCAGGCGCTCGGCGTGCTGAGCACGGTGGCCATCGCCCCGCTCGCCGCCAGCAACGGCGTCGGCGACGTGGCCAAGGAGCTCGGCTACCTCAACTCGGCGGGCGGCTTCAGCGTCACCCTGGCCGGCGGCACCGAGCCCTTCCGCGGGCCGCTCCTGCCCCTCTGAGCCCCGGCTCCGACACGAGGAGCCACGAAAGCGGGGCGGCCTGGGACGGCCGCCCCGCTCGCGTTCCGGCCACTACAATCGCTGGTCCGCTGAGGGCGCGTAGCTCAGTGGGAGAGCGCTCGCCTCACACGCGAGAGGTCGCTGGTTCGAGCCCAGCCGCGCCCATGGCAGGAAAGCCTCGCTCAGGACCTGCCGCAGGCTGCGAGGCCGAAGCTCGCGATCAGGCACGATCCGGCGAGCAACGACCGTTGCGCCTACCTCGTTAGCTCTCGCATGCCACCCCATCGCCGTCGCGATCGAGGTCATAGTGGTCGTCGCCGACGACCGTGACGGGCCCTTGGACGTAGTACGGGCCGTCGCCCGAGCCTCCAGCGCAGTCGTAGTCGCTGACGTCGGGCTTGAGACAGGCGCCCTTGTAGCTCGGGTCACAGCTAGCGGCAGGAGTGCGCTCACCTGGAGGTGACGTGTCGCCGAGACGGCTGCGCTTGACCGTGCTCGAAAACAACAGGCCTGACGAGTCGTCGGGGTCATTGCGCATGTCGATGGCACCCGCGTAGTGCCAGCGGCCGTGGTCCCAGCGCACTCGGCAACGAACCTTCTGCGTGGTGAGCCGATGGCAGCTTCGCGCGAAGTGCTTGCGCGCCGCGAAGGCGCCTCCGAACTTCTGGCGCAGCACGCCGGCCAGGCTCGCCCGCGCGTCGCTGACCGCCAACGGTGGCGTCGAGTCCGCTGACGCCGCTGTTGCCAGCGCGAGCGTGAACCCGACGAGCGCAACCAACATCCATGTCCTCACGAAGACCTCCTTGCACGCGGGCGTCCCGCACCGCTAATGCGACCTATAGCGCAGCGCGGCGCCAAAGTCCAGGCCACATCGTCCCGTCGTCCTATTTCGCGCCTGCGACCGTGTCGCGGTGCAGGTCGGTCTGCACGGGGACGCCACCGCTGTGCGGGAGCTGGCCGGCGACGGCTTCGTCGTCGAGCGAGGCGAGCCACGGCGTCAGGTAGCGGCCGTTGATCTTCCCGGGCGGCCACCAGAGGGTGTGCGGGGTCGCCTCGCCCTCGCCGCCGCCCCCGCCCGCGTCGTAGCGCATGTAGCGCGGGCCGCGGCTGGTCAGCAGACGGCCGCGCAGGACCGGGCGGAACGGCGCGCGCTCGACGACGGCTCCGGCGTCGGCGGCGATGTCGGCGGCGGCCGCGTCGGCCTGTTCGGCGGCCAGGCCGCCGAACTTCACCGGGAAGTCGATGCCGTCGCCGGCCGCCCAGACGCCCTCCGCCCCCGCGACGCGCCCGTGCGGGTCGACGGAGACGAAGCCTTCGGCGTTGGTCGGGATCCCTTGCGGTGCGCGGCCGCGCAGGCGCGGAAGCGAGAGGATTCGATTGACCTCCAGGCGACGGCCGGACGGCCGGATGACGATGGCGCGCGGCGGCCCGTGGTCGAGCGACGCGTAGGCGCCGAGCTCGACGCGGACCCCAGCGCGCTGGAGCTCCGCGCTGACGACCTCGACGGCGCGCGAGCCGAAGATCGCGAGCGGCGCCTGCTCGGGGGTCACGAGCGTGATCTCAGGCTCCATCCCCATGCCGCGGGCGTCGCCGGCGATGAGCAGCGCCAGCTCGTAGGCGGGCAGCGGCC
>DASVFT010000112.1:0-21975 GCA_036379935.1 Solirubrobacteraceae bacterium | reverse complement strand
CGGTCGGCGACCGCTTCGTCATCCTGAACCGCGGCAAGCTCATGGGGTCGTGGAAGAAGGGAGAGATCACCCGCGACGAGCTGGTCAAGAAGATGTCCGGTGGGGCCGAGCTCGACGCACTGACCCACGAGCTCGAGCGCGCGCTCGAGCAGCCCGCGGCCCCGTGACCACCGCTCCCGTCCCGTCGGCGGCGCCGGCTACGCGCGGCGCCGCGCGCCGGCGCATCGGCATCGGCGTCATCGGGTTCGGCTGGCTGGGCCAGGCGCACAGCCGGTCGATGCTGCGGATCCCGACGCTGTTCGGAGAGCGCGGGTTCGACCCCGAGCTCGTCGTCTGCAGCGACACGGTCCCGGAGCGCGTGGAAGATGCGGTCGCCTCCTTCGGCTACGCGCGCGGGGCGACCGACTGGCGCGCCGTCATCGACGACCCGGCCGTGGAGGTCGTCTTCATCGCCGCGCCCAACATGCTCCACCTCGAGCTCATCGAAGCCGCCGCGCAGGCCGGCAAGCACATCTTCTGCGAGAAGCCGGTGGGCGGCACGCCCGAGCAGACGGTGCGCGCCGAGCGCGCGGCGCGCCGGGCGGGCGTCACCACGGGGGTGGGCTACAACTACCGCTGGGCGCCGCTCGTGCGCTACGCGCAGCAGCTCATCGCCGAGGGACGGCTGGGCGAGATCACCAACTACCGCGGCCGGTTCTTCTCGATCTACGGCAGCGATCCGCTCGGCCTGCTCTCTTGGCGCTTCCTCGTCGACCAGGGGGGGCACGGCGCCAGCACCGACCTGCTCAGCCACGCCGTCGACCTCGCGCACATGCTGATCGGGCCGATAGCCCGCGTGGTGGGCACGACGGCGACCTTCGTCACGGAGCGCCCGCTTGCCGTGCCGGGCGCGGGGCACTACGGCCGCGGCGCGCCCGACGACCCGCGTGGCGCGGTCACCAACGAGGACTACGTGGGCATGCTGTGCGAGTTCGCCGGCGGCGCGCGCGGCACGTTCGAGGCGAGCCGCACGATGGTCGGGCCCGAGAGCCAGATGGCGTTCGACGCCTACGGGACGCAGGGTGCCGTGGGCTGGAACCTCGAGCGCCTCAACGAGCTCCAGCTGTACCTGGCCGAGGACGAGCTCCACACGGGCTACAGGACCGTCTTCGGCGGCGACCGCTTCCCGTACCACGGGCACTTCGTCCCCGGCAGCGCGAACGCGATCGGCTTCGAGGACCTCGTCGTCATCGAGGACTACGAGTTCTGCCGCTCGGTCGTCGAGGGCCGTGAGCACCGCCCCGGCTTCACCGAGGCCCTCGAATGGGTCAGCGTGCAGGCGGCGCTGCTGAAGTCGGCCCAGACGGGCACATGGGAGCCGGTCGTCTCGCTGCGGGAGCCGTGATGGAGGCTACGCGGACCAGCACGCTGCGCGTGGGCGTCATCGGCGTCGGGCGAATCGGGCGCCTGCATGCCGAGCTGCTCGCGCGGCAGGTCCCCGGTGCGGCGGTGAGCCTCGTCCACGACGCGCGCGAGGACGCCGCGCGCGCGGTGGCCGGCGCGCTCGGCGTGCCGAGCGTCGCAGACGCGGAGGCGCTGATGGCCGCCGACGAGGTCGACGCGGTCGCCATCTGCACGTCGACGGACACGCACGCCGACCTCATCGTGGCCGCGGCGCGGGCCGGCAAGGCGATCTTCTGCGAGAAGCCCGTGTCGCTGGAGCTCGCCGAGGTCGATCGCGCGCTGGCGGCGGTCGACGAGGCCGGCGTGCCGTTCCAGATCGGCTTCAACCGGCGCTTCGACCCCGCGCACGCGGCGGTGGCCGCCGCCGTCGCGGACGGGACGGTCGGCGAGCCGCACCTCGTGCGCATCTCCAGCCGCGACCCCGCGCCGCCGCCGATGGACTACGTGCGCACGTCGGGCGGCATCTTCCTGGACATGACGATCCACGACTTCGACATGGCCCGCTTCGTGACGGGGAGCGAGGTGGTCGAGGTCTTCGCGCGCGGCGCGGTCCGCGTGGACCCGGCGTTCGCCGACGCCGGCGACGTCGACACCGCCGTCGCGACGCTCATCCACGACAACGGGTGCCTGACGGTGATCGACAACTCGCGCCAGGCCGTCTACGGCTTCGATCAGCGCGTCGAGGTCTTCGGGTCGGCGGGGATGGCGGCCTCGGAGAACCCGCTGGCCCACAGCGCGATCGCCCGCACCGCGGAGGGAACGCGCGCCGCGACGCTGCCCTACTTCTACCTGGAGCGCTACATCCCGAGCTACGTGCGCGAATGGCGGGCGTTCGTCGGCGCGGTCAGCGAAGGTCGTCCTCCGCTCGTCGGCGGCCGCGATGCCCGCGCGCCGCTCGTCATCGGACTCGCCGCCGGGCGCTCCCTGCGCGAGGGCCGGCCCGTCCGCCTCGCGGAGGTCGATGCATGACCGATCCCTTCGCGGCCCAGCGCCTTCAGGGCAAGGTGCTCGTCGTCACCGGCAGCACGCAGGGGCTCGGCGCCGCGCTCGCGCGGCGCGCGGTGGCCGTGGGCGCGGCGGGCGTGGTCGTCTGCGGGCGCGACGGCGAGCGTGGCGCGGCGGTGCGCGACGAGCTCGAGGGCATGGGCGGCGAGGCGCTCTTCGTGGCCGCCGACCTGGCCGACCCGGAGCAGTGCCGGGCGATCGTCCACGCGTGCGACGAGCGCTTCGGCCGGCTCGACGGGCTCGTCAACTCCGCCGGGCTGAGCGCGCGCGGCACGCTCGACGACACGAGCGTCGAGCTCTGGGACCGGCTCTTCGCGGTCAACGTCCGCGCGCCGTTCGTGCTCATGCAGGAGGCCGCTCGGATCATGCGGCGCGCGGGCGCCGGCGGGAGCATCGTCAACATCATCACGATGGCCAGCCACGGCGGCGAGCCCGCGCTCACGGGCTATGCGGCGTCGAAGGCCGCGATGGCGACCCTCACCCGCAACGCCGGCTATCAGCTCCAGCCCGACCGCATCCGCGTCAACGGGCTGAACATCGGCTGGACCGCGACCGAGGGCGAGCACGCGGTGCAGACCGGCGAAGGCCAGCCCGCCGACTGGCGGGCGGCCGCCGACGCCGGTCGCCCGTTCGGCCGCCTGCTGCGCCCCGACGACATCGCGCCGATGGTCACCTACCTGCTCAGCGACGCGTCGGCCATGGTCACCGGGTCGGTCATCGACTTCGACCAGACCGTCCACGGCCCGTACGGCGAGCACGTCGCCCCGGCCGCCGAGGTGACGGCATGAAGGTGCTCCTCACCGGCGGAAGCGGTTTCGTCGGCTCCAACGTGCTGCGCGTCTTCGCCGAGCGCCACGGGGCCGAGGTCAGCGCGCCGTCGCACGCCGAGCTCGACCTGACCGACGCCGCCGCGGTGCGCCGCGCCGTGCAGGCCTTCGCGCCCGACGCGATCGTCCATGGCGCGATCCTCAACGACTTCGACGCGCTCTACTCGCGGCGACGCGAGGCCTGGGCGATCTACGTCGAGGCCACGCGCGCGCTCGTCGACGCCGCCAACGCCGCCGGCACCCAGCTCGTGCTCATCTCCACCGACTGGGTCTTCGACGGCACGCAGGGCGGCGCGACCGAGGACGAGCCGCCCAACCCGATCAACGCCTACGGCTTCCTCAAGGCGGCGGGCGAGCTCGTCGTGCACGCGCGCGCCGAGCGCGGGGCGGTGGCGCGCATCGCGGGCGTGGCCGGCGTGCACTGGGCGCGGGCGCACACGCCGCGCCGGCAGGACGCCGGCTTCGGCTACCTCGCCGTCTCGCTCGTGGAGACGCTGCGCGCCGGGCGGCCGTTCACGGTGTGGCAGAGTTCGGGCATCAACGAGATCGCGACCCCGACGCTCGCCAGCGACGCGGCGGAGCTGCTCTGGCGGCTCGTCGAGCGCGGCCTGGCTGGAACATTCCACTGCTGTGGCGGCGAAGCCGTGCACCGGGTCGAGCTCGCGCGGCGCACCGTCGCCGCGTTCGACCTCGATCCCGCCCTCCTGCGCACGGGGCCGCCGGACCCGGCGGCGCTGCCGCCGGCGCCGATCCCCTACGACACGAGCCTCGACGCGACGGCCACCGCGCAGCGGCTCGGGGTGACGCTTCCCGACCTCGACACCATGCTCGGGCGGCTGCGTCACGAGCTCGACACCGGCGAGCTGGCATGAGCGACCGCTTCGACCTCATCACCATGGGCCGCGTCGGCGTCGACCTCTACCCCGAGCAGCTCGGCGTCCACCTCGCCGACGTCCGCACCTTCGCGAAGTCGCTGGGCGGGAGCGCGACCAACGTCTCGGTCGCGGCCGCCCGCCTCGGCGTGCGCTCGGCGGTGATCACCAAGGTGGGCGACGACCCGTTCGGCCCCTATGTGCGCGACGCCCTCGAGGGCTTCGGCGTCGACCCGCGCTGGGTCGGCATGCACCCCACGCTCCGCACGCCGGTCGTGTTCTGCGAGATCTTCCCGCCCGACGACTTCCCGCTGCTCTTCTACCGCGAGCCGACGGCGCCGGACATGACGATCGCCGCCGGCGAGCTCGATCTTGACGCCATACGCGCCGCGCGCGTGTTCTGGACGACGGGCACCGGCCTGTCCGCCGAGCCCAGCCGCACCGCGACGCTCACCGCGCTCCAGGCCCGCGACGGCGCCGCGCCGGACGCCATCACGGTCCACGACCTCGACCACCGACCGATGTTCTGGACCGATCCCGCGGAGGCCGGTGTGTGGGCGCGCGAGGCGCTGCGCCACGCCACGGTGGCGGTGGGCAACCGCGACGAGGTCGCGGTGGCGGTGGGCACACGCGACCCGACCCAGGCGTCGGCCGCGCTGCTCGAGCTCGGGGTGGAGATGGCGATCGTCAAGCAGGGGCCCGACGGCGTGCTCGTGCGCACGGCGGCCGGCGTGGCCGAGGTGCCGCCGGTGGCGGTCGAGGTGGTCAACGGCCTCGGCGCGGGCGACGCGTTCGGGGGCGCGCTCGTCTACGCGCTCCTGCACGACCTCGAGCCCGAGCGCGCCGTGCGGCTGGCCAACGCCGCCGGGGCCTACGTGGCGGCGCGCCTGGCGTGCGCCGACGACATGCCGACGCTGCCCGAGCTGACCGCGTTCGCGGGGGAGGAGGTGCTCGCATGAGCAACGCAGCAGGTGTCCGGCTGACGGTGGCCCAGGCGCTCGTGCGCTTCCTCGCCGCCCAGCACGTCGAGCGCGACGGGCGCCGCCAGCGCTTCTTCGCCGGCTGCTGGGGCATCTTCGGCCACGGCAACCTCACCGGGATGGGCGAGGCGCTCAAGCAGCACGCCGACCTGCTGCCCTACCACCAGGCCCGCAACGAGCAGGCCATGGTCCACGTCGCGTCGGGCTACGCGCGCCAGTCCAACCGACTCGCGACCTTCGCCTGCACGAGCTCGATCGGCCCGGGGGCGACGAACATGGTCACGGGCGCGGCGCTGGCCACCATCAACCGCCTGCCCGTCCTGCTGCTGCCCGGCGACACCTTCGCCACCCGCGCCCCGCACCCGGTGCTCCAGCAGCTCGAGGCGCCCCACGACGCGACGCTCTCGGTCAACGACTGCTTCAAGCCGGTCTCGCGCTTCTTCGAGCGCATCGAGCGCCCCGAGCAGCTCGTGCCCGCCGCGCTGGAGGCCATGCGCGTGCTCACCGACCCGGCCGACACCGGCGCCGTGACCCTGGCCCTGCCCGAGGACGTGCAGGTCGAGGCCTTCGAGGTCCCGGAGGCCTTCCTGGAGCAGCGGACGTGGACGATCTACCGCCGCCCGCCGGCGCCCGAGGCGCTCGCGCGCGCCGTAGCCATGATCCGCGGCGCCGAGCGCCCGCTGATCGTGGCCGGCGGCGGCGTCATCTACAGCGAGGCCATCGCCGCGCTGCGCGCGCTCGTCGACGCGACCGGGATCCCCGTGGCCGAGACCCAGGCCGGGCGCGGGGCCCTGCCGTCCGACCATCCCACGTCGCTGGGCGCCGTCGGGGCCACGGGCACGGCGGCCGCCAACCGGCTGGCACGGGAGGCCGACCTCGTCATCGGCGTGGGCACGCGCTGGGGCGACTTCCCGACCGCCTCGAAGTCGGCCTTCCAGCACCCGCACGTGCGCTTCGTCAACGTCAACGTCGCCGAGTTCGACGCCGCCAAGCACAGTGGCCTGCCCCTCGTGGCCGACGCGCGCGTGGCGCTCGACGGGCTGCGCAAGGCGCTGGCCGGATGGCGCGCCGACGAGCCGTGGACGCGCCTGGCCGCCGACGAGGCGCGCGCCTTCGACGAGGAGGTCGCGCGCGTGGTCGCGCCGCGCGAGAGCGCGCTGCCCCACCAGGCGGCGGTCATCGGGGCGATCAACGACGCGGCGGGCGAGACCGGTGTCGTGGTCTGCGCCGCCGGCTCGGCCCCGGGCGACCTGCACAAGCTGTGGCGAGCGCGCGACCCGGCGGGCAAGGGCTACCACGTCGAGTACGGCTACTCGTGCATGGGCTACGAGATCCCCGGCGGGATGGGGGTCAAGCTCGCGGCGCCCGAGCGCGACGTCTTCGTGCTCGTCGGCGACGGGTCGTATCTGATGATGCCCGGCGACCTGGCCACGGCGGTGGCGGAGGGCATCGGCATCGTGGTGGTCATCGTCGACAACGGCGGCTACGCGTCGATCGGCGCGCTGTCGCGCTCGGTGGGCTCGGCCGGCTTCGGCACGCACTACCGCGTGGCCGAGAACGGCGGTCCGCTGCTCGACGCGCCCGATGCCAGCGGGCCGGCCGCCGCGCTGCGCGCGTCGCCGGTCGACCTTGCCACCAACGCCGAGAGCCTCGGCCTGCGCGTCCTGCGCGCGGCGAGCATCGAGGAGCTGGGGGTGGCACTCGAGGAGGCGCGGCGCGACGGCGGTCCGGTGGCCGTGTACATCCAGGTCGACCGCTACGCCGGCGTGCCGGGCTACGAGGGCTGGTGGGACGTGCCGGTGGCCGAGGTCTCCGACGACGAGGCCGTGCGCGCGGCGCGGGCGGAGTACGACCGGGCGAAGGCCGCGCAGCGGGCCTACATCGCCCCGCCGGGCGAGCGGGTCGCCCCATGACCGACCTCCTCGTCCGCCCCTCGTCGCCGCCCGCCGACGACGGCACGCTGGCCACCATCACACCGGACTCCGCGGGCTGGGGCTACGTCGGCTTCGAGGTGCTCACACTCGATCGCGGTCGCGCGGCGCGGCGCGGCACCGAGGGGCGAGAGCTCTGCGTCGTCGCGGTGCAGGGAAGCTGCGTCGTGCGCTCCGAGCACGGCGAGTGGGAGATCGGCGGCCGCGCCGACCCGTGGAGCGGCCCGCCCGATGCCGCCTACCTGCCGCCCGGCACGAGCGTCGAGATCGAGGGTGCGGCGAGCGCGGCGGGCGCGGCCGACGTCGCGCTGTGCTGGGCGCCCGCCGACGCAGGCGCGGCCGCGCGCGTGCTTCCGGCCGACGACGTCGAGGTCGAGGTCCGGGGCGAGGGGCCGTTCGAGCGGCGCATCCAGCCGATCCTCATGGGCGACAAGCCGGCCGACTCGCTGCTCGTCGTCGAGGTGATCACTCCCGGCGGGCACTGGTCGAGCTACCCTCCGCACAAGCACGACCGCGACGCCATGCCCGACGAGTCCTTCCTGGAGGAGACGTACTACTACCGCGTCGCCCCCGCGCACGGCTTCGGACTCCAGCGCGTCTACACGGCCGACGGCGCGCTCGACGAGAGCTTCGCGGTGCGCGACCGCGACACCGTCCTGGTCCCCCGCGGCTACCACACGGTCTCGGCGCCGCCGGGCTACGACCTCTACTACCTCAACGTCATGGCCGGACCCACGCGGGCCTGGGCCATCGCCAACGACCCCGATCACGAATGGATGCTGCGATGAGCGCTGCCACCACTCCCTCGACCCGCCTGCTCGACAACTACGTCGAGGGCCGGTGGACGCCGGCCTCGGGCACGGACGAGCTCGACGTCACCAACCCGGCGACCGGCGAGGTGCTGGCCCGCGTGCCCCTGTCGTCGTCGTCGGACCTCGACGCCGCGGTGAGCGCCGCACGCGCCGCGCTGCCCGAATGGCGCAAGGTCAGCGTCATCGCCCGCGCGCGCAAGCTCTTCGAGCTGCGCGAGGGCCTCGAGGCGCGCAAGGAGGACCTCGCCCGCTCCGTCACCACCGAGATGGGCAAGACGATCAACGACGCCCGCGCCGAGGTGGCGCGGATGATCGAGATGGTCGAGGCCGCGACCGCGATCCCGACGACCATGCAGGGGCGCATCCTCGAGGACGTCTCGACCAACATCGACGCCGAGACCGTGCGCCAGCCCGTCGGCGTGTGCGCGGCCATCGTGCCCTTCAACTTCCCGGCCATGGTGCCGTTCTGGTTCCTGCCCTTCGCGATCGGGTGCGGCAACACGTTCGTGCTCAAGCCCTCCGAGCAGGTGCCGCTCACGCAGCAGATCGCCTTCGAGGTGCTCGACGGCCTGGGCCTGCCGCCCGGCGTCGTGAACCTCGTCAACGGCGGGCGCGAGGTCGTCGAGGGCATCCTCGACCACCCCGGCATCGACGCCGTCTCGTTCGTCGGGTCGGCGCCGGTGGCGCGCATCGTCTACGAGCGCGCGGCCAAGGCCGGCAAGCGCGTCCAGGCCCTCGGCGGGGCCAAGAACCACATGGTGGTCATGCCCGACGCCGTCGTCGACAAGACCGTCGACGGCCTCATCGCCTCGGGCTTTGGCGCCGCCGGCCAGCGCTGCATGGCGGGCTCGGTGATCGTGACCGTCGGCGAGGCCCACGACAAGCTCATGCCGGCGCTGCGCCAGGCCACCAAGAAGCTGCGCGTGGGCGACGGGCTGAAGGACGACGTCGACGTCGGGCCGGTGGTCTCGAGCACCGCGCGCGACCGCATCCGCGAGTGGATCGACCGCGGCGTCTCGGAGGGCGCCTCGCTGGCCGTCGACGGCCGCGACGTGGACGGCGACGACGTCCCGGCGGACGGCTCCTACGTCGGACCGACGATCCTCGACGAGGTCAAGCCCGAGATGGCGGTGGCCCAGGAGGAGATCTTCGGGCCGGTGCTGACCGTCATCAACGTCGGCAGCCTCGACGAGGCCATCGAGGTCGTCAACTCCAGCCGGTTCGGCAACGGCGTCTCGATCTTCACCGAGTCGGGCGCCTCGGTGCGGCGCTTCCGCCACGAGGTGCAGGTCGGCATGGTGGGCGTGAACATCGGCGTGGCCGCGCCCGTCGCCTTCTTCCCGTTCTCGGGCTGGAAGGACTCGTTCCTCGGCGACCTGCACGCCCACGGCCCCGACGCGGTCGAGTTCTACACGCGCAAGAAGACCGTCACGAGCCGCTGGTTCTCCAGCGGCCAGGGCCACGGCGCCTACTTCGTGGAGAGCTGAGCGGGCGCCACGGCGCCGGACAGCACGACCTTCATCGCGCCGTCGGACTGCGCGAGCTCGAGGGCGCTCTCGGCGTCCTCGAGGGCCATCCGGTGGGTGACCAGCTCGGTGAGCGGGAGCCGATCGAGGTTGCGCGCCAGCAGCTCCATCGACGGCGCGTAGGCCTCGAGGACCTCGCCGCCGATGCCGAGGACGTTGACGCCCCTCGTGCAGATGTCGGCGTTGGGGTTGATCGCGACGGGGCCGAGGTCCACGAACGCGCCCGCCTCGACCACGGTCCCGCCCGTGCGCACCATGCCCAGGCTCGTCACGAAGGTCTCGGGGACGCCGCTGCAGTCCAGGACGATGTCGGCGCCGCGCCCGCCGGTGTGCTCGCGCACGCGGGCCACGAGCTCGTCCTCCTCGAGCTCTGCGGCGTTCAGGCCGAGCGTGGCGCCCAGCTCGCCGGCCAGCGCGACGCGCGAGGGCAGCCGGTCGACGGCGATGAGCCGGCCGGCGCCGAGCAGCTTGGCCTTGATGAGGTGGCAGATGCCGAGCGGCCCGACGCCGATGACGGCGACGCTCTCGCCGAACTGGGTCCCGTAGAGGCGGCGCGCGAGCTCGAACCCGTGGGTCACGGCCATGACCTCGGTGAGCACCGCGACCTCGTCGGGCAGCTCGTCGGGCACGCGGAAGAGCCGCGTGCCGGGCAGCAGGTACATGTACTCCGCCCAGCCGCCGAAGAGGTGGGGCGGGCGCTCGGCGTTGAGGCTGTTGCCGTAGTCCTCGAGGTGCTCGCACAGGTAGTACGGCTGGCCCGTGCGGCAGAACCAGCAGCGCCCGCAGGTCACGTTGGCCGCCGGCACCACGCGGTCGCCGACGCGCAGCGGCGCGCCGGTACTGTCGAGCGCGGGGCGATCGCCGCCCACCGCCGCGATCCGGCCGACGTTCTCGTGCCCGCAGATCAGCGGATAGGTGATCGTGCGCTCGTGCGGCGTCCCGGCGTACTGGAGCGTCTCGCCGCGGAAGCTGTGCTTGTCGGTGCCGCAGATGCCCGAGTACGACATCTCGAGCACCACCGCCCCCGGCTCGGGGTCGGGCATCGCGAAGCGCTCGACCTCGATGCGCCCGGGCCCCTTCATGACCGCCGCCCGCACGGAGGTCATGCGCCGGTCACCTCCGCCACGCCGACCCAGCGCCGCTCGGCGGCCGAGCGCTCCATCGCCTCGCACACCGCCTGCACGCGCAGCCCGGTCTCGAGGTCCGGCGTCCAGTCGCCGTCCGGCCAGCGCTCGAGATGGTCGGCCACCTGGTTGACGAAGCTCGCGTCGTAGCCGACGCCTTGGCCGATCGGCCACCACTGGGCGGCGTAGGGATGGCTCTCGTGCTCGGCGCGGATGCGACGCATCCCGTAGAGCTCGCCGGGCTCGGTGGCGTCGCCGTAGGAGAGCTCGTTGAGGTTCCCGTACTCGAAGCGCAGCGTGCCGGTCGTCCCGTTGACCTCGACGCTGAAGTCGCACGGGCGCCGCGCGCACGTGCGCGCCATCTCCAACGTCCCGCGCGCGCCGCAGGCGAAGCTCACGAGCGCGGACGACGCCTCGTCGACCTCGACCGCGCGGGGCGCGCCCGGACCCGCACCTGCTCCCGCCTCCGGCCGCTCCGCCGTGAAGGTCTGCGACTGCGCGCTGACCTCGACGATGTCGCCCACCATCCACAGCGCGAAGTCGACCAGGTGCGCCCCGAGGTCGGAGATCGTCGTCCCGCCCATCGCCCGCTCGAAGCGCCAATCGAACGGGATCGTGGGATCGAGGAACTCGTCGGAGAGAAAGCTCGCGCGCAGCAGCAGCGGCTCGCCGACGCGGCCCTCGGCGGTCATCCGCTGCATGAGCGCCAGCGCCGGCAGGCGGCGGTAGTTGAAGCCGATCGCGTTGGGCACGCCGGCCTTGCGGACGGCATCCACGGCCCGGGCCGCGTCCCTGTAGTCGGCGGCGAGCGGCTTCTCGCACAGCACCGCCTTGCCGGCGGCCGCGACCGCGGCGACGATCTCCGCGTGGGTCCCCGGCGGCGTGCAGACGTCGACGATGTCGACCGCCGGATCCTCGACGACCGCGCGCCAGTCGCTCGCCGAGCGCTCCACGCCGCACCGGCGCGCCGCCTGGGCCACGGCGTCCGCGTCGCGCCCGCTCATCACCCGCAGCCGCGGGCGGCAGGGCAGGTCGCGGATGCGCGGCGCCGCCGCGTAGGCATAGGCATGGGCGCGGCCCATGATGCCGTACCCCACGATCCCGACCCCAACCTCGGGAACCGGCCCGCTCACGCCCCGCCCCCCAGCGACGCGCCGATCCGCGCGGCCACCTCCAGCGCGGCGACGGCGTCCTCGCCGGTCGCTCCGCGCTGCGGCTCGCCGCGGACGGCGGCCGCGAAGGCATCGGCCTGGGCGGCCAGCGCGGCGTGGAAGGCGCGGTCGGCGTCGTCGCCCCACATGAAGACGGCCCGCTCATAGCCGCCGCGCGCGAAGAGCTCGAGCCAGCACGAGTCGCCGGGCGGGAAGTGCCGGCCGAGCGAGAGCGTGGCGGCCGTGCCGTCGGACAGGCGCGCCACGACGACCGCGCAGTCGGGATCGGCCGGGGTGGCCTCGGAGGCGCTCGCGCCCGCGGGCACGCCGAGGACGTCCTCGAACTCGGCTCCGAGCAGCCACCGGATCTGGTCGATCTCGTGCACGGCCATGTCGACCGCGATGCCGCCGCTGTGCGCCCGAAAGGCCGGGCTCGGAGGCTCCTCGTCCCACTGGTGGGAGATGACGAGCAGCGGCTCGCCCAGCTGGCCGCCGGCCACGCGCTCGCGCAGCGCCACGAGCTCGGGCACGAAGCGCCGCCAGTAGCCGATCTGCAGCAGCGTGCCGGCCTCGCGGGCGGCCTCGGCCGCCGCCCGGGCGTCGTCCGGGCCCAGCCCGCAGGGCTTCTCCGACAGCACGGGAACGCCAGCTTGCGCCAGGCGCACGACGAGATCGCGGTGCAGGTCCGTCGGGGCGGCGACCAGCACCGCGTCGAAGCCGCCGCGGTCGAGCAGCTCGTCGACGGTCGCGTAGGTCGCAAGCCCGCGCGCGGCGACGGCTTCGCGCGCCGCGGCGACGGGATCGACGACCGCGACGGCGCGCGCGGCCTCGCTCAGGCCGAGCGCGTCGAGGTGCACGCGGCCCATCCGCCCAGCGCCGATGATCCCGATGCGGACGACGTCGACGCTCACGGCTCAGATGCCGCGCGCGTGCAGGTACTCGCGGTTGCGCCGCTGCTCGTCGGCCGCGCGCGCCACCGGCGTGTCGGACTCGGGGATCATGTCCTGCTCGACGACGAGCCAGCCGTCGTAGCCGATCTCGTCGAGCGCCGCAAGCACGCCGTCGACGTCCACGTCGCCCTCGCCGAGCGGGCAGAACGCGCGCCGCTTCCAGATCTCCATGACCGGCGCGCCGTCGGCCACGATCTGCGCGAGCGTCGCCTCGCGCGCGTCCTTGAGATGCACGTGGTTGATCCGCTCACCCCACTCGCGGATCGCGGTGACCGGGTCGCCGCGGCCGAGCAGCAGGTGGCCGGTGTCCAGGCAGATCCCGACGTCGGTGAGCTCGAGCAGCCGCTCGATCTCCCACTGGGCCTCGATGTAGGTGGCCGTGTGATGGTGGAAGGTCGGCTCGTAGCCGCGCTCGTGGCAGCGCTCGGCCGCGCGCGCCACGCCGTCGGCGAAGTGACGCCAGCCGGTCGCGTCGAGGCCCACGCTGGGGTCCAGGGCGGAGCGTCCCGGCAGCGCGGCGCGCTGCGGCGAGCCGGCGTCCGCCAGCGTGGGGAGCGCGGGGCGCCGCCCGGCCGGCACGCTGTCGAAGACGTCGAGCACCGCGTCGAGGCTCGGCAGCTCGTCGGCGAGACGTTCCGGCTCGCTGAACGGCAGCCCGAGATAGCCGCCGGCGAGGCTGAGCCCCCGCTTCTCGAGGCGCTCGGCGAGCTCCCCGTCGCGGCCCAGGTAGCCGACCGGCCCGAGGTCGATGCCCTCGTAGCCGGCGCTGTGCACGGCGTCGAGGAGGGTCACCGGATCGGGGACGTTGGGATAGGTGCCGACCGTCACCTCGAAGGCCCCGTAGCTGCATGGGGCGTTGGCGACGAGCTGGCCCATCAGCCGCCCCCGGGAGCGGCCACGGCCGCCGGCAGGGCCGTGGGGTCCGCGATCGGCTCGCCGCCGAGCTGCACGCGCGCGATGGCCTCGCAGAGGTGCAGGTCGCGCAGGCCGTCGAGACCCGCGGTGCGCGGCTCCGCCCCGGTGAGGATCGCGTCGTGGAAGACGAGCAGCTCGCGCTTGAACGCCTCGTCGAACGCGACGACCTCCTCGCGCTCCCATGCGTGCGGGGTTCCGGCCTCGCCGCCCTCGATCGTCAGGAGGCTGGGGGCGCTGCGCAGGAACGGGGAGGGGAGCGTCAGCACGAGGCGGCCGTCCGGGGCGTAGAAGGCGAGCTCCTGGCGGTAGCGGGCGATGCCGGGCAGGTCGACCCACGACAGGTGACAGTCGGTGGCGCCGAAGCTCAGGTGGATGGCGACTCGGTGGCGCTCGAGGCTGGCGAAGCTCACCGCCGTGGGCTCGCCGAGCGCGCCGCGCAGCATGTTCAGCTCGTGGACGAGGTTGTCGAGCAGGATGTTGCGATAGCACCAGCGCGTGTCGGCGTCGGCGTCGCGGCCGAGGGCCGCGTCGAGGTGGCGCTCCTCCTCGGCCAGCATCGCCGCGACGACGGCGCTGGCCACCGGAGCGCCCGGACGCGTCAGCGGGTAGTGCGCGACGTAGGGCTCGAGCGGCGACTCGAGCGTCGTGGCGCGCACCAGGCGCACGTCGGCAAGCGTGGGCAGAAGCTCGATCAGGCGCTCGTAGGCGGGGTCGTAGCGCTTCATGGTGCCGACCATCAGCTGCACGCCGGCGCTCCGCGCGGCGGCGACCATGCGCGCGCCCTCGCTCGCAGAGATGGCCATCGGCTTCTCCACGAAGACGTGGAGGCCGGCGTCCGCCGCGGCCACGGCCATCGGAGCGTGGTTGCCGGAGGTCAGCACGAGCACCGCGTCGAGCGGCTCGGCCACGAGCTCCTCCCAGTCGGTCGTCCCGCGCTCGACGCGGTAGCGGTCCTGGCAGGCCGCGAGCACGTCCTCGGAGAGGTCGCACAGCGCCGCCAGCTCGAACCGGTCGCTCAGCTCGGCGAGATACGGCAGATGCATCACCTGAGCGATCAGGCCGCAACCGATCACTCCGACACGCGTGCGCGATGCCATTCCCCTCCTGTCCGCGTGGAACGTTCCAGCGAGCGTACAGGTCGCTCGCTCGGGGTGTCAAGACGCCCGCCCCGCCGCTGGCCAAGGGCGACGCCTCGGCGCCGCGGCGCCGTGGAGCGCTCCAGGTGCACCCTGCCCTGGCCGGGGCTAAGATCGCGCCAGGGTGGCGACGACGAGATCACGACGGCCGGGCGCGTCTCCGACGATCTTCGACGTGGCGGCGCTGGCGGGCGTCTCGAAGTCGACCGTCTCCAACGTGATCCGCGGCACCGACGGCGTGGCCGCCGCGACCCGCGAGCGCGTCGACCGCGCGATCGAGATCCTCGGCTATCGCCCCAACGTGCTGGCGCGCCAGTTCGTCCAGCAGCGCACCACGATCCTCGGCGTGCTCGTCGGCGACCTGGACAACCCGTTCTACGCCGAGATGGCCAAGCGCATCGAGCGCTACGCCTTCGACGCCGGGTACACCGCCATGTTCTGCAACATCGAGGGCGAGGGCGATGAGGACTTCGCGCTCTCGCGCGTCGAATCGCTGCTCGAGCAGCGCGTGGCCGGCATCGTCTTCCTCGCCTTCTTCGGTCGCTCGCCCGACGTGCAGCGCAGGCTCGACGCCACGGCGCCGGTCGTGTTCGCCGGCCTGCGCGAGGACTGGGGTGACTCGGTGTCGGTCAGCGACAGCGGCGGGGCGAAGCTCGCCACCGAGCACCTGATCGGCCTCGGGCATCGGCGGATCGCCTATCTGACCACCGATCACGTCGAGGCGCGAGCCAGCCGGGCGCGGCTGGCGGGCTACCGGTCGGCCATGCGCGCCGCGCGCGTGAAGGCCGGCCCGGCCATCACCTGGGCGGCCGACAGCGAGTTCGCCACCATCAAGGGCCAGCAGGTGTCGCTGGTGGACGAACTGACGGGTCGACGCGGCGTGACGGCGGTGTTCTGCTCCAACGACCTGGGCGCGATCGGCCTGCTCGAGTTCGCCGATCGGCACGGCATCGACGTCCCGGGCCAGCTGTCGATCGTCGGCTTCGACAACGTCCAGCTGGCGGGGTTGGCGCGCATCTCGCTGACGACCGTCAGCCAGCCATTCGACGACATCGCGCGGATAGGCATCCAGGCCGTGCTCGGGCGCCTGAGCGGCTCGATCACCGGGCCGTTCCGCCACGAGGTCGTCAAGCCGTCGCTCGTCGTGCGCACCTCGACGGCGCCGCCGCGCGCGTCGCGATGAGGGTCGGCGTGGTGATGGAGGCGTTCGCGGACTGGCCGCTGGCCGACGCACTCGACTGGCTGTCGGCTCACGCGCCGGAGGTCAGCGACCTGGAGATCATCGCGGGCGGCTACGGGCCCACGGGCCACTGCGACCGCGACGCTCTGCTCGGCGACGCCGAGCGGCGGCAGCGGTGGATCGCAGACATCGAAGGTCGCGGCCTGCGCGTGGCGGCGCTCAACGCCTGGGGCAACCCGCTGCATCCCGACCCGAAGGTCGCGGCCCGTCAGGACGCCGACCTGCGCGCGACGATCAGGCTCGCCGCCGAGCTCGGCATCGATCGCGTGGTGGCCATGGCCGGCTGCCCGGGCGCGGGCCCGAACGACCGCGACGTCCCCCACTTCGCGGCCGGCGCCTGGCTGCCCGACCTGGAGCACGTCACCGAGTGGCAGTGGGAGGCCGCGGTGCTGCCGTACTGGTCGGCGTTGGCGAGCTTCGCCCATGCCGAGCATCCCGATCTGCTCGTCTGCCTCGAGCTCCATCCCGGGACGGTCGTCAACAACGTCGAGACCTTCGAGCGCCTGGCCGAGGTGGGGGCGAACATCGCGGCCAACATCGATCCCAGCCACTTCTTCTGGCAGCGGATGGACGCCTTCGCGATCATCGATCGCCTCGGACCGCGCGTCGGGCACGCGCATGCCAAGGACGTCGCCTTCAACGCCGAGCAGCTCGCGCTGAACGGGCTGCTGGACCGCCGCTGGCCGGCTCCGCCCGAGCAGATGCCCTGGAACTTCGCGTCCGTAGGCGACGGCCACGACGCCGGCTGGTGGCACGAGTTCATGGCGCGCATCGCCGCCTCCGGGAGGGCTGCCACCCTCGCGATCGAGCACGAGGATCCCTTCACGCCGGCGACGGACGGGGTCCCCGCCGCGGCGCGGATCCTCGCCGCCGGTATTCCGTAACGTTCCACGGCCTCGGGGACGGAGAGGCCCGTCCGGCCGCGCCGCCGCCCGCGCGCCGGCCCCGGCGCAGCTTGACACTCATCCGGTGAAGCGGTTAGTTTGCACGCGCCTGGAACATTCCAGAAATCGGGATGGAGGGATGTCGGTATGAGCGAGGAGGCACGGGCGAACCGTGGCCTGACCCGTCGACGGTTCATCGGGCGCTCCGCGGGCAGCGCGCTCGCGGTCGGCGGTCTCGGGAGCTTCATCGCCGCGTGCGGCGGCGGCGGATCGAGCAAGGGCGAGGTCGTCGTGATGGCGTGGGAGAACTACGTCGACCCGGAGATCCAGAAGCGCTTCACCAAGGCGACGGGGATCACGATGCGCGGCGTGGCCGCCGAGTCCGACCAGGACATGTTCACCAAGCTCAAGGCGGGCGGCGGCAAGCAGTACGACGTCGTCTTCGCCAACTGCGGCTTCTCGCCGCTGTACTACAAGAACGGGCTGACCGAGGCGCTGGACCTCAACGAGGTCTCGTCGGCCAAGAACCTCTGGCCGGTGTTCAAGGAGAACACGACGTTCCCGTACGTCGTCGAGCCCGACAAGGTGATGCTCTACCCGAGCATGTGGGCCTCGTTCGGCATCGTCTGGAACACCGAGAAGACGCAGGTCCCCGCGCCGTACTCGTGGAAGTCCCTGTGGGATGCGCCGAAGGGCAAGGTGATCGTCCAGGGCGCGGGCGACGACTTCCTCTCGCTGGCCGGACTCGCGCTCGGCGTTCCGCGCGAGAAGATCTACTCCATGACCGGCCCCACGCTGCAGAAGGCCGCCGACTACCTGGCCAAGCTCAAGCCCTTCCAGATCAGCAAGAGCTCCGACCAGGTGACCGCGGACGCGATCCGCACCGGCAAGGCGTACGTGGGACAGGCGACGAGCCTCGGCCTCGCCTACCGCATCAACCAGAAGGCTGGCAAGGAGCTCGCGAAGATCGAGCTTCCCCAGGAGGGTGCGCTGGGGTGGGTCGACGGGCCGCAGCTGGTCAAGGGCGCCAAGAACCGGGCCAACGCGATCAAGTTCATCGAGTTCCTCACGGGCGATCCGTCGATGCAGGACTGGCTATGGAAGGCCAACCGCTTCGGCATGGCCAGCAAGACGACGTCGGAGACCATCCTCAACGGCACGGGCGACGACGCCAGCGTCTACAAGTCGCTCGGCGGAGGGCAGCCGCAGCTGTCGGAGAAGCTCGTGTTCCAGGGCCCTCCCGACAACCCGCAGGAGTGGACCGCCGCGTACGACCGGGTGGTCGCCGGATAGCGGGGTGGGGCGAGGGAGCTCCAGTTCGCCGCGCGCGCTCGGTCGTCTGCGACGTCGAGGGCTCGAGAGCCCGCTGCTTCCGGCGCCGGCGGTCCTCGCCGTCATCGCCGGCTTCTTCGTCCCGCTCGTCGTCCTGCTCGTCTACTCGTTCTGGCCGACCCGCAACGGGGTCATCGTCCACGATTGGACGCTCTCGAACTACACGCGGTTCTTCGCCAACAGCACGTACTGGAACACGCTGCTGCGGTCCTTCGGGTTCGTGGGTCTCGCCTCGGCGCTGACGGTGCTGCTCACGTTCCCGTTCGCCTACTTCGTGGCGACGAAGGTGCGCCCGCAGCGGCGGCTGGCATGGATCCTCGTGGCCATCATCCCGTTCTGGACGAGCTACCTGATCCGCGTGTTCGCGTGGCTGAACATGTTCGGCGACGACGGGCTCATCAACAAGGCGCTGCGAGGCATCGGCCTGGTCCACTCACCGATCGGCTTCTTCGGCTTCGACAAGCCGGCGATCGTGATCACGTTCGTCTACCTGCTCTTCCCGCTGGCCTTCCTCGCCATCTACATCGCGATCGAGCGCATCAACCCGGCGATGCTCGAGGCCGCCGCCGACCTGGGCGCCAGGCCGTGGCGGAGCCTCACGACGCTCACCCTGCCGATCGCGCGGACCGGCCTCGTCGCCGGCTTCGTGTTCGCCTTCATCTCGATGATGGGCGACTACGCCACGCCGCAGCTCATCGGCGGCACGAACGGGACGCTCTACTCCAACCTGATCACCAACCAGTTCGGCAACTCGCTGCAGTGGGGGTTCGGGGCGACGCTCGCCGTGCTGCTGCTGGTGAGCATCATGCTCATGCTCATCCTGCTGCGCACCGGCGTCGGGAAGGTCGACGCGGTGGGCGAGTACACGCGGGGCTACACGCACCGGCGCTCGCCGCTGCTCTTCGCCTACTCGCTGCTCTACCTGCTGTTCCTCTACACGCCGCCGGTGCTGCTGGTCGTCCTGGCCTTCAACAACTCCGATCAGTCGGGGCTGCCGCTGACCGGCTTCACGACGCACTGGTTCAGCGAGGTGTTCAGCAACAGCGTGCTGATCGACAGCCTCTCGACCAGCCTGCAGGTGGCGACGGTGGCGGTGCTCGTGAGCGTGGTGATCGGGACGCTGGCCGCCGTGCAGATCGCGCGGGTGACCGGGCGCCTTCGCTCGTTCAACCTCGCGGTGATCGCCGTGCCGCTCTTCCTCCCGCCCGTCGTGCTCGGCCTCGCCATCATCATCGGGCTCAACGCGATCGGCCTCGAGCGCGGCCTGTGGACGATCATCGCCGGCCACATCATCATCACGTTGCCGGTGGTGACGCTGATGGTCCTGGTGCGCCTCGAGGGCCTCGATCGCAACCAGGAGCTCGCGGCCATGGACCTGGGCGCGCGTCCCTGGAAGGCGTTCCTCACCGTCTCGGTGCCTCAGGCGCTTCCCGGGATCGTGGCCGGCGCCATGATCGCGTTCGCGATGTCGATGGACGAGTTCATCCTGACCTTCCTGGTCACCGGCTCGCAGCAGACGCTGCCGCTGTACATCTTCGGGTCGCTGCGGATCCGCGTCACGCCCGACCTCAACGCGATCTCGGCGCTCATGCTGGGGGCGTCGTTCGTGCTGTTGACGCTCGGCAGCCTGATCGCGGTCGGGCGCGACAGGCTTCGCCGCCGCGAGGGCGCCGGCCGCGTGCCCCTGAGCGTGGGGCTTCCGGGCTAGGCGATGACCCCCACCCTGAGATGCAGCGACCTGCGCAAGAGCTACCCCGGGCAGAGCACGTACGCGCTGGGTTCGGAGGCCGAAGGCGTGTCGCTCGAGATCGAGCGGGGGGAGCTCTTCGCGCTCCTGGGACCGAGCGGGTGCGGGAAGACCACGACGCTGCGCATCGTGGGCGGCTTCGTGGAGCCCACCACCGGGCGCGTCGAGATCGAGGGCGCGGACGTCACCCATACCCAGCCCTACCACCGGCCGACGAACACGGTGTTCCAGTCCTACGCGCTCTTCCCCCACCTGCGCTTGGGCGCCAACGTCGCCTACGGCCTGAAGATGGACCGCGTCCCGCGCGCCGAGCAGGACAAGCGCGTCGCCGAGGTGCTCGGGCTCGTGGGCCTGGCCGGCATGGAGCGGCGCCGCATCGCCGAGCTCTCCGGCGGCCAGCAGCAGCGTGCGGCGCTGGCGCGCGCGCTGATCAAGCGCCCGGCGCTGCTGCTCCTCGACGAGCCGCTCGGCGCACTCGACCTCAAGCTGCGACGGCAGATGCAGGACGAGCTCGTGCGGCTCAAGCGCTCGACCGGGACGACGTTCGTCCACGTCACCCACGACCAGGAGGAGGCGTGCGCGATCGCCGACCGCATTGCGGTCATGGACCAGGGGATGATCGTCCAGGTCGACCGGCCCGAGGCCCTCTACCGCTCGCCGCGCACGTCCTATGTCGCCAGCTTCATCGACGCCGGCACCATCATCCGAGGGACGAGCACGCGTCACGCCGACGTCGTGGAGGTCTCACACCCCGACGTCGTGGTGCGCGGCCCGCTCCCCGGCCATCTCAACGGGGCCAACCCGGTGGCGGCCGTGCTCCCGCACGATCGCGTGCGCGTCGAGGCGCCGGGCGCCCCCGCCTCGCCGGTCGACGGCGTGGTCGGCACCGTCGACCGCCTCGTCTTCACGGGCTCGGTCTTCAACGCCCACGTCCGCGTCAGCGACGACCTCGAGATCCGCGCCGCGTTCACCGTCGAGGACGTCGCCGCCGTCCGCGAGGAGAACCTCCAGCCGGGTTCGGTCGTGCGTCTGCGCTGGAGCCCCGAGGACGTGGTCTTCGTCGAGGACTCGGAGACGCCGGGCTAGCGCCGCTCCGCGCGCTTGCCCGCTCCGTACGCTTGCCCGCTCCGTGCGCTGGCCCGCTCCGCGTGCGCTCCCCCGCTCCGTGCGCTGCCCGCTCCGCGTGCGCTCCCTGCTCCGTGCGCTGGCCCGCTCCGCGTGCGCTCCCTGCTCTGCGCGGCCAGGGCAATGAGGGAAAGGGTGTCGTTCGCGCTCGCGGCCCTGCTCGCGCGTGCGGTTTGCCGCAGGCTCGCGGCCGGTTGTACGCAGCGTGCGCGTGTCTCGCAACACTTCCCGCCGCTTCGGAGGGGGTGGGCTCCATAGACCAGGATAGTCATGGTTAAGAGAGCCCACCCCTCAAACGACTGCGGCCGCGGGCGCCCCCGGCGTGCGATCGAGCGGGTGGAGCGGCGGACGACGGGGACAACGCACGCGCCAGGCGACCCTTTCCCTCACTGCCCCGACCGCGCGGTGCCGCCAACGAGGGCGGCCGACACAGAGCGGTCGCGGCGCCGCGCCCTCGCCTAGCGCCGGCCGCGGCCGCGCCCGCGCGAGCGCTCGCGCGACCGCGGGCGCTCGTGGCGCGGCCCCGGCCGTCCGCCGCCGGCCGGCGAGCTCAGCGCCGTCTCGGCGAACTCGCGCTCGAGGCGCAGCTCGCTGGCGATCCGCTCGACGTCGCGGGCGTGCTCGGTGCCGACGAAGGTCACGCCGACTCCGCTGCGTCCCGCGCGCGCCGTCCGGCCGATGCGGTGGACGTAGCCGTCGCGATCGGCGGGCGGGTCGTAGTTGATGACGTGGGAGATGCCGTCGACGTCGATGCCGCGGGCGGCGACGTCGGTCGCCACCAGCGTGTCGACCTTGCCCTTCTCGAAGCGGGCGAGCGCGCGCTCGCGCTGGGACTGCGACTTGTCGCCGTGCATGGCGACGGCGTGGACGTCCTGCGCCTTGAGCTTTTTGACGAGCCGGTCGGCGCCGCGCTTGGTGCGGACGAAGACGAGGGTCCGGCCGCGGTGCTCGGCGTCCAGCTCCTCGACGAGGAGG
>DASVFT010000111.1:0-5776 GCA_036379935.1 Solirubrobacteraceae bacterium | reverse complement strand
GTCGTGCTCGACGGCGGCGGCCCGATGGCCGACCGCACGGAGGCGATCGCCGCCGCGGTCGAGGTCACGGGCGCGCACATCGCCCGCTTCCCGCAGCGGGAGCTCGGCGAGGCGCTGTCGGTGTTCCCGCTCACCGTCGTGGTGCAGCGGATCGCGCTCGAGCTCGCCGAGGCGCGCGGCGTCAGCCCGGACCGCTTCCGCTACGAGGAGGACCCGCGCCGGGAGACCGCGATCGAGTCGCTGGGCTTCTGACTCAGGGCGCCAGCAGCTCGTCGGCGCTGACCACGGTGGCGTAGCCGTCGGCCAGGGCGGCCATGAAGGCCGCGTGCACGGAGGCCGCGGGGACCTCGTCGCCGTGGAACTGCAGGTTGGGCGCCGCGCAGCCGTCGTGCACGACCGTCGCGGTGAACCCGAGGTCGACCGCGGCGCGCACCGTCGCGTCGACGCACATGCTGCTCATCATCCCCGCGACCACGAGCTCGTCGATGCCGCGCGAGCGCAGCTCGTCCTCGAGGCCGGTCTCGACGAACCCGTTGGGCGACCCCTTCTCGATCACCGGCTCACCGCCCATCGGTGCGACGAGCGGGTGGATCTCGACGCCGTCGGTCCCCGGACGCATGAAGTCGGCGTCGGGCGCCTGCGAGATGTGCTGCACGTGGACCACGGGCTCGCCCGCCGTCCGGAAGGCCGCGAGCACGCGGCCCGCCGCGGCCGCGGCGGCCTCGGGCTGCACCAGCGGATGAGCGCCGCCGGGGAAGTAGTCCCGCTGGATGTCGATGATGACCAATCCGCGCGCCATGCCGGTGATCTATCAGATGCCGGCGATGCCGGCCGCCGTCGCGGCCGCCGGCTGATCGCCGGTCGACTGACGCGCGCCGGCGCGCAGGGCCAGGCCGGCGAGCGCCAGCCCGACGAAGGTCACGGCGATCATCATCGTCGCAGCGGCGTTCAGCTCCGGGCTGAGCCCGAAGCGCAGCGCCGAGAGGATGCGCAGCGGCCATGTCTCGTTGCCGGCCCCCGAGGTGAAGTTCGAGATCACGACGTCGTCGAACGAGAAGGTAAACGCGAGCAGGCCGCCGGCGATGACCGCGGGCGCGATCCGCGGCAGCGTGACCTGGCGGAAGGTGGCGATCGGGCCGGCGCCCAGGTCACGCGAGGCCTCCTCCAGCGTGTCGCCCATCGAGATGAAGCGGGCGCGCACGATGAGCACGACCAGCGACATGTTGAACACGCAGTGGGCGAGGAACATGGTGACCAGCCCCAGCTCGAAGCCCGAGTTGACGAAGAAGATCAGCGACGCGATTCCGATCACGACCTCGGGCACGACGAGCGTCAGGAGCACGACGACCTCGAGGGGCGCGCGCACGAGCGCGCGGGCGCGGCTCATGGCCAGGGCGGCCGCCGTGCCGAGGACGGTCGAGACGATCGCGGTGGCGATGGCGATGCGGAACGAGCGCCCGATGGACGTGGTGATGGCGTCGTCGTCGAGCGCCTCGGAGAACCACTTCGTGCTGAAGCCGTCCCAGAGCGCCACGTAGCGGCCGGAGTTGAAGGCGTAGACCACCACGACGACGATGGGCGCGAACAGCAGCACGTAGACGAGCGCGCTGTAGCCGCCGAGCAGGCCGCGCGTCGACACCGTGCGGACGGCGAGCACCACCAGCCCAGCGCCGACGAAGGCCGCCACGAGGGCGCGCGCGGAAACGTCCCCGCCCGCGGCGCCGACGACGAGCATCATCAGCGCCAGCACGCCGGCCACCAGCGCCACCGCGCCGAGGAACGCCCCGAGGCGGCGAACGGGCTCAGGCATCGGCCGTCTCCGCCGCGCGGGTGGTCAGCCACAGATAGGCCACGAGGAAGACCGACAGCCCGGCCATCAGCAGCATCGCGATGGCCGAGCCCAGCGGGTAGTTCTGCTGCTCGAGGAACGCGCGCCGCACGATGTTGCCCATCAGGTCGACCTTGCCCCCGCCGAGGATCTGGGGGATGACGTACTCGCCCATCATGGGGATGAAGACGAGCAGCGCGCCGGTGATCAGGCCGGGCATCGCCAGCGGCACCGTGATCTCGCGCAGCGCCTTCCAGCCCGTGGAGCCGAGATCGCTGGCGGCGTCGAGCAGCGTCCAGTCCAGGCGCTCGAGCGCGGCGTAGGCGGGCAGCACGAACAGCGGCAGGTAGTTGTAGACGATGCCGATCTGCACGGCGGTGCTGGTGTAGAGCACATCGAGCGGCCCGTTCGTCAGGCCGATGGCATCCAGCCCCTTCGAGAGCGGGAACGCCGGGTCGAGCACGATCAAGAACGAGTACGTGCGAATCAAGAACGACGTCCAGAACGGGATGATCACCAGTGCCAGCAGGAGGTTCTTGCGGCGCGGCGGGGCGTAGCGGGCCAGCCAGTAGGCCAGCGGCCACCCAACCAGGATCGTCAGCGCCGTGCCCAGGAACGAGAACCGCAGCGTGCGCACGAAGATGTCGATGTAGACCGAGTCCAGCGCGTTGCGGAAGTTCTCCAGGCTGAAGCCGTACTGCACGTCGGCGAAGCCCTTGGTCGTGGAGACCGAGAACAGGACCAGGAAGCCGACCGGGACGAGGAAGAACGCCGCGTAGTAGGCCGCCGCAGGCGCCAGCAGCGTCAGCGGGTAGCCGCGCGCCGGCGGCCCCAGCGCGCCGGAGCGCACGAGGAGCGCTCCGCCGAGCAGGAACACCGGCAGCGCGCAGAGCAGCAGCGCCACGGCCGGCACCAGGCCGTTCGCGATGGTGCCGAACTGCGTGAACAGGCCGGCGGTGACGGCGACGCCGAGCAACCCGAGCCCCGCCGCGGCCGGGCCGCGCAGGCGCGGCGCGGTACCCGCCGACTCGCGACCGATGGCGGCGGTTGCCGCCACTCGCTACGCCTTGAACTTCGTGTAGTACTTGGCCGTCAGCTCGCTGATCCGCGGGGTGACGATCGCGGTGTCGTAGCCGTCGAGCGTGGACGCCGGGATGTCGATCATCGGGCTCTTCGAGATGGCGGGGTCGACCAGCTTCTCGGCGCCGATGACCGGGACCGCGTAGCCCACGTAGTTCCACTCCCGCGCCGCGATGTCCGGCCGCAGCACGTAGTCGATCCACTTGTGCGCCGCCACCGGGTTCTTGGCCCCCGCGGAGATCGTCCAGTTGTCGGTCCAGTACTCGCCCGCACCCTGCGGAACCGTGTAGCCGATCTCGATCCCGTGCTTCTTGGCCTCGATCGCCGCGCGCAACACGTCGCCGTTCCACCCCAGGCCGATGTCGATCTGCCCCCGCCCCAGCCGCTCGATGTAGGTCGAGTTGATCGTCTTGATCGCGGGCTTGACCGACATCGCGACCTCGAAGGCGTCCTGGTAGTCGGACTCCTTCTCCGAGGACTCGCTGTGACCGGCGGCCAGCAGCAGCACGCCCCAGATCTCCGACCCGCCCTCGATGAAGTTGATGTTCTTGCCCTTGTACTTGGGGAGGATCTCGAACCAGCCCTTGAGCGTGGTGGGCGGATCCTTGACCACGTCCTTGCGGTAGTAGAAGGACGTGATGCCGTAGTCCTTGCAGATCGAGTACTTGTTGCCCGGGTCGTACTTGGTCTTCTTGAACGTCGGCTGGAGGTTCTTGAGGTTCGGGATCAGCGAGTGGTCCAGGGGCATCAGCAGGCCCTTCTGGATGCACTCGGGCACGTAGCTGGCGGAGGGCACGATGACGTCGTAGTTCGAGCCGCCGGCGCTGAGCTTGGCGATCAGCTCGTCGTTCGAGCCATAGCCCTCGAGCGTGACCTTCGGCCCGAGCTCCTTGCCGAAGCTCTTGAGGTCCTTGGGATCGACGTAGTCGACCCAGTTGGACATCAGCAGCTGGCTCTCGATCGGCTTGCCGGCCAGCTTCGACGCCTCCTTGGCGGCGCTGGTCGTCGCCGCGCCGCCACCGCCACCACTCGTTCCCGAGGTACCGCCGCAGGCGGCGAGATAGAGGGCGGCCGCGCCGCCGAAGCCGGCGCTCAGCGCCTGCCGTCTGGTCAGGGCACGCTCCAGCGCCCGGCGCCGGGGCTCCGGGGCGAGGACGTTCAGGCCCTCGTGCTCATCCTTCATGCGACCGCCTCCTCCAGCGTCTGGTCCCTCGTCTGCGCGTCGCCGCGAGCGCCGGCTTCGCCCAACAGCAGGCCGCACTGCGGCCTGAATGCGATTCCCACCTGGTCGCCGGGCTGCGCCGCGGCGACCGGGGCGTCACCGGTCGAGCGCGCCTGGCGCACGAGCACCTCCTGGCCGTCGCCCAGCCGGGCCACGACCTGGAGGCGATCGCCAAGGACCATCGCGGTGACCACGGTGGCCATCACCTCGTGGCGCGGCTGCGCGCCGATCTCCGCGGCCTCCGGCCGGACGCCGACCCGGACGCGCGTGCCGTTGGCCGCCTCGGACAGCCAGCGACCGATGGGCACGCGGCCGCCCGCGTCGAGCTCGACGACCTCGCCGGCCACGCGGCCCGTGAGCACGCTCATGTCGCCGATGAAGTCGGCCACGAACGGCGTCGCGGGCTCGTCGTAGAGCTCGCTGGGAACGGCCAGCTGCTCGATCCGCCCGTCGTTCATGACCGCGATCCGGTCGGCCATGGCCATGGCCTCCTCCTGGTCGTGCGTCACGAAGACGAAGGTGATGCCCACCTCGCGCTGCAGGCGCTTGAGCTCGATCTGCATCGCCTTGCGCAGCTTCTGGTCGAGCGCGCCGAGCGGCTCGTCGAGCAGCAAAACCTTGGGTTCGAGCACGAGCGCCCGGGCCAGCGCGACGCGCTGCTGCTGGCCGCCGGAGAGCTGGTTGGGGCGCGCGCGCTCCCGGCCCGTGAGGTGCACGAGCGCGAGCGCCTCCGCGGCCTTGGCGTGCCGCTCGCGCTTGGACACGTTGCGCTGCTTGAGGCCGTAGGCCACGTTGTCGAGCACGCTCATGTGCGGGAACAGCGCGTAGGCCTGGAACACCGTGTTGACCTGCCGGCGGTTGGGCGGGACGCCGGCGACCGGGACGCCGTCGATGTCGATCTCCCCCTCGGTCGGGTCCTCGAAGCCGGCGATCATCCGCAGCGTGGTCGTCTTGCCGCAGCCCGAGGGGCCCAGCAAGGCGAGGAACTCGCCGTTGCGCACCTCTAGATCGACGCGGTCGACGGCCACGAGGTCGTCGAACCGCTTGCTTACGTCCCGGAGCGTGACGACTGCGTCGTCTGCTCTCTCTCCCATGGCCTGACCGTACACGCCGAAACGGCGCGGTGCGTAGGCCACGATGTCCAAAACACAGGACGCTCGCACCACAGGTCGGCGAAGTGGTGCCCCGAGGCGACTCAGCGCCCGGCGACGAGATCGGCCAGACGGGCCGCGCTCGCCGGCCGGCCCGTGCGGCGCTCGCGCCTGTCGGCGAGCCCGTAGAGGCCGTACACCGCGTGCACACCGATGAAGCGCAGCGGCTCGGGCTCCCATCGACGGCTGAAGGGACCCACCCACGGCAGCCTGGTGAGCTCGGTGTCGCGTCCGAGCAGCAGGTCGCGCAGCGTGCGCCCCGCCAGGTTGGCGGCCGCGACGCCCTCGCCGACGTAGCCGCCGGCCCAAGCCAGCCCGGTCGCTGGGTCGAGGCCGACGGCGGGCGACCAGTCGCGGGGGACGCCGAGCACACCGTGCCAGCCGTGCTCGATGGCCACGTCGCGCACCGCGGGGAAGAGCTCGAGGAGCCGCTCGCGCAGGTCGGCCGCCGTCTGCTCGGGCAGCGGCCCCTCGCGGTCGGTGCGCGAGCCGAAG
>DASVFT010000110.1:0-15268 GCA_036379935.1 Solirubrobacteraceae bacterium | reverse complement strand
GCAGGTTAGCTACGTGTGGATCGGATAACCGCTGAAGGCATCTAAGCGGGAAGCCGACCTCGAGATGAGCTCTCCCATCCCCTTGAGGGAGTAAGGACCCTGGTAGACCACCAGGTTGATAGGCCGGATCTGGAAGCGCAGCAATGCGCGAAGGAGACCGGTACTAATGGTCCGAGGGCTTGACGGTTTTCTTTTTTGATGCTCAGTGTGGCGCTGTGCGGTTTTGAAGGGCCTCCGAGAGGGCCCGTGGCCTCGTGAGAGGACGTGGTCTCGCAAGATTCCGGTGGCTATGGCGAGGGGGAAACACCTCTTCCCATTCCGAACAGAGCAGTTAAGCCCCTCAGCGCCGATGGTACTTGGCCCGCAAGGGCCCGGGAGAGTAGGACGCCGCCGGTTATAGACATGAGAACGGGCCGCCTTCGGGCGGCCCGTTTGCGTTGGCGAGCGCGGACCGGACCGCGCTCGGCCCCGACGAAGCGCCCGTGAGCGGTCCCGCGCCGCTGAGTCGGCGGCGGCGGGATCGCCGGCTGCGGCCCTCCCAGGCCGGTCAGCGCGCTGAGGGATGCGCGCTGCGGTGCCGCGGGCGCCTCGCATGGGGCACGAGGCAGTCATGGTCCCGCGCCGGGACCGCACCGGGACGCCCCGGTCGCGCCCGAGGGCGCAGGGGCGTGCGGTGCGGATGCGAGGCGGGAGCGTCGAGGAGGCCGGGCGGGCACGCGCTCGGAGGCGACGCGGCGTCGCGGGACCAGAGGTCGCGCGCGCTCGTAGCGCTCTCGAGCGTGGCGAAGGCCACGGTCAGGTCGACGGCACGCCGGACCACCTGGCGCCACATGGGCGCGGCCGTCCGGGGATGGGAAGAGGGGGAGAACATGTGTTCGTGACGGTAGGTGTGCGGCCGGACGGAAGCGGGGGGCTGCAAGCGATCTTGCAGCGGCGGCGAAGGCGTCGCGCGCCGGACGCGAAGCGGCGCGCGGGGGCGGCGAAGCGGGCGGTCCGGCGGGGACGGCGAAGCGGGCGGTCCGGACGGGGCGGAGCGGCGCGGGGAGGGGGCGGCGAGGCCGGGGCCTCAGACGGTCGTGCCCAGCGACGACCAGACGTCGATCTTCGTCCGCACCCGCGCGACGACCTCGTCGGTGAAGTCCGTCGTCGTGGCGGTTCCTCCGAGGTCCAGCGTGCGGATGCCGGCGGAGGTCGCCTCGAGCACCGCCTCGTAGACCGCGCGGGAGGCGCGGTGGGCGCCCGCGTAGCCGGCGAGACCCGCGTAGTGGAGCACCGCGCCGCAGGCCAGGATCATGGCCATGGGGTTGGCGATGTCCTTGCCCTGCAGGGCGGGCGCCGTCCCGTGCGGTGCCTCCGCCATGGCGACCTCCGTGTTGAGCTCGTCGTCGAAGGCCAGGAGCACCGACTCGGCGCCCGCGATAGAGCCGAACATCGGCATGACGAGGTCGCTGAGGCAGTCGCCGTCGCGGTTGAGCGCCGGGATGACGACCGGCGTCTCGGCCGGAGAGGTGATGAGCCCGGCGTAGGTGGCGTCGATGAGCACCGGCTCGTACGTGACGTCGGAGTGGCGCTCGGCGGCGGCGTCGAGCTCCTCCTTGAGCATGCCCTCGTAGACGGGGGAGACGGTCCACTTGGGCCCGCCGTACACCTTGCCGCCCATCGTGCGCGCGGTGCGGAACGCGTACTCGGCCACCGCCCGACAGGTGGAGCGCGTGACCTTCTCGGTGCGGTATGCGACCTCGTCTGGCGCGCCCTCGTCGCCCTCGCGCCACTGCTCGGCGCCGTAGGCGTCCTCGACCGCCATGCGCACGACGCTGATCGGCTGATGGACACCGGCGATCGGGGTCACGCCGGGGATGCGGCGGCCGGTGCGGATGATGACCTTGCCGTCGACCTCCTCGCGGAGGATGCGGTTGGGCGATCCGACGTCGTCCCTGCCCTCCGGCGTGATCGTCGCCGCCTTCAGCCCGAAGCCGGCTTCCTTCATGGCCTGGGCCGCCTCGCTGACCACGGCGTTCCGCGTCGCGCGGCGGTGCTCGAGCGAGAGGTCGTAGCGCTCGAGCTCCAGTGCGAGCCCCAGAACCTCCGGGTCGAGCACCCGGCAGGCCTGCTCGAGCAGCTCCTGCCCGGTCTCGTCGCCCTCGAGGACCACGATCTTCAGCCCGTCCGCCATGGCCCGCCACGATAACGCCCGCCGCCGGCCGGGCTAGGCTCCGCCCCGGATGAACGGGGCGCGGTGCAGCTGGTGTGGCGTGGACGTCGGCGCCGACGAGGGCTTCCGCGCGACCGAGCCCGAGGGCGAGCGCAAGGCCGCCTTCTGCCGGCTCGAGCACGTCGTGCCCTGGGCGATCCAGGGCGCGCACTGGGATCCGGGACGCATCCTCGCCCCGGGCGAGCCCGACAACGGCCTCGGCCGCTGCGCGCACTGCGGCGGGCCGCTCGGGGACCGGCGCGTGCTCCTGCTGCGCCTGCGCGGCGAGCACCGCATCGCCGACGCGTTCTGCGGCGTCGATCACCTGCTGAGCTGGGCGAAGGCGGGCGGGCGCTGGCAGGCGCCGAGCTGAGGCGTGCGGCGCGTCAGGACGCCGCCGCAGCGGCGAGCGTGAGCGTCCCGCGGCGCGTCAGGACGCGGCCGCAGCGGCGAGCGCGAGCGTCCGGCGGCGCGTCACCGCCACCGCCGCCGCCAGGAGGCCGGCGCCGATCACCACGACGAAGGCCGTCCGCCAGCCCGAGGCCTCGATGATGGCGCCGGCCGCGGCGCTCCCGCTCGCCGCGCCGAGGGCGATGGCCGTGACCGGCCACGCGAAGGCCTCGGTCCTCGCCTGCGGCGGCGCCACGTCGCCGATGAGCTGATTGGCGGCGGCCATGAAGGGCGCCAGGCAGAGGCCGGCGATCAGCGCCAGGGGCGCCATGACCGGAATCGAGGGCGCCACCACGAGCGGCATCGAGCACAGCGGGAAGGCGACCGCCAGGCGCAGCCACCGCGCGTCGGGTGCCAGCCCGTGCTCGCGCGCGCCGTAGGCGAGCCCGCCGACGCCGCTGCCGGCCGCCCACACGGCGAGCAGCGCGCCCGCCGCCGCCCGCGAGCCGTGGTCGGCCGCGAAGGCGGTCATCGTCACCTCGGTCGCGCCCAGGGCGAAGCCGACCGGGGCGATGGTGGCCACGAGCGTGCGCACGCCGGGCGACACGAGCGCGCCGAGCAGATGCCGCTCACCCGAGGCGCCCGACGGGCGGAAGGCCCGCGAGGCCGGGGCCGTCACGAGCACGAACGTGCCGGCAAGCGCGAACCCGCCGGCGACCATCAGCGCCACGGCGGGCGACCCGAAGCTGACGATCACCGCGGTCAGCAGCGGCCCGCCGACGAAGACCATCTCGATGGCAATCCCGTCGACCGCGTAGGCCGTCGGCAACAGATCCTGATCGGCGCCCAGCAGCCGCGAGAGCATCGGGCGCACGACCGTCCCCACCGGGGGTACGCTCGAGCCGACGACAAGACCGCAGCCGACGAGGGCCGCGATCGGCGCACCGGCCAGTCCCAGGACCACCAGCGCGCCCAGCGAGGTCGCGTGCAATGCCGCAAGCGGCAGCAGGACCCGCGCGTGCCCGTGCTGGTCGATCAGCCGCCCCTGAAGCGGGCTCGACACCCCGCTGCCGATCCCGAACGCCGCCGCCACCAGCCCTGCCCGCGCGAACGACCCCGTCTCCGCACGCACGAAGAGGACGATCGCGAGGGTGTCGATGCCGATGGGCATGCGCGCCAGCACGGCGGCGCCGAGCAGGCGTGCGACATCCGGCGCCCGCAGGACGCGGGCGTAGCGCTCCGTGCCCGACACGCGCGCTACCCCGTGCCCGCGCGGTCGCGGCCCTGCAGGCCGAGCTCGTCCGCGCGCTCCTCGAGCGCCGCGATGACGAAGGCGACATGCTCGTCGAAGTCCACGCCGAGCTCCTCGGCTCCCGCGCGGACCTCCTCGCGGTTGACGGCGGCCGCGAAGCTCGGCTGCCTGAGCTTCTTCTTGACCGACTTCGGCGTCAGGCCGTGGATGCCCTCGGGACGCACGTACGCGCAGGCCAGGATGAAGCCCGAGAGCTCGTCGACCGCGTACAGCGTCCGCTCCATCGGCGAGTCACGCGAGACCTCGAGGAAGTCGGCGTGCGAGGCGATGGCGCGCACGACGACCGGGTCGACGTCGCGCGCCTCGAGCTCCGCCAGCGCGATGCGCGGGTGACCGGTCTCGAGATCGGGGTGGCGCTCGTAGTCCATGTCGTGCAGCAGACCGACGACGCCCCACAGCTCCTCGTCGGCGCCGTTGCGCCGCGCGTAGGCGCGCATGGCCGTCTCGACGGCCAGGCAATGGCGGCGCAGGGACTCCGATTGCACCCACTCGGCAAGCAGGTTCCAGGCCTCATCGCGCGAAAGCCGCACCGACATGGCTGTTAGGCTAGCCGAGCCGCCGACCCCGCTTCCGGAAGCGGCGACCCCTCACGTCATGGAGAAGTTCGTCATCGACGGCGGCGTGCCGCTGCGCGGCACGGTCACACCCGCAGGCAACAAGAACGGTGCCCTGCCCATCCTCGCTGCCTCCGTGCTCACCAGCGAGGACGTCGTGGTGCGCAACGTCCCGCGCATCCGCGACGTCGAGGCCATGCTGCGCGTCCTGCGCGGGCTGGGCGCGACGGCCGAGTGGCGCGACGACAACGAGGTCGTCATCTGCGCCGCGGGAGTCGATCGCGAGGCGCAGATCGATCGCGACCACGCCGAGCGCATCCGCGCGTCGTTCCTGCTCGCCGGCCCGCTGCTGGCACGCTTCGGGCGCGCGGACATGCCGCCGCCGGGCGGCGACGTCATCGGCCGCCGGCGCCTGGACCCGCACATCGACGCCTTCCGCGCGCTCGGCGCCGTCTACGAATCCGGGCGCAACCTCGTGCTCGCGGCGCCCAACGGCGGCCTGCGCGCCGGCGAGGTCTTCATGGACGAGCCGTCCGTGATGGCCACCGAGAACGCGCTCATGGCCGCCGCGCTCACGCCCGGCACGACGATCATCGGCAACGCCGCCTGCGAGCCCCACGTGCAGGACCTCGCGCGCATGCTCGTGAAGATGGGCGCCGACATCCGCGGCATCGGCTCGAACGTCCTCATCGTCAGCGGCCTGTCGGAGCTGGGCGGCTGCACGCACGACATCGGCCCGGACCACATCGAGATCGGGTCGTTCATCGCCCTGGCGGGCGTGACCGGCGGTGAGCTGCGGATCAAGGGGACCGAGCCCGAGGACCTGCGCATGATCCGCCTCGTCTTCGGCCGCCTCGGCCTGCGCACCGAGATCGACGGCGCCGACGTGATCGTCCCCGGCGAGCAGCAGCTCGTCGCCCAGCGCGACGTGGGCGAGTACAAGGCCAAGGTCCAGGACGGCCCGTGGCCGGCGTTCCCCGCCGACCTCACGTCGATCGCCATCGCGCTGGCCACCCAGTGCAGCGGATCCGTCCTCGTGCACGAGTGGATGTTCGAGAACCGCATGATCTTCACCGACAAGCTCGTCTCGATGGGGGCCGACATCGTGCTCTGCGATCCGCATCGCGCGATCGTCACCGGGCCCAGCCGGCTGAGGGGAGAGCGGCTCTCGTCGCCCGACATCCGGGCGGGCATGGCGATGCTCATCGCCGCCCTGTGCGCCGATGGCCGCAGCGAGATCCAGAACATTCGCGAGATCGACCGCGGGTACGAGCGCATCGACGAGCGCCTGCGCGAGCTCGGCGCCCAGATCGAGCGGGTGGCCTCAGAGCAGCCCGCGCAGGTGTGAACCACCGCATCCCCAGCGGTACCCGCGACGTGCTCCCCGACGAGATGCGGGAGCTGCGCGCGATCACCGACACCCTGCGCGGCGTCTTCGAGCGCCACGGCTACGGCGAGGTCTACACCCCGGCGATCGAGTACGAGGCCGTCCTGCGCCGCGGCGACGGGGGCGTGCAGCCCGCCTACCGCGTCTTCGACGACCACGGCGACGTCCTGGCCCTGCGCGCCGACATGACCGTGCCCATCGCTCGGCTGGTGGCCACGCGCTACCAGACCGCCGAGCCGCCGCTGCGCTTCTGCTACGTCGCCCACGCCTACCGGCAGGTCACGCCGCACCGCGGGCAGATGCGCGAGTTCCTGCAGGCCGGGATCGAGCTGGTCGGCGCTCCGGCGCCGGCGGGAACGGCCGAGGCGCTCAACGTCCTGTGCCACGCGCTCGACGCCGTGGGCCTCCAGGGCTATCGGGTCGGCCTGGGCGACGCCTCGCTCTACCCGGCGCTGCTCAGCGGCCTCGGGGTCGACGAGGAGCACCGCGAGCGGCTCCTGCACGAGCTGGCGACCAAGGACTTCGTCGGCCTCGAGCGCGAGGTCCGCGACCTCGGCCTCGCCGCCGGCGACGCCGAGCTGCTGGTGCGCGTGCCGCAGCTGCGCGGCGGCCCCGACGTGCTCGACGCCCCGCCCGGGCCGGTGGCCGACGCGCTGGCCGGGCTGCGGTCGATGCTCGACCTGCTCGAGCCCGGCGTGGCCGACCGCGTGATCTTCGACCTCGGCCTGGCCCGCGGCCTGGGCTACTACACCGGCGCCGTCTTCGACGTCTACGACCCCGCGCTGGGCGAGCCGCTGGGCGGCGGCGGGCGCTACGACGACCTGCTCGGGCGCTTCGGGCGCGCCCTGCCGGCCGTCGGCTTCGCGCTCGGCGTCGACCGCCTGCACGCCGCGCTGGCCGGGGAGGAGCGGTGAACCGCTTCGGCCTGACGATCGCGGTGCCGCGGGGCGCGCTCTTCGGCGCCACCCTCGACGCGCTGGAGCGGATCGGCGTCGACACCTCCGAGGTGCGCGCCAACGACCGGCGGCTGCTCTTCGACGACGTGGGCGTCGTCACCATGCGCCCGAGCGACGTCCCCACCTACGTCGAGGCCGGCGCCGCCGACCTCGGCATCACGGGCAAGGACGTCCTCATGGAGCAGCGCGGGCGCCAGGTCTTCGAGCTGCTCGACCTCGGCTACGGCGGCTGCCGGATGGTGCTGGCCAGCGTCGCCGGCGACCCCGACCCGGCGGTCGAGGCCCTGCGGCGGCTGGGGGTGATGCGCGTGGCGACCAAGTACCCGCGCATCGCCGCTCGCTGGTTCGAGGACACCGGCCGGCAGGCCGAGATCGTCGAGGTCAAGGGCTCGGTCGAGCTCGCGCCGCTCACGGGGCTCGTCGAGGCGATCGTCGATCTCACCGCGACCGGCACGACCCTGCGCGAGAACGGCCTCGTGGTGCGCGAGGAGATCGCCGCCTCGACCGCGCGGCTGATCGCCAATCCCGTGGCGCACAAGCTCAAGGCGGCCGCCATCGACGAGGTCGTGGAGGGCCTCCGTGGCGGTTGAGCGCCTCGCGCTGGGCGACCCGGCACAGGTCGCGGCCCGCGTCCGGGCGCTGACTCCGCCCGCCGCCTCGGTGACCGACGCGGTGGCGACCATCGTGGCCGACGTGCGGGCGAACGGCGAGGCCGCCCTGCGGCGCTACGTCGAGCGCTTCGACGACGTCGACGGGCCGCTGCGCGTCGAGGACGGCGAGCTGACCGCGGCGCTCGACGCGCTCGACCCCGAGGTGCGCGCGGGTCTGGAGGTGGCGATCGCCAACGTTCGCGCGGTGGCCGAGGCCGGGGTCGACGGCGAGCGCGGCGTGATGCTGCCCCAGGGCCAGACCGTGACGCTGCGCGAGGTGCCGGTCCGTCGCGCCGCCGTCTACGTGCCCGGCGGCCGCGCGCCCTATCCGTCGACCGTTGACATGGGCGTGGTCACCGCCCGCGCGGCCGGCGTCGAGGAGGTCGTCGTCTGTGCTCCGGGGGCGCACCCCGTCATCCTGGCCGCGGCGGCCCTGTGCGGCGCCGACGCCGTCTTCCGGATGGGCGGCGCCCATGCCGTCGCCGCGCTCGCCTACGGCACCGAGACCGTGCCCCGCGCCGACGTCGTCGTCGGGCCCGGGAACCTCTACGTGCAGGAGGCCAAGCGCCTGGTCAGCGGCGACGTCGGGATCGACGGCTTCGCCGGACCCTCCGACGTCCTCATCGTGGCCGCGGCGGGGGCCGACCCCGCGCTGATCTCCATCGACCTCACCGCGCAGGCCGAGCACGGCGAGGGGACGATCGTCTGCGCGGTGAGCGACGATCCGGCGCTGCTCGACGCGCTCGACGTTCGCCCCGGCGCGGCGGCGGCCGCACTCGTCGACGCGCCCGACCTCGTCGCGGCGCTGGCCTTCGCCGAGGCCTTCGCGCCCGAGCACCTCCAGCTCATCGGGCCGGCGGTCGAGGCCCTGGCGCCGCGCGTGCGCAATGCGGGCGCCGTGTTCGTCGGGCGCGAGAGCGGGACGGCGTTCGGCGACTACGTCGCGGGCTCGAACCACACGCTGCCCACCGGCGGCGCCGCGCGCTTCGCGTCCGGGCTCAACGCTCGGCACTTCCGCCGCCGCGTCAGCGAGGTCCGCATCGGGGCTGCGGCGGGCGCGCTGGCGCGGGCCGCGGCGCCGGTCGCGCGCGCCGAGGGCTTCGAGCAGCACGCGGCCTCGATGGAGGTACGGGAGAATCACTCGTCGTGAGCCGGACGGCCGACATCTCGCGCCAGACCAAGGAGACCAACGTCAGCCTCGCGCTGTCGCTCGAGGGCACGGGCGCCGGCCAGCGCTCGACGGGCGTGGGGTTCCTGGACCACATGCTCGACCTGCTGGCGCGCCACGGGCGCCTCGACCTCGACGTCGAGGTCCGCGGCGACCTCGAGACGGGCGCGCACCACACCGTCGAGGACGCCGGCATCGTCTTCGGCCAGGCGCTGGACCGCGCCCTGGGCGACCGGGCCGGCATCAGCCGCTACGGCAGCGCCAACGTCCCCATGGACGAGGCGCGCGCCTCGTGCGCGATCGACATCTCCGGGCGACCGTTCTGCCACTTCGTCGCCGACCTGCCGCCCGGCGGCACCGGTGGCTTCGACCACGAGCTGGCCGAGGAGTTCTTCCGCGCCGTCGCCAATGCGGCGCGCCTGACGCTCCACATCGACGTCGAGACCGGCACCAACGCCCACCACATGATCGAAGCGGCCTTCAAGGCGTTTGCGCGGGCGCTGCGCACCGCGGTGGCGATCGACCCCAGCGAGGCCGGCGTGCCGTCGACGAAGGGGACGCTGACGCAGTGACCCTCATCGGGGTGGTCGACCACGGGATGGGCAACCGCCGCAGCGTCGAGAAGGCGCTGGAGCGCGTGGGCGCGCGCGTGGCGCTGACCGCGGACCACGACGCCCTGCGCGCCGCCGACGGGCTCGTCGTTCCCGGGGTGGGCGCGTTCGCGGCCGCGATGCGCGCGATGCGCGAGCGCGGGCTCGACGAGCTCGTGGTCGAGCGCGCGGCGCAGGGCACGCCGGTGCTCGGCCTGTGCCTGGGCATGCAGCTGCTCTTCGAGTCCTCGACCGAGCTGGGCGGCGACCGCGGGCTGGGGCTGCTGCCCGGCGAGGTGGTGGCGCTCGAGCCCGAGCCGCCCACCCTGAAGGTCCCGCACATCGGCTGGAACGAGGTTGCGTTCGCGCGTGAGTCGCCGCTGCTGGAGGGCCTTGGCGCGACCGAGGCCTTCTACCACGTGCACTCGTTCGTGGCCGTGCCCGCCGAGGAGAGCGACGTCCTCGGGCGTGGGGACTACGGCGGCCCGTTCGCCTCGATCGTCGGTCGCGGCGACGTCTACGGCGTGCAGTTCCACCCCGAGAAGTCGTCGGCCGCCGGGCTGCGGCTGCTGGCCAACTTCACCTCGGTCTCCGCGCGCGTCGCCGCCTGACCGTGATCCTCTACCCGGCGATCGACATCTCCGAGGGCCAGGCCGTCCGGCTCGTGCAGGGTGACTTCAACGAGAAGACGGTCTATCGCGACTCGCCGCTGCAGGCCGCGCGCGGCTGGGTGGAGGCGGGCGCGCGCTTCCTGCACGTCGTCGACCTCGACGGCGCGCGGACGGGCTCGCCGAAGTCGCTCGAGCACCTGGAGCGCATCGCCCACGAGCTTCCGGTCCCGGTGCAGTACGGCGGCGGGCTGCGCTCGCTGCCGGCGGTCCGCGACGCGCTGCGCGCGGGCGCCGAGCGGGTCATCCTCGGGACCGCGGCCTACAACGACCTCGACTTCCTCGACGACGTGCTCGGGGCCTTCCGCGAGCGCGTGATCGTGTCCGTCGACACCCGTGGCGGCAACATCTCGACCTCCGGCTGGCAGCAGACCACGCAGATGCCGGCCGAGTCGGTGATCGACCGCTTGCAGAACCGCGGCGTGCGCTCGTTCGTCTACACGAACGTCGACAGGGACGGCATGCTCCAGGGTCCGGACCCCGAGGAGGTGCGCCGGATCGCCGGCGTCGTCCGCGGGCGCTTTTTGTACTCGGGCGGGATCGGCACGCTCGAGCACCTGCGCACGCTGCGCGACCTGCGCCAGGTCAACCTCGGTGGCGTGATCGTCGGCAAGGCGCTGTACGAAGGGCGCTTCACCGTGCGCGAGGCCCAGGAGGCACTCGAGCCGCGTCGCGGCCAGGCATGAGCGGCGGCCCGGCGCCCGACCTCTTCGCTCGGCTCCCCGAGCAGTACTTCACGCGGATCGTCGCCGCCGCGGCGGCCGCGCGCGGGCGGCCCGGACCGCGGTTGATCGACCTGGGGCGCGGCAACCCCGATCTCCCGCCGCCGGCCGTGGCCCTCGACGCCCTGCGCGCCGCGCTCGAGGACGCGGGCGGCATGCACGGCTATCCGCCCTTCCAGGGTCGTCCGGAGCTCACGGCCGCGATCGCCGAGCGCTACCGGCTCGACAGCGGCGTCGCCCTCGACCCCGAGACCGAGATCGCCGTCGTGCCCGGGACGAAGACCGGGATCATGCTTGTGGCGATGGCGTGCGCCGGGGCCGGAGATGCGATCGCGCTGCCCGACCCCGGCTACCCCGACTACCTCTCGGCCGTGGCCCTCGTCGACGCGCGGGCGGTGGCGCTGCCGCTCGACGCGCAGACCGGATGGCAGCCCGAGCTCGAGGCCCTGGCCGGGCAGTCGGTCGCGCTCGTGGTCCTCAACTACCCGTCGAACCCGTGCGCGGCGTGCGAGGCGCCGGGGACGTTCGAGGCCGCGGTGGCCTGGGCGCACGAGCACGGCGCCTGGCTGCTGCACGACCTCGCCTACCGCTTCCTGGCCTTCGACGGCGCCCGCGCGCGCAGCGTGCTCGAGGTCGACGGCGCCCGTGACGTCGCCGTCGAGCTGTGGTCGCCTTCGAAGATCTACGGGATGGCCGGCTGGCGCGTGGGCTTCGTGGTCGGCAACGCCGAGGTCGTCGGCCGCGTGCGCCGGCTCGTCGACCACCTCATCGCGGGCGTCCCGGTGGCGCTCCAACACGGGCTGGTCGCGGCCCTGACCGGCGACCAGAGCCACGTCGCCGAGCGGTTCGAGGTCTACCGCCGCCGGCGCGAGCTGCTGGTCTCGCGGCTCGGCGTGCCCGCGCCCGAGGGGACGTTCTACGCCTGGTGGCCGCTGCCGGACGGCCTCACCGTCGAGAGCCTGCTGGCCGAGCATCGAGTCGCGGTGGCCCCCGGCGAGGGCTTCGGCGCCCGCGGCGCGGGGCACGCGCGCCTGTCGCTGGCGGTGGACGACGACGACCTCGAGGAGGGCGTGGCGCGGCTGGCGGCGGCGCTGGACGGCTAGCCTGGCACGGTGCACCTCAAGCGCGTGATCCCGTGCCTGGACGTCGACGCTGGGCGCGTCGTCAAGGGGACGAACTTCGTCGACATCCGCGACGCCGGCGATCCCGTGGAGCTGGCCGAGCGCTACGACGCGGAGGGCGCCGACGAGCTCGTCTTCCTCGACATCACCGCCACGCACGAGAAGCGCGACACGATGGTGGCGCTGGCGCGGCGGACCGCCGACAACGTGTTCGTCCCCTTCACGATCGGCGGCGGCATCCGCTCGGTGGCCGACGCGCAGGCGGTGCTCGACGCGGGCGCCGACAAGATCAGCGTCAACTCGGCCGCGGTGGCCCGTCCCGAGCTCGTCGACGAGCTGGCCGACCGGTTCGGCGCGCAGTGCATCGTCCTGGCCATCGACGCCAAGGACGGGGGCGACGGGTGGGACGTGTTCGTCGCCGGCGGGCGGACGGCGACCGGCCGCGACGCGGTGGCCTGGGCGCGCGAGGGCGTCGAGCGCGGGGCCGGCGAGATCCTGCTCACGAGCATGGATCGCGACGGCACCAGCGACGGCTACGACCTCCCCCTCACGGCGGCGGTGGCCGGCGCGGTGGCCGTGCCGGTCATCGCCTCGGGCGGCGCCGGCACGCTCGAGCACCTGGCGGAGGCGCTGCGCTGCGGAGCCGATGCCGCGCTCTGCGCCTCGATCTTCCACTACGGCCAGCACACCGTCGGCGAGGCCAAGGAGCACCTGGCCGCGGCGGGCATCGCCGTGCGCCGGGGGTAGCTCCCAGTCAGGCGAGGCGCCGGATCAGCGCTTGCGCGGCCGGCAGATCGTGCGCCCGTCGTGGCGCTTGACGCAGACCAGCGGGCGGGGGACGCGGCAGACGGTACGGCCATGGCTGCGGAAGCAGACCCTGCGGTGCTGGCGGCGCATGCGCGCGTTGCGGTGCAGCGCGGCGCGGCGCCTGGCCACGCGGCGGGCTACCTTGCGCTTGCGCACGCGCTCGCGCTGGGCGCGCTTGTGGGCGGCCGTGCGCCGAGCGCGCGCCTGGCCCACGCCGGCCGCCTCGGCCAGGCGCATGCGGGCGCGCTCGTCGCGCCTGGCCTGACGCGGGCTCGAGAGCATGAAGACGCTCGAGTAGCCGACGAAGTACAGCCGGCGGCCGTCGGAGATCGCCGGGTTGAAGGCGCCGCGGCCGGTGGACCACACGAGGCTGCCGGTGGCGGCGCCCACGGCCCCCGACGACCGGCGCGACAGGTTGGAGTAGAAGACCAGGTCGCCCACCACCACCGGCGCGCCCGAGATCTTGCCGCCCGCGTTGCGCGCCCAGCGCACGCGGCCCGAGCGCGCGTCGAAGGCGTAGAGGTGGCCGTCGTAGGAGCCGATGTACACGGTCGGGCCCAGGCCCGGGACGCTGGCCACCGCCGGCGACGAGTACACGTAGCCACCCGTCTTGTGGCGCCACGCGAGCTTGCCGCTCGACGCCGCGAAGGAGTAGACGAAGCCGTCGAGCGAGCCGATGTACACGCGCCCGTAGGCCGCGGCGGGCGTCGAGTAGAAGCTGCCGGACCTCAGGCCGAAGGCGCTGCCCGCACCGGAGGTCTCCCAGATCTGCGAGCCGTCGCGCTGGCGGATCGCGTGCATCTTGCCCCCGTAGTCGCCGAAGAACAGCCGCCCCTGGTCGAGGGCCAGACCGCCCTTGACCGCGCCGTCGGCCTTGTACCGCCAGCGCACGGCGCCGTCGCTCGCCCGCAGCGCGTAGACGGTGCCGTCCTCGGTGCCGAAGTACAGGCGCCCGCTGGCCACCAGCGGTGAGGACTCCGCCCGCGAGGGCAGCTTGCGCGACCAGCGCACGCGGCCGTTCTTGGTGTCGAGGGCCATCACGCGTCCGGCATCGATGCCCTTGCCGCGCTCCAGGACCACGGCGTAGAGGCTGGTGCCGGCGCACGCGGGCGACGACGCGGCCAGGTAGCCGACCTTGCGCCTCCAGCGCACGCGGCCCGTGAGGCGGCTGATCTTGTAGATCGCGGCGTTGTTCTTCTGGACGTACAACGCGCGGCCGCACAGCACCGGCGGGAACTCGATGAGGATGCTGCCCGACACGCTCCACTGCGTCACGAACGGGGGGCGCAGCGGGGCGCCGAGCGGCAGGTAGCGCGTGCGCTGCTTGGTGTAGCCGAACTCGGGCCAGGCGAACTGGTCACTCATCGGATGCTCGGTGTCGCCGGGCTCGCGTGGCGTCGTCGCGGGGGGCGAAGCCTGCGTGTCGGTGAACTCGACGTCCGGATGCGACACGTCGCCAGGCTGCGATGTCACGAGGATCGCCGCCGCGGCGCCCGCGGTCAGCAGGCAGATCGCGCCCCCGAGCGCAAGCCAGCGCCATCGGCCGCGCGGGCGCGGGAACATGCCCGCGAGGGTAGCGTGGTTGGATTGCGCGATGCGCAGCTCGCAGGGCGCCCTGGACGCGTTGCGCGCCGATCCGTGCGGCGCGCTGCTGCTGCGCGCCTTCGCCGCCGACCCGGCCGTGCGCCTGGTCGGGGGGGCCGTCCGCGACCTGCTGCTCGAGCGCACGCCACGCGAGCTCGACCTCGTCGTCGAGGGCGACGTCGACGCCGCGGCGGCGCGCTTGGGCGGCGAGATCACCGCCCACGACCGCTTCGGGACCGCGCGCGTCCGCGCCGGCGCCTGCGCGTTCGATCTCGTGCGCGCCCGCGCGGAGACCTACGCGCACCCCGGTGCGCTGCCCGACGTCCGGCCCGCCACGCTCGACGAGGACCTGCGCCGCCGCGACGTCACCGTCAACGCCATCGCGCTCGGGCTCGACGGCACGCTGACCGCGGTCGACGGCGCCCTCGAGGACCTCGGCGAAGGCGTGCTGCGCGTCCTGCACGACGCCTCCTTCGTCGACGATCCCACGCGCGTGTGGCGGCTGGCCCGCTACGCGGCGCGCCTTCGCTTCACGGTGGAGGAGCACACCCGCGCGCTGGCCGGCGCGGCCGATCCCTCGACCGTGAGCGGCGACCGCCTCGGCGCCGAGCTGCGCCTGGCCCTGCGCGAGCCCGATCCGCCCGCCGCGCTCGTGGCCGTGCACGACCTCAATCCCGCCTACCTGCCGGAGGGCTTCGATCCGCGCCCTCGGGCCCTGGCGCCCGCGCTGGACCTGCTGCCCGAAGACGGACGCGCGGACCTGCTGACGCTCGCCGCCTGCACGGCGGGCATGGACGTCCGCGCGCTGCTGCGATGGCTGGACGACATGGGCTTCACGGCGGCCGAGCGCGATCTGGTCGCCGCCGCCTCGCGCGCCGCGACCGGCGCGCCTCTGCGCGCCGCGCGCACGAACGCCGAGATCGCGCGGGCGGCGCGCGGCGCGCCGGTCGAGGCCGTCGCCCTCGCCGGCGGCGAGAACGCCCGCCGCTGGCTCGACGAGCTGCGCCACGTGCGCCTCGAGATCGACGGTCACGACCTGCTGGCCGCGGGCGTCCCCGAGGGCCCCGAGATCGGCGCGCGGCTGGCGCGAGCGCTGGACCGCAAGCTCGACGGAGCGCTCTCAGGACGCGACGAGGAGCTGGCGGCCGCCCTCGGCGAGGGCGGGTAG
>DASVFT010000109.1:0-9327 GCA_036379935.1 Solirubrobacteraceae bacterium | reverse complement strand
CCGGCGGCGGTCCCGAGGCGAGAGCGTGTCCATGACGTGCGAGTGCAGGACCCGCGCCGCCTCGAACAGGAGCAGCCAGGGGACGGCGCGGATACGGGTGAGCTTGCCGCGCTGAGCCACTACGCCGACTCGGCGCGGCGCGACTGCGGCACGTCGGGCGCGGCCTCGGTGACGAGCGTCGGAGACAGGCCCTTCTCGATCGTCTCCTTCGTCACGACGCACTTCTTGACGTCGCGCCGCGAGGGCAGCTCGAACTGCACCTCCAGCAGGATCTCCTCGAGGATCGAGCGCAGGCCGCGCGCGCCGGTCTCGCGCTCGAGCGCCTTGTCGGCCACCGCGTTGAGCGCGTCGTCGGAGAACACGAGCTCGATGCCGTCGAAGGAGAAGAAGCGCTGGAACTGCTTGACCAGCGCGTTGCGCGGCTCGGTGAGGATCTGGATCAGGTCGTCGCGCGTGAGCTGGTGCACCGCGCTGATGACCGGCAGGCGGCCGATGAACTCCGGGATCAGCCCGTAGTTGACGAGGTCCTCGGGCAGGGTCTGCTGGAAGATCTCGCCGTTGTCGCGCTCGATGCGCGACTCGATCGACGCCCCGAAGCCGACGCCCTTGTGCCCCACGCGCCGCTCGATGACCTTGTCGAGGTTGGCGAACGCCCCGCCGCAGATGAAGAGGATGTTCGTCGTGTCGATGGTCAGGAACTCCTGGTGGGGATGCTTGCGCCCGCCCTGCGGCGGCACGGACGCGGTCGTCCCCTCGAGGATCTTCAGCAGCGCCTGCTGGACGCCCTCGCCCGACACGTCGCGCGTGATCGACGGGTTGTCGGCCTTGCGCGCGATCTTGTCGACCTCGTCGATGTAGATGATCCCCGTCTCGGCCTTCTTGACGTCGTAGTCGGCGGCCTGGATGAGCTTGAGGAGGATGTTCTCGACGTCCTCGCCGACGTAGCCGGCCTCGGTCAGCGCGGTGGCGTCGGCGATCGCGAACGGGACGTTGAGGATGCGGGCCAGCGTCTGCGCCAGCAGCGTCTTGCCGCAGCCCGTCGGCCCGAGCAGGAGGATGTTCGACTTCTGCAGCTCGATGTCGGCGTCGTCGGCCTGCATCATCTGCACGCGCTTGTAGTGGTTGTAGACCGCTACGGAGAGCGTGCGCTTGGACTCCTCCTGGCCCACGACGTACTCGTCGAGGACGCCGTAGATCTCGCGCGGCTTGGGGAGGTTCTCGATGTCGAACGACGGTGGAGCGGTCAGCTCCTCGTCGATGATCTCGTTGCAGAGATCGATGCACTCGTCGCAGATGTAGACGCCGGGCCCGGCGATGAGCTTCTTGACCTGTCGCTGGGACTTGCCGCAGAAGCTGCAGAGGAGCTGTTCGTTCGCGTCGGTCGGACGAGCCATTCCCTCTCTCCCTCCGGAGTCCCTCCAAGCTAATGCTCGGAGATCACGCGGTCAATGATGCCGTACTTCGTCGCCTCTTCGGACGACATGAAGTAGTCGCGCTCGGTGTCGGTTCTGACCTTCTCGTAGTCCTGACCCGTGTGCTTGGCGATGATCTTGTCCAGGCGCTGGCGGATGTCGATGATCTCGCGGGCGTGGATCTCGATGTCCGTCGCCTGGCCCTGGAAGCCCGAGCTGACCTGGTGGATGAGGATCTTGGCGTTGGGCAGCGCCATGCGCTTGCCTTCCGCGCCGCCGGCCAGCAGCAGCGCCCCCATCGACATGGCGATGCCCACGCAGATCGTCTGCACGTCGGGCTTGATGAACTGCATCGTGTCGTAGATCGCGAGCCCCGCGTAGACCGAGCCGCCCGGCGAGTTGATGTAGAGCGAGATGTCCTTGTCCGGGTCCTCGGACTCCAGGTGCAGCAGCTGGGCCACGATCAGGTTGGCGATCTGGTCGTCGACGGGCGTCCCCAGGAAGACGATGCGCTCGTTGAGCAGGCGGCTGTAGATGTCGAAGGCGCGCTCGCCTCGCGACGTCTGCTCCACCACCATGGGGACAAGGGGGCTCATGGTCCTCGCTTCGTTCTCGGTCTCGCGGGCGGTTCCTGCGTGTCGGGGCAGCCTAGCAACCGCCCATCGACCGACTTCCTGGGCAGTCGGACGGTTCCATCGGCGCTTGAGCCGCCGCCGCGCTAGCTCTCGGACCCGGGCGTCCAGAGGCGCGAGGGCGCGCCCTCGGACGCCTCCTTCTCCGGCGTCCAGAGCTTGTCGCGCGCCTTGGCCTGTTCGACGGATATCGGAGTCGCCTCGCTGGCCAGCAGGTCGACGGCGGCGCGCTGCGCGAGGTCCTCGCGCAGGTCGTCGAGGCGGCCGGCCTTCTGGAGCCGAGCGCGCAGCTTCTCGGGCGTCGTGCCCTCGCGCGCGGCCGTGGCCTGGAGCGCGTCGAGGACGTCGCCCTCGGACGGCTCGATCCCCTCGGCCTCGACGACGGCCGCGATGACCGCCTCGCGCCGCAGCGCCTGCTCGGCGTCGGGGCGCGCCTGGGCCAGCAGCTCCTCCTCGCTCTGGCCCGCGATGCGCAGGTAGGCCTCCTTGGAGATGCCCTGGTGGCCCAGCGAGTGCAGCATCCGCTCCCAGAGCTCGGCCGACCGGGCGTCGACGAGCGCCTCCGGCACCTCGACGGTGGACTCCTTGACCACCGCGTCGAGCACGGCCTCGCGGAACTCGGCCTCGATGCGGCTCTCGTCGAGCTCGCGCAGCTTGGCCGCGATGTCCTCGCGCAGCTCGGCCAGCGTGTCGAAGCCCGCCGCGTCGGAGGCGAGGTCGTCGTCGAGCTCGGGGAGGTCCTTGCGCTTGACCTCCTTGACCGTGACCGCGAACCGCGCCTCGTTGCCGGCCAGCTCCTCGGCGCCGTAGTCGTCGGGGAAGCGGATCGTGACCGTGCGCTCCTCGCCTGCCCTGGCGCCCTTGAGCTGCTCCTCGAAGCCGGGCACGAGGCGACCTGAGCCGAGCTCGACGAGCTGGTCGCGCCCCTCGCCGCCGGCGAACGGCTCGCCCGCCTCTCCGGCGTCGTCCACGAGGCTCCCGACGTAGTCCATGACGACGAAGTCGCCGTCGCCGGCCGCGTCGTCGACGGTCTCCAGGCGCGCACTGCGCTCGCGCAGCGCCTCGAGCTCGGCGTCGACCGCCTGCCCGTCGGCGGCGGGCTCGCGGCGGCCCACCTCGACGCCCTTGTACTGGCCCAGGCGGGCCGTGGGGCGCACGCCGATCTCGATCGTGAAGGTCAGCGGCTGGCCCGCGTCGGGGAGGTCGCCGAGGTCGAGGTTGGGGTCGCCGACCGGATGGATCCCGGCGGCGTCGATGGCGTCCAGGTACCAGCGGCCCAGCGCGCCGCGCACCGTCTCGTCCAGCACGGCCTCGCGGCCCACGCGCTGGATGACCACCGGCGCGGGCACCTTGCCCTTGCGGAAGCCTGGCATGCGCATGTTCTGCGCGAGCTGGCGCGCCGTGGCCTGCATGCGCCGCTCGACCTCCTCGGCCGGGATCTCCGCCTCCACGCGCACGCGCGACTCGGGCAGCTCGGTGACGGAGGTCTTGACGTCGGGGGCCATGGCGGGCTGACGATAGCGTTCCGCCCATGTCCCCCGGCCGCCGCCTCGCCGCCTGGATCGTCACCGGTCCGCTCGGCCATCTCTACGGCGGCGTGGCCGACTGGACCGCGCTCCTCGCGCGCTACGCGTGGGCGCGCGCGCGAGGGCGCGATCCGGAGCTGGGCTAGGCGCTCAGCAGGTGACGACTAGGTGGAACGAGCGGTCGGCGGCGGCGCCGCCGCCGTCGAACGTCCGCACCGCGACGGTGTCGTTGTCGGTGAGGTCGGTCACCGCGCTGCCCGCCGCCGTGCCGGTGACGGTGGCGGTGCGCGCGCACTTGCTCACGTCAGACGAGAAGTCGACGCTGTAGACGCCGGTCGCGCTGCGCGAGGACGCGGTGGCGCCGCGCTTCTCCCCCAGCGCCCCGTCGGCGCCGCTGACGACCGCGAACTTGTTCAGCGCCTGGGCCGCCGCGACGATCTCGCTCGCGCTCTGACCGTCGACCTGGTCGGCGTTCAGGCCGGTGGCCACGCCCTTGGCCGTCGTGGTGAACGGCGCCGCGGTGGCCGGACCGGTGATCGCACCGACCTCGGTGCCGCCGCTTGCGTTGAACTCGAACGCCCGGCCGTCGGCCAGGTTGCTGGCGCGCAGGCACGGCTCGTTGCCGCGCGGCGTGCCGCCGGCCTTCGAGCGACAGCCGTAGACCGCGCCGCCGCCGTTGTCGGACTTGTTGGACTGGCGCGTGCCGTACGTGCGGACGTTGGCGATGATCTCGGTCTCCTTCGTATACGCGCGGCGTGCGTCCGGAGACGGGTTGCGCGAGCCGCCCTTCACCGTGTTGCCCTCGCCGAACGCGCCGGCGAACGGGGCGACCAGCAGCGCTACGAGCAGCGCGCTGGCCAGGATCCACGGACCACGGCTGCTGCCGCTCAATGCCTTGCGAATGCGGGGTCGCATGTGAGTGCTTCCTCCTGGACTCGGGGGCGTGCGTATGCAAACCCCAACAGGGCACTCGTGGCGAAGGTGCGGTGAGGGCCCGGGTCGATCCGCGCCAAGCCGCGGCGAGACCTACGCGGGTGCTGCTTCGTCCTCGACCGCGGGCGGACTGGCCGCGGGCAGCAGCACGTCGGCGCGCGAGTAGTGGCCGACGGCGTCGAACCAGCGCTTGGCGTGGAGGCCGGCGCGCAGGTCGCACTCGGCCACCAGCATGCCCTCCTCGCCGCGCAGCGGTCCCGCGATCACGCCGCCGCCCGTCGGCTCGATGATCGCGCTGCCGCCCTCGCCGAAGACGTCCTTGCCCTCGGGGAGCGCGACCGGGAAGTCCTCCGGGAACGCGCTGGCGGGGATGTACTGCGCCACCGAGACGACGAAGGCGCCCGACTCGATGGCGATGTGCCGCACGGACGCCAGCCAGCCGTCGGAGTCGTCGGCCGTGGGGGCGGCCCAGATCTGGGGTCCGCGCTCGTAGACGGCGTAGCGCGCGAGCGGCATGCGGTTCTCCCAGCAGATGAGGCCGCCGACGCGGCCGATCGCGGGGACGTCGACCGCGGTGAGGTCGTCGCCGGCGCCGACACCGTGAAACACGCGCTCCTGCATCGTCGGCATGAGCTTGCGATGGCGGTGCAGGACGCCGCCGGGGCCGAGCGTGAGCATCGCGTTGTAGAGCGTCCCGGGACGCTCGTCCTCGCGCTCGTTGACCCCGATGACGCAGTGGATGTCGTGCTCGCGGCAGGCCTCGACGAGCTCCGCCACGAGCGGTCCGCCGACGTCGACGGACTCCTCCCACATCCGCTCCCATAGCGCGTCCCAGCCGCCGAACGACGGCGCGCCCCTGGCCCACGCGTTGGAGGGGTAGACCGAGACGAAGCACTCCGGCAGGACGGCCAGCTGGGCCCCGTCGGCTGCCGCGGTGCCGAGCAGCTCCGCGGCCTTGGCCACGCTCGCGCGCGCGTCGAGGATCACCGGCGTCGCCTGGATGGCGGCGACGCGAACCGTGGCGAACGAGGTCATCGCACGCGAGCGTAGTGAACACGTAACGACGGGGCGGCGGCGCCGCACTACAGCACCATGAACGCACTCTGCAGGGCCTACGACAGCACCCACGCGGCCGACGCGGCCGTGCGCGCGCTCATCGCCGGTGAGGTCCCGCCCGGCGACATCCGCGTGCTCATGGGCGCCGAGCGGCACGACGCGCGCCGCGAGGCCGGCGGTGCCTTCGCCGGCAAGATCGCGCCCGAGTCGCGCGTCGGCGCCTTCGCCGGCGACGGCGCGAAGCGCGCGACGCCGCGCAGCAGCTTCGCCGGCGAGGCCGCCCCCGATCGGGAGGGGACCTTCGCCAACGCCGACCGCGACGTGGTGGTGACGCATTCCGACGGCGAGGAGCACGTCCGCGTCGCCGGGCACCGCCAGCTCAAGGAGCTCCTGGTCGACGCCGGGCTCGACGACGCGGCGGCCGAGGCCGACGTCCACGCCCTGCACGAGGGCCGCGTGCTCGTGCTCGTGACGCTCGGCGCCACCTCGCCGGAGCGCGCGGTCGAGCTGCTCGATCAGAGCTCCCGCTAGCGGTAGTCGGGGTTGGCGAAGTCGAAGCGGCAGCCGGCGTCCCACTCCGAGCGCTGGTTGCCGTGGGCCGGGATGCCGCCCGCGTCCTTGAGCATGCGCGCCAGGTGCAGCAGGTTCCAGGTCAGGAACGTCGTGTTGCGGTTCGTGAAGTCGTTGTCCGGGCCGCCCGAGCCGGGATCCAGGTAGCTGGGACCCGGGCCGGCTTCGCCCAGCCACGCCGAGTCGGCCTGCGGCGGGATCGTGTAGCCCAGGTGCTGCAGCGAGTAGAGGATGTTCATCGCGCAGTGCTTGGCCCCGTCCTCGTTGCCGGTGATGATGCACCCGCCGACGCGACCGTAGTAGGCGTACTGGCCGCGGTCGTTGAGCAGGTGGCTGTTGCCGTAGAGGCGCTCGATCACGCGCGTGCACACCGAGGACTTCTCGCCCAGCCAGATCGGCGAGGTGAGGACGAGGATGTCGGCGGCCAGGACCTTCTCGGAGATCTCCGGCCAGTCGTCGCGCTCCCAGCCGTGCTCGGTCATGTCGGGGTAGACGCCGGTCGCGATCTCGTGGTCCACGGCCCTGATGCGGTCCACGCCAACGCCGTGCTCCTCCATGATCGCGATCGACTTGTCGGCGAGGCCCTGCGTGTGCGACACCTCGGGGGAGCGTTTGAGCGTGCAGTTGACGTAGACGGCACGCAGGTCGGAGAAGTCCCAGGTGGAGTTCATGGCCTATGGACCGCCGAGCACGCCAGACGTTTCAAGCGCGGCGAGCGTCCTCTCCGCCGAGCTCGCGCTCGACGGCGTCGAGCCAGTCCGCGTGGGCCTGGAGCAGGCGGCGCCCGAGGTCCTGGTGCAGCAGCGTGTAGCGCGTGCGGTGCGGCAGGCTCGGCGCGCGCGCGATGTTCCGGGCCACGACCGCCGACATCTCCTCGATGTCCTCACGCAGCTTGCGCAGGCTGGCGAGGATCTCGTCGTCCTCGATGAGATCGCCGGCGAAGAGGCGGATCGACGCGTCGTGCTGCAGGCGCGGGAATCCGGCCGGCGCGCGCAGCCACTCGCGCAGCGCCTCGCGTCCGTTGGCTGTCAGGCGATGGACCGTCCGGCTACGCGTCTTGCCGGGGCCCTTCTCGCTCGTGATCCAGCCCAGCGCCTGAAGCCGCTTCGGCTCGGCGTAGATCTGGCTGGGCGAGGAGGTCCAGTACATGTGCCCGCGGCTCAGCATCTCGACGAGCTCGGGCGTGGAGGCGCCCAGCTCGCCGACGGCGGCCAGGACGACGTAGCTGAGGGGGATGGGGCGGCTTGACATGGCGCGGCGCGCGGAAGAAACTCCAATATCGTAGTAGCACCGAAGACCTGCCACCCGCAACCCACCACGAGGAGGGACTGTGATCGTCGTCCGCTTCAAGGTCCAATGCCGATCCGACAAGGCCGATGAGCTGATGGCCGCGCTTCGGGAGGTCATCGCTCCCAGCCGCGAGGTCGAGGGCGTCGTCAGCTTCGACATCGGGCGCGACCTCTCCGATCCGGACGCGTTCATCGCCACCGAGGTCTTCGAGGACGAGGCGGCGCTCGAGCGACAGGAGGCCCAGTCGCAGGTGGCCAGGGTCATGGAGCTCCTACCCGAGTGCGTCGCGGCCCCGCCGGAGGCGACGCTCTTCGAGGTGTCGGAATCGAAGGCGCTCGCCTGAGCGGCCTCCGCCGCCCGTAACGGCGGCCCCGCGCCCGAGGACTGCGGGGCGCGATGGAGCTCGCCTTCACCAACCTGCTCGTCATCGTCGCCGCCGGCTTCGCCGCGCCGCTGGCCCTCGGCTTCCTGCCGGCGATCCGCCTCCCCTCGGTCGTGCTCGAGATCGTGCTGGGGATCATGGTCGGGCCGGCGGTGCTCGGGTGGGTGGACGTCGACGAGCCCGTGCGCGTCTTCTCGACCTTCGGCCTGGCCTACCTGCTGTTCCTCGCCGGACTGGAGATCGACTTCGCTCGCCTGGGCGGGCGCGTGCTCCGCCTCGCGCTCCTCGGCTTCGTGGTCTCGCTCGCCATCGCGGTCGTCGTCGGGCTGGCGCTCAAGGCGGGCGGCCTCGTCGCGCAGCCGCTGTTCGTGGCCATCGTCCTCTCGGCCACCTCGCTCGGCGTCCTCGTGCCGGTGCTCAAGGACGCGGGCGAGAGCGGATCGAGCTTCGGCCAGCTCATCATCGCCGGCGGCACGATCGCCGACTTCGCCACGGTGATCCTGCTCTCGCTCTTCTTCTCGCGCGAGGCGGGCTCGACGGCATCGAAGGTCATCCTCCTCGGCGGCCTGTTCGTCGTCGCCGTGCTCCTCGCGCTGGCCATCGCCGGCATCGAGCACTCACGGCGCCTGGGCGACGTCCTGCGCCGCCTGCAGGACACCACGGCGCAGATCCGCATCCGCGCCGCGTTCCTCCTGCTCGTCGGGCTCGTCGCGCTGGCCACCGAGCTCGGCCTCGAGGTCATCCTCGGCGCCTTCATCGCCGGGGCGATCATCTCGCTGGTCGACCGCGACCGCGCCATGACGCACCCCGACTTCCGGCGCAAGCTCGAGGCGGCCGGCTTCGGGATCTTCATCCCGGTCTTCTTCGTGACCACGGGCGTGAAGTACGACCTCGACGCGCTCACGGCCGACGCCTCGACGCTCGTGCACGTCCCGGTCTTCCTCGCCGCGCTCGTGGCCGTGCGCGGCCTGCCCGCGCTGCTCTACCGCCCGGTCATCGGGCGCGAGCGGCTCCCCGTGGCCGTGCTCATGCAGGCGACCTCGCTGCCGTTCATCGTCGCCGCCACGGCGGTCGGGCTGGCGCTCCACGTGGTGTCGCCCGCCAACGCGGCCGCCCTCGTCGCCGCCGGCCTGTTTTCGGTCGTGGTCTTCCCCGCCGTCTCGCTGGCGCTGCTGCGGCGCGCGCCTAGATGATTGATTCCATGGCCCGCGCGGCCAGATGGCCGTGGACCGTGGATGCCGGGCGACGCGGGCCGAAGGGGGACAGTGGCAGAGCGGGCACCGACGGCCGGAGGCCGTTGGTCGGTGACCCCTTCGGACCGTGGCGATCCGGCGCCGCGGGGCGCGGACAGATGGTCGTGGGAGTCGTGGAATCAGTCATCTAGCTGTCCTGCCCTCGGTCTTGGTGAACGCGGCTGATGGGTGGCCGGTCGTTGAGTGAGGTGTGTGGTCTTCGGCGGTTGTAGTAGCGAAGGAAGGATGCCAGCGCGCGGTTGCGTCGGGTTGATGAGGGCCAGATGCGGGCGT
>DASVFT010000108.1:0-2899 GCA_036379935.1 Solirubrobacteraceae bacterium | reverse complement strand
ACGCTCGCGAGCGTGCTCGACGGCGGCGGCGCGCCTGCAGGCTCGATCCCGCTGCGTGTTCCGGTCGCGCCGACGGGCGACGCCGTCGTGCGCGAGCCGGCGGCGTTCGCGCGTCACGTCGTGCGCCACGTCGCACGCCGCGCGACCACGCTGCCGGCAGCGGAGCGGGCGCGGATCGGGCGTCTGACGGCCGACACGGCACAGCTCCCGGGACGCCAGCGGCGCAAGAGCCTGAGACTCGGCGCGGACCTCCGTGCGGTCACCGCCCAGCTCGGGCGCGAGGTCACGCACACGGACCCCGAGCTGGGCTTCCAGCTCGATCCCGGCGAGGCGGCGCACGCCCTGACGACGCTGGTCGAGACCTTTCGCGCGCACGACGCCGAGCCGTTCCTGGTGTTCGACGACACCGACGCCTGGGGCAACCGACCGGACGCAAGCCTCGTCGCGTCCTTCTTCGAGGGCCCCGTCCGCCTGCTGGCGACCGAGCTGGACTGCGGCTTCGCGCTCGCCATGCACCGCAGCTACGTCGACGTGCCGGAGTACCGCGCGCTCGCGGACCGCCTCGAGCCGATCGGACTGCCGCGCCTGCCCGACCCGGCGAGCGCGCTCCGAGCGATCCTGCAGCGGCGCCTCGACGTCCGGCTGCTGGACTTCCCGGTCGCCGCTGCGCTCGACGACGGCGCGCTCGATGCGCTGGCGGCGATCTACGCCGCCAAGGAAGACGTGCGGCGCGCGATCGTGGTCGCGGGGCTGGCCGTTCGCATCGCGATCGAGACGGACGCGCGCGTGGCGACGCGCGCGTCCGTCGAGCGCGCCGCGGCCGAGCGCGACGTGCACGCCGGCGCCACGTGAACGCCGCGCGCGGGCTACAGCAGCCCGCGCACCGTCTCGGCGACGTGCTCGGGCGTCATGCCGAGCTCGCGCATGACGACCTCGCCGGGCGCCGAAGCGCCGAAGCGCTCGATCGAGACGGACGCGTCGACCCACTGCGCCCAGCCCATCGCGATCCCGGCCTCGACCGAGACCTTCGGCTGGCCCGGCGGCAGCACGGCGGCGCGGTACGCCTCGTCCTGCGCGGCGAACAGCTCCCAGCTCGGCATCGCGACGACGCGCGCACGCACGCCGTCGGCGGCCAGCAGCTCGCGCGCCGCGAGCGCGAGCGAGACCTCGGAGCCGGTCGCGACGAGCGTCGCGGCGGCGTCCGCGTCCTCGACCAGCACGTAGGCGCCGCGCACGAGCTGCTCGGCCGCGCCGGCCCCGTCCGCCGAGCGGTCGAGCACGGGCAGGTTCTGGCGGCTCAGCACGAGCACGCACGGCCCGTCGAGCTCCTCGACCATCACGCGCCAGGCGACGGCCGTCTCGTTCGCGTCGCTCGGGCGGATCACGGTCAGGCCCGGAATCGCGCGCAGCGCGGCGAGGTGCTCGACCGGCTGGTGCGTCGGGCCGTCCTCGCCGAGCGCGACCGAGTCGTGCGAGTAGATCCACATCACGGGCGCGTTCATGAGCGCCGAGAGGCGGATCGCCGGCCGCATGTAGTCCGCGAACTGCAGGAACGTCGCGCCGTAGGGCTTGACGATCCCGCCGTGCAGGCACATGCCGTTGACCGCCGCGCCCATCGCGTGCTCGCGGATGCCCCAGAAGACGTTGCGGCACGCCCGCTCGCGGCTGTACGCGTCGTCCGCCTTGATGCCCGTCTTGACCGACTCGTTGAGGTCGGCCGAGCCGCCGACCATCGTCGGCAGGTACGGCGCGATCGCCTGCAGCACCTCGCCGGAGGCCGCGCGCGTGGCGAGCTTCGTGCCCGGCTCGTACGTCGGCAGCGCCGCGCCGAGCCCCGGCAGCGGCCGGCCGGCCCAGGCGGCGTCCCACTCCGTCGCCAGCTGCGGGTTCGCGTCCTGCCAGGCGCGGAAGCGGTGCTCCCACGCGCGCTGCGCCTCCGCGCCGCGCGCGATCGTGGCGAAGTGCTCGTAGACGCCGTCCGGCACGTGGAAGTGCTCGTCCGGGTCCCAGCCGAACGCCTCCTTCGTCGCGCGCACCTCGTCCTCGCCGAGCGGCGCCCCGTGCGCGCTGGCGGTGCCGGCCTTGGTCGGCGCGCCGTAGGCGATCGTCGAGCGCACGCGGATCAGCGACGGGCGCTCCTGCTCGTCGACCGCGGCGGCGATCGCCGCGCGCAGGGCGTCGAGGTCGTTCGCGTCCTCGACCGCCTGCGTGTGCCAGCCGTACGCGCGGAAGCGCGCCTCGACGTCCTCGGTGTCGAAGCTCAGCGCGGTGTCGCCGTCGATCGAGATGTGGTTGTCGTCGTAGAGGAACACGAGGCGCCCGAGCCCGAGGTGGCCGGCGATCGACGCGGCCTCGGCGCTCACGCCCTCCATCAGGTCGCCGTCGGAGCAGATCCCGAAGATGCGGTGGTCCTGCACCTCGGCGCCGAAGCGCTCGCGCAGGAAGCGCTCGGCGAGCGCCATCCCGACCGCGTTCGCGAACCCCTGACCGAGCGGACCGGTCGTCGTCTCGACGCCCGGCGTGTGGTGCACCTCGGGGTGGCCGGGCGTGCGCGACTCCCACTGGCGGAAGCCCTTCAGGTCGTCGAGCGTGACGTCGTAGCCGCACAGGTGGAGGACCGCGTAGAGCAGCATCGACCCGTGGCCGGCGCTCAGCACGAAGCGGTCGCGGTCCTGCCAGTGCGGGTCGCGCGGGTTGTGCCGCATCACCTCCTTGAACAGCAGGTAGGCGACGGGCGCCATGCCCATCGGCATGCCGGGGTGTCCGCTGTTCGCCTTCTGCACCGCATCCATCGCGAGGGTGCGGATCGTGTCGACGGCGAGGCGGTCGTCGACCTGCGTGGTGGTCTGGGGCTCGGTCGTGGCCATGTGACGCTCTGTGGTCGCGGGGACAGGGAGGC
>DASVFT010000107.1:0-3260 GCA_036379935.1 Solirubrobacteraceae bacterium | reverse complement strand
TCCGAGCTGCGCATCGGTCCCCTGTCGCTGCCCAACGAGCCCTGTGACGACTGGCCCGCGTTCTACGCGCGGGCGCGCCTGCGGCCCCTCGCCGAGCTCGCCGCCCGGCGCGGCGCGCTGGGCGCCGCCGGGCGCGAGGCCGTCGAGCGCGTGTGCGAGCGGATCGCGGACCTCGCCGGGCCGCCCGAGCCGGCGGCGCGGCTGCACGGCGATCTGTGGGGCGGCAACGTCCTGGCCGGGAGCGACGGTCGCGCGTGGCTCGTCGACCCCGCCGCCTATGGCGGCCATCGCGAGGTCGACCTCGCCATGCTGCGCCTGTTCGGTGCGCCGTCGCCGCGTCTCTTCGCGGCCTACGAGGAGGCGGCGCCGCTGGCCGAGGGACAGGAGGATCGGGTCGCGCTCTGGCAGCTGTTCCCGCTGCTGGTGCACGCCGTCCTCTTCGGCGGCCACTACGGGCAGTCCGTCGAGCAGGCGGCGCGTCGCTACGTGACGTGACGGAGGTCAGAATGTGCGGCCATGGACCTGGGGCTGGAGGGCAAGGTGTGCGTCGTGACCGGGGCGAGCCGCGGCGTCGGCCTCGATGTCGCCCGGCGGCTCTGTGCCGAGGGCGCGCGGCCGCTGCTCGTCGGTCGCGACGCGGAGGCGCTCGCGCGCGCGGCGCAGGAATGTGATGCCGAGTACCTGGCCGGCGACATCACCGACCCCGAGGTCGACGAGCGCATCGTGGCCACCTGCGCCGAGCAGATGGGCGGCATCGACGTGCTCGTCAACAACGCGGGCACGAGCTTCGCGCGCGGCCTCGACGAGCTCAGCGACGACGACTGGCGCGGCCTGTGGGAGCTGCACGTGATGGCCCCGATGCGGCTGATGCGCGCGGCCGCGCCGCGGATGGCCGACCGCGGCGGCGGGCGCATCGTCAACGTCTGCTCGAGCGCGGGCAAGCGCCCGTCGCTGACCAACGCCGCGTACTCGGTCACCAAGGCCGCGCAGCTCTCGCTGTCGCGGGTGTTCGCCGACGCCTATGCCGCCGAGAACGTCCTGGTCAACGCCGTGGCGCCCGGCGCGGTGGCCTCGCCGCTGTGGATGGCCGACGGTGGCCTGGCCGACCAGAACGCCGCGGCCAAGGGGATCTCGCGCGACGAGGCGCTGCAGGCGCAGGCCGACAAGGTGCCCCTCGGCCGCTTCGCCCAGCCGCAGGAGGTGGCCGATGTCATCGTCTTCTTGTGCAGCGAGCGCGCGAGCACGGTGACGGGCGCGGCGTGGTCGGCCGACGGGGGCACCTTCGCCTCGATCATCTGAGCGAGGGGGCCGCTCTGGCGAGCCGACGCACGCCCTCGTCCAGCGCCTCGGGCGGCGCGGCGGCGTAGGTGAGGCGCAGGAACGGGCCCGGGGGCTCGGCCGGGAACCAGGGGCGGCCGGGGAAGACGATCACGCCATGGCCCGCCGCCACGCTGGCCAGCGCGACGTCGTCCGTGCCCTCGGGGAGCGCCACCCACAGGTGGAGCCCGCCGGCCGGCAGCGCCGTCACCTCCACCCGTGGCAGATGGCGAGCCAGCGCGGCCACGAGCGCGTCGCGGCGCACGCCCAGCTCGGCGCGCAGCCGGCGCCCGTAGCGGCGCCAGGCGGGAGACGAGACGATCTCCAGCGCGGCCTCCTGCAACGGGCCCGAGACGAAGAAGTCGTCGATGATGCGCGCCCCGCGCAGCCGCGCGCCGGCCGCCCCGCGCGCGCCGATGGCGGCCACGCGCAGGCCCGGGGCCGCCGACTTGGTCAGCGAGCGCACGTAGATGACGTGTCCGTCGCGATCGTCGGCGGCCAGCGGTGGCGCCGGGTCGGCGTCGATGGCCAGGTCGCGCGACCAGTCGTCCTCGATCAGGAAGGCGCCCGCGTCCGCCACCGCGCCGAGGACGGCCTCGCGACGCTCCGGGTCGAGGCTGGCGCCGTGCGGGTTGGCGTACAGCGGCTGGCTGAAGAACAGTCGAGCGCCGGTGCGGCGCAGGGCGGCGGCGAGATGATCGGGGCGCACGCCGCCGGCATCGCTCGGTACCGGGACGACGCGCAGGCCGGCGGCGCGGGCGGCGATGATGGCGCCGACGTAGGTCGGCGACTCGACCACGACGGGGTCCCCGGGGGTGGCGAGGGCGCGAAAGGCGGTCGAGAGCGCGGCCTGGCCGCCGGGACAGACCACCATGTCGTGCGCGCTCAGGGCGCCACCCGCCTGGCGGGCGAACCAGGCCCGCAGCTCCTCGCGTCCCTCGACCGGGCCGCGCTCCCAGGCGTCGGCGCGCCGCGCGGCCCGGGCCAGGGCCGCGGCGACGCCGGCCTGCGGGCGCAGCTCGAACTGCAGGTAGCCGCTGGAGAGGGGGATGGCCCCGTCGCGGGGCAGCGCCATCAGCTCCTGGAGCGGGGCTTCGTCGACCGCGCGCTCGCCGAGGGCGACGGCCTGCCAGGCCAGGTCGGGCGCGTGCGGCGGCGATCCGCCGGGCCGCTCCGCCACGAACGTACCCCGGCCAGGGCGAGGGTCGACGAGCCCTTCGGCCGCCAGCGTGGCGATGGCTCGCTGCACGGTGACGGGCGAGGCGCGGTGGCGGGCCATGAGCTCGCGCACGGAGGGCAGGCGGGTGCCGGCGCCGGCGGCGCCGGCCGCCGCGCGCAGCTCTGCGATGACGTGGGCCCGTGCGTTATCGTTTGGCATGAGGGATCCGGATAACGTTATCGCCGTCGAGCGGGTAACGGCAAGCGGGCCGGGGGACCCGGCGGAGCCGGGAGGGCGAGTGGCGCGGGCGACCGGCACCGGGCCGGGGTGCCGGGCGGAGCCGGGAGGGCGAGCGGCGCGGGCGACCGGCATCGGGCCGGGGTGCCGGGCGGAGCCGGGAGGGCGAGCGGCGCGGGCGACCGGCACCGGGCGGAGGCCGTTGCCGGCGGGCCTGGCGCTCGGCGCCCTGGGCATCCTCGGCTTCTCGTTCTCGCTGCCGGCCACGCGGCTGGCGGTGGCCGACTTCGACCCGTGGGTCGTGGCCTTCGGCCGCGCGACCGTGGCCGCGGCGCTGTCGGCGCTCTACCTCGCGGCCACGCACGCCCGCTGGCCGACGCGCGCGCAGGTGCGCTCGCTGCTCATCGTGGCCGCGGGCGTCGTCGTGGGCTTCCCGCTGTTGACCTCGCTCGCCCTCGAGGTCGAAACCGCCGCGCACGGCGCCGTCGTCATCGCGATCCTTCCCGCCGCCACGGCGGTCGCGGCCGTGGCGCGCGCCCACGAGCAT
>DASVFT010000106.1:0-28981 GCA_036379935.1 Solirubrobacteraceae bacterium | reverse complement strand
CGGCTTGCGCGACGTCGCGGCGGCCGGGCCGCCCTTCGCGTCCGGCGCCGACGCGTGGCCGGCGAGGTAGCCGGCGCCGCCGCCCACGACGAGCCCGCCGACGGCCGCCGCGCTCGAGCCGGCGACCAACTCCCTGCGGGTGATGTGCTTTCTCTGCTCTGCGGCCATCGCTCTCTCCTCCTGGTCTGTGGCTACGGCGCCGCGGCGCCGAATCCCCCGCCCCCGCTGCTCACGAACGTGATGACGTCGCCCCGCTGCAACGCGATGTGCCCCTTGCCGGCGAGCCGCTCCTCGCCCTCCGCGCCGGCGCGGTGGATCGCCACGCGCGCGGGCGCGCCGGGCCCGCCGCCGTGGCGGCCCAGCGCCGCGGACCGCACATCGAGCTGCTCGACGTAGTACATGCCGTCGGCGTGCTCGGCGAGCAGCATGTAGTCGCGCCGCAGCGCGCGGCCGCCGGGGTGCGCCCCGGCCCCGCCCGACCCCTCGACCAGCTCCGAGCGCACGACGCGCCACGGGTACTCGAGCTCGGCGATCTCGGCGGGAAGGAGGGCGCAGTTGGCGGCATAGGTGTCGATGGCGTCGTCGCCCGGTGCGTCGGGCCGTGCGCCGCCGCCGCCTCCCAGGATGTCGGTGAAGATCCGCACGCCTCCGAAGCGCGGGTCGACCGCCTGGAAGACGAAGGTCGGGAAGGCGACGTGGCTGGCCGCGACGACACGGTCGGGCAGCAGCGCTCCGAGCGCGGCGACCATCACGTCGGCGACGCGCTGGACCGTCAGGTGGCGGGCGCTCACCGCCGCCGGGAAGTCCGGGTGCAGGATGCTGCCCGGACGCGTGAGGACGCGGACCTGGCGCGTGAGCCCGGCGTTCTGCTGGACGCCTTCGACGAAGCAGCGCACGGCGAAGAAGACGGCGGCGTGGGTGCTGGCGAGTGGGACGTTGACCCCGGACGCGACCTGGTCGTCGCTCCCGGTGAGGTCGACCTCGAGGACGCCGTCGCGGGCCGTCAGCGCCGCGTGGATGCGCACCGGCGGCGTTCCCTCGAAGCCGCCGTCGTCCATGTGACCCTCGGCCGTCACCGTGCCCTTGGGCCAGCCCGAGAACGCGCTCGCGGCGCGCTGCGCCGTGCGCGCCAGGAGCTCGTCCATCGCGGCCACGACGGTGCCGGGGGTGTAGCGCGTGCACAGCGCCGCGACGCGCTGCACGCCGCGCTTGCACGCGGCGACCTGGGCGTCGAGGTCGCCGAGCATCGACGTGGGGTCGCGCACGTTGGCGGCGATCAGCGTGTAGAGCGCCTCGTTGCGCACGCCGCCGTCGACGAGCTTGATGGCCGGCAGGAGCAGGCCCTCCTGGAAGATCTCGGTGTTGTGCGGGCTCTCGCTGCCCGGCAGCCGCCCGCCGATGTCGATGTGGTGGGCGATCGATCCCGCGTACCCCACCAGCTCGTCCTCGTGGTGGACGGCCATGAAGACCTGGAGGTCGGGCGTGTGCGTCCCGCCCAGGTACGGGTGGTTGGTGAGCAGGACGTCGCCCGGCGCGAGCGGCGCGCCGCCGCGCTCGAGCGCCGCCTGGAGCGCGAACTGCATGAGCCCGAGCTGCGCCGGGATGGTGTCGGAGTGCGCGACCATGCGGCCCTCGGCGTCGAACAGGCCGCAGCTGAAGTCGAGCATCTCGCGGATGATCGGAGAGAAGGAGGAGCGGTACTCGACGACCGTCATCTCCTCGGCGATGCTCGTGAACGCGCTGGCGAGGATCTCCTGCGTGACGGGATCGGCCACGGCGCTCATGCGCCCTCCCGCTCGAGCACGATGACGCCGCCGCCGCGCACGGTCCCGTGCCACCCGGGGGCGACGAGGATCGTCGCGTCCTCCTGGTCGATGATCGTCTGCTCGGGGATCTCGTCGCCCTCGGCGAGCCCGCGGCGGTCGAGCAGCGCAAAGGGCCGGCGCTCGCCGTCGACCCACACGACCGGCTCGCGCTGCGACGATCCGCGCGCCGGCGTGTCGCCTCCCTCGGCCAGCGTCGGATGCCCGACCGGGCCGATCGCGCGCGCCCGCAGCGTCACGATCTCGGTCTCCTGGACGGTGGGCGTGAAGTCGTAGGTCCGGCGGTGAGCCTGCGCGAAGGCCACCTGCGCGACCGCCAGCGTCTCGGCGGTGACGGGTGGCGGCGCGAGCGGCACGGTGAGGTTGTAGGCCTGGCCGCGGTAGCGCATGTCGAGCTCGTAGCCGACGCTCGCGCGCTCCGCCTCGTAGCCGGCCCGCGCCAGGAGCGCGTGGGCCTCGCGCTCGAGCCGGCGCAGGGCCGCGTCGAGCGCGTCGACGTCGACGGCGGCCGTCGAGCGAACCCAGCTCTGGCGCAGGTCGTAGCGCACGTCGCTGAGCAGCAGGCCGAGGGCGGAGGTCACGCCGGGGTGGCGCGGGATGAGGATGCGCGGCGTGCCCAGCTCGTCGGCGATGGCGCACGCGTGCATCGGCCCGGCTCCCCCGAGCGCGACGAGCGCCAGCTCCCGCGGGTCGTGGCCGCGCGCGACCGAGACGACGCGCAGCGCGTTGGTCATGTTCGCCGTCGCGATCCGGATGATCGCCTCGGCCGCCTCCTCGGCGGTCATCCCCAGCGGACGTCCCACCTGCTCCTCGATCGCGCTCCGCGCGGCGTCGGCGTCGAGCTCGACCACCCCGCCCAGCGCGCGGTCGGGATGCAGCGTTCCCAGCACCACGTGGGCGTCGGTGACCGTCGGCTCGTCCCCGCCGGCTCCATAGCACGCAGGGCCCGGCGTCGCGCCCGCGCTGCGCGGACCGACCGTGAGCGAGCCGAAGGCGTCGACCGCGGCGATGGAGCCGCCGCCGGCGCCGATCGACAGGACGTCGATCTGCGGGAGGTTGACGGGGTGGCCGGCGTGGTCGCCCTGGAAGCGCAGCTGCGGCAGCGCGTCGATCACGATGGCGACGTCGGCGGTCGTGCCGCCCATGTCGAAGGTCAGCAGGTTGCGCTCGCCGACCGCCTCGCCGAGCCGTGCCGCGCCGATCACCGCGGCCGCCGGACCGGAGGCGAGGAGCCCGATCGGCAGCCGCGCCGCGGCCTCCGCCGTGGCTACCCCGCCGTTGGACTGCATGAGATGCAGCGGGGTGTCGATCTTCGCGAGCGCGAGTCGTTGCGACAGCCGCCGGACGTAGCCGCCGACGAGCGGCAGCACGGCGGCGTTGAGCGCCGTGGTGCTGGCTCGCAGGTACTCGCGGAACTCCGGGGCCACCTCGCTGGACAGCGAGAGCGGGACGTCGGGCAGCTCTCGCGCCAGGATCTCGGCCACGCGGCGCTCGTGCTCGGGGTTGACGAAGGAGAACAGCAGCACGATCGCGATCGCTTCGACGTCCTGCTCGCGCAGGTGCGCCGCCGCGGTCACGACGTCGTCCTCGTTCAGCGGCTCGATCTCGACGCCGTCGGGGCCGATCCGCCCGCGCACCTCGCAGCAGCGCTCGCGCGGGACGATCGCCGGCGGCTGCGGCGTCCACAGGTCGTAGAGGGTCGCGCGCTGCTGCGTCCCGATCTGGAGCAGGTCGCGGAACCCCGCGTTGGTGACGAGCGCCGCTCGGTTGACGCGGCCCTGGACGATCGCGTTGGTGGCCAGCGTCGTCCCGTGCGCGAGGTAGCGCAGGGCGCTCAGCGCCTGGCCGCTGCGCTGTGCAAGGCGGCCGACGCCGTCGAGGAAGCCGTCGGCGAGGTCGTCGGAGGTCGTGCGCACCTTCGCGATGTGCAGCCGACCCTCGTCGTCGACCATCACCGCGTCGGTGAACGTCCCGCCGACGTCGACTCCGACCCGAAGCCCGCTCACGGGCGTCCCGGCATCGCTCGCGTGCCCAGCACGAGGCAAACGTCGCAGCGCGTGGGGTGCACCTGCAATCCGTCAATCGACGGACGGAGGCGAGGACCGATGGTAGGTTCGCCCGTCATGGGCGGCCCGCAAGGGAACCCGGGAGAGGAACGCGTCGTCCCGACGGCGCTCGTCGGCGCGTGGGGGACGATCTCCGAGGTCTACGACGGGCGCGGACGGCGCCTGCTTGAAGCCGAGCCGGATCTCGTCGCGTACGCCCGAGCGCTGCTGGACAGCGAGCTGCCGCTGGTCCGCTTCACCTGGATCACGAGCGAGCGCACGTGGTACGCCGTGACCGTCCAGCGCCAGCCGGCGGGCGCCGCGCCGGGATCGGCGGCGACGGTCGAGCTGGTCGAGCTCGACCCGCCGGGGCGCCTGACCGTCCGCGAGCTCGACGTGCTGACGCTCGTCGCGGGAGGTCTCTCGAACCCCGAGATCGCCGTGCACCTCGGGACGACCTCACGGACGATCTCCTCGCACGTCGAGAGCATCCTGGCCAAGCTCGGCCAGGCGACGCGCGCCGGCGCGGCCGGGCTCGCCATCGAGCACGGCCTCCTGCGCGCGCCCGTGCCCGGCGGCGGGCGGAGCATCGGGGCGCTGGCGATCGGCGTCGTCGACCAGCTCGCGACGGGAGGGGCCGAGCGTGCTCGGGTCGCCCAGCCCGCGCCCGCTCGCACCCGGACGCGCCCGCGGCCCTACCTGATCGGCGCCGCCTTCCCACTCGGAGGGCGCGCCGCGGCCGAGGGCGTGGAGATGCGCCGCGGCTCGCAGCTGGCGATCGCCGACGTCAACGCTCGCGGCGGGATCGCCGGGCGGCCGGTCGAGCGCCTGCTCGTCGAGGTCGACCCGTTCACGCGCGAGGGCGTCGAGACGGCCTTCCGGCGCCTGGTCGACGCGGAGGTCGACGCCATCGTCACGGGCTATGCCTTCGTCGAGGACGTCACGCTCTACGACGTCGTGGCGCCGTACGGTTGCCCGCTGCTGAACGTCATGACCTCGGAGACGCAGGCCGAGTGGGTGCGCGAGGACCCGTCGCGCCTCGGCCAGGTCTTCCAGGTCGGGCCGACGGAGAACCACTACGGCGTCGGGTTCGTCCGCTTCCTCGACGAGCTCGTCGCCGCCGGGCGCTGGAAGCCGCCCAACCGTCGCCTGGTCTTCATCGAGACGCCCGTGGCGGGAGGCGAGATCGCCCGCCCGCTGACGATCCGGTACGCCGAGCGCGCCGGGTGGAAGCCGGACGCGCGCATCGCCGTCGCCGCCCACGACGCCGACTGGACCGAGGCGCTCGCCGAGATCCGCCGCTCGGCGCCGGCCGCCGTCCTCGCCGCGCACTTCGTCCCCGCCGAGCTGGCCAGGTTCCAGCGCCAGTTCGTGGCCGATCCGACCGACACGCTCATCTACGCCCTCTACGCGCCGTCGGTCCCGGAGTACCTCGAGCTCGCGGGCCCGGCCGCCGAGGGCGTCGTCTGGGCCACGCTCAGCGGCGTCTACAGCGACCGGCTCGGCGCCGCCTTCCGTGCGCGCTACACGGCGGCGCACGGCATGGCGCCCGGCCGCTCGCTCGCCGGCATCTCCTACGACCAGGTCAACCTCCTCGTCCACGCCTGGGCCCACGTCGGCAACCCGCGCGCCTTCGGCGAGGTCGCCTCCGCGCTGCGCCAGCTCACCCACCGCGGCGTCAACGGCACGTACTTCCTCGGCGACGACCGCCAGTGCGCCCTCGCCTACCCCGACCAGACCCCCGACCCCTCCATGGGCCTCGCCCACCTGGTCTTCCAGGTCCAGCACGGCACGCAACGAGTCCTCGCCCCCGCGCCCTACGCCGAGGCGACGTTCACGACGCCACCGTGGTACAGCGGCGCGGGGCGCCGCGCGGCCTGAGCTCGCCCTCGCGGCTCCGGCCGTGTGGCGCGTGTGTGGGAGCATCGGCGCCCATGAGCGATCCGCGCACCGTACCGTACGGCGCCGTTCGCCTGGCTGACGTGGACACCCTGGAACACGTCGACCCCACGAACGACGACATCACCGACTGCGAGTTCCATCTCGTCCGTCGCCATTTCGACGTCCAGGCCTTCGGCGTCAACGCCGCCACCGGCAACGCCGGCGACGAGATGATCGAACCGCATCACGAGACCGACGACGAAGAGAACGAGACGAACGGCCACCAAGAGCTCTTCGCCGTGATGACAGGACAGGCGGTCTTCACCGTCGACGGCGAAGAGATCGACGCGCCGGCGGGGACCATCGTCTTCGTCCGCGATCCGGCGTTGATCCGCGCCGCCCGCGCGACCGCCGACCAAACGGCGATCCTCATGGTCGGAGGGCCCGCCGGCGTGCCGTACAGCGTCTCGCGCTGGGAACAAGCGCTCCCCTAACCGACCGACCAGCGCCGCGGTCACCTGGCGCTGATCTGCGGCCAGTCGGTCTCAGTCGGGGAGACAGGATTTGAACCTGCGACCGCCCGGCCCCCAGCCGGGTGCGCTACCAGACTGCGCCACTCCCCGTGGCCTCAGAGCGGGCGACGGGAATCGAACCCGCCCTAGAAGCTTGGAAGGCTTCTGTGCAACCACAACACTTCGCCCGCAAGCCGAGCTTAGGGTACCTGAGCCCAGCACGACGCGGCCGGACGCAGTTCCTCTCCGGACGGTTAGGGCGTCGTCGAAGACGTCCGTTGGGTGAGGATGTCGAACCGCGCGGGCGCGTTGCGGTTGAGCGGCAGGCTGGCGCGTTCGCCGCGAAACTGTGGGAGCAGCATCGCCTGCCACGGCGCCGTCGGATGCTCGTCGGCTCTGGGCTGGGCGGGGTGGTCGATGAGGTGGGCGCGGATGTCGGCCGGGAGCTCCGTCCATGATGGCGTGAAGGTGAGGAGCACGGCGTCGCGTCTCGCGTCGCTGTCGTTGGCGTGGGCCCCGTGCAGCAGGCGATAGTCCATGACCACGGCGTCGCCGGCGCTGACCGCCACCGTCCGCTGGCCGACGAGGTCGCTCATCGCCGGATGCTCCGACTCCAGGCCCTCCGCGGAGTCGCTGTGCGCCTCGGGCAGCAGGGCATGGATCGGCGCGCTTCTGAGGTGCGAGCCCGGCAGAAGGCGCAAGGCGCCGTTGCGCGCTTCGGTGTCGGTGAGGTAGCAGAGCAAGGCGACCTGCGCCGCGGCGCGACGACCGCTCACCGCGTGGTCCCAGCACCACCAGTCCTGGTGCCACCACAGCGCCGGGCTCCGAGCTTCCTTGAGGCTGGCGTAGCCCGAGATCCAGCGCAGGTCGTTTCCGCCCAGCACCTCCCACAATCGCCGCACGCGCCGCTCGTCGCCGAGGATCGCGGCACGACGCCGTCATCGAAGCGGACGGGGATGAGCGTGTTGTGCGGCCGGGCACACGACGGATCGTGCGGCGCCGCCGCAAGCGCCGCGACCTCCGCGGCGAGCGTCGCCACCTCGCCCGCATCCACGAACCGCTCGAGCACGGCGAACCCGTCGCGAGCGAAGTCCTGAGGACGTAGGTCGTCGGGCTGGTCGAGCACGAGGTGGCGGTGAGGACGAGCGGGGGACCGAGGAATCGAACCTCGAGCAACGGTTTTGGAGACCGCTATGTTGCCGTTACACCAGTCCCCCGGGCGGCGGTCAATCCTAGCGGCGCAGTGTCGCACGCCGTCCGGACCAATTGCGAACGTACGTTCGTGATTCGACCGGCCGACAGCTTCTCCTATGCGTACCTGCTCGGCATGTACCTCGGCGACGGTCACCTTGCGGGCAACGGCCGCTCCTGGCAGGTGGTGATCTCGCTCGACGGCGCTCATGAACAGGTCATCGAGGAGTGCCGAGCCGCGATGGACCTCACGCTGCCCGCACGCATCCCTCGGTTGCGGCCCCATCCGAGCGATCGGTGCGTGCGCGTGGCCTCGATGGCCAAGGCGTGGCACGAGCTTCTTCCCCAGCACGGGCCCGGCCGCAAGCACGAGCGACCCATCGTGCTTGCCCCCTGGCAGCGGGAGATCGTCGAACGCCACACGTGGCAGTTCGTGCGCGGGCTGGTCCACTCCGACGGTTGCCGCACCATGAACCGCTTCAAGACGCGCCTGCCGTCGGGGCGCGTCGCCGAGTACGCCTATCCGCGGTACTTCTTCAGCAACCTGTCGGCCGACATCCGCGGGCTGTTCTGCTGGGCCTGCGATCGACTCGGCCTGCGCTGGACGCAGTCCAACGCCCGCAACATCTCGGTTTCGCATCGGGCGAGCGTCGCGTTGCTCGACGAGCACGTCGGTCCGAAGGCTTGACCCTCACCGCAGCGCCACGTGAGCAGGTGGTCGACGTCCCCGGAGCGAGGCCACAAAAGGGACTAGGCGCCCCTCCGTCATTCGCCTAAGGCCGTCAACCGCGGGGGCGGCAGGGCCGAGTTAACGGAGCGGTGCGCCCTCTCAGATGGTCTCTTGCTCTCACGGTCGCGGCCTTCGCCGGCGTCGGGGTCGGGGGTGCGCAGGCCGACGTTGCTGTGACGGTGCCGGGCGCCTCGACGACGGCGATCACGGTGCCGACCGTCACTGTGCCGGGGGTCGGTTCGGTGACCGCGCCCGATGCGCAGGTCACGGTGCCCAGCGACGGGTCGGCGCCTTCGGTCAGTGCCGGGCCCGGGACCGCCGGGCCCGTCTCGACGCCGCCCGTCACCGCGTCGCGCGGCGCCGGTCAAGCCGGCCATCCCCAGTCGGGAGATGGGCAGGCGACGGCGCCGTCCGGACGTCCGGCTGCCGGGAGCGCCACGCCAGCCGCGGAGGGAGCGGCGACGTCCGCTCCCGCGGTCTCCGGTCGAAGCGCCGCGCCGCAGAGCGGGGCCCAGACGCGCGGTCACCGGCGCGGGGTGGGGCGCACGACGGTCGAGGCGGAACGCAGCGATCCGAGCACGCGGCCGGGGGTTCCGGCGGCCGCCGACCGGGCGGTCGCGCGAACGCGAGAGGGCGGAGGCGTGGGCGAGGCGCTCGAAGATGTGGTCCACCTCCTCCCTGGCTGGGTGCTCGCGGTGTTCCTGGGCTTCGCCGCGCTCGCCGCCGGCATGGCCGTCAACGCCTACCTGAGCAACCGGCGCGCGCGGCGGCTGGCGGTCCAGCGCGCCGAGCTGGTCGACGACGTCGGCCAGCTCCAGGCCGCCCTGCTCGCGCCCCTTCCGAGCAGCCGGCCCGACGTGTCGTTCTCGGTGGCCTACCGTCCCGCCGCCGGCCTCGCGGCGGGCGGCGACTTCTACGACGTCTTCGAGCTCGACGAGAAGCGCACGGCGCTGCTGCTGGGCGACGTCTCCGGCCACGGACGCGAGTCGCTGGCGCACGCCGCCCTCGTCCGCTACACGCTGCGCACCTTCATCGCCGCCGGGCACGGGCCCGCGGGGGCCATCGAGCGCACCGATCCGTGCCTCGACGGGCACATGGACGGCCAGTTCGCGACGGTGATCGCCGCCGTGTACGACCACGACGCCCACGTGCTCGCCTATGCCAGCGCCGGGCATCCTCCGCCGGTGGTGCTGGGCCTCGACGGCGACGGTGGCCCGACCGAGCCCGCCAGCCCGCCGATCGGCGCCGGCCTGACGGTGTGCCCGTCCGACATCACGCTCGAGGTCGCCGCCGGAGCGACCGTCTGCTTCTTCACCGACGGCGTCGTCGAGGCGCGGCAAGGCGGGACGCCGCTCGGCACCGAGCGAGTCGAGCAGCTCCTCGCCGACACGGGCGAGGACGCGGAAGCGCTGCTCGCCGCGGTCGCCGGCGAGGCCGACGAGCTCAACGACGACCTCGCGGTCTGCCTGCTGCACCGCACCGGCGTTGGTGCGCAGGACAGCACAACGCACCTCGGCGAGCGCGTCGGCGTCTGACCGACCCAGCCAGTGGGCCTTTTCCAAGAACGCCTGGTGGCGCGGAGAACGGCCCGTCTGAGCTCACGCTACTTCACGCGCTCAGTGGCTGTTGGCGTTCTCGTCGCCGTGACGGTGGTGCGCAGGTCGATGGGGTTGCGGATGCAGTAGGCGCCGGGGCAGTGGTCGTCGGCGGCCTGCTTGAGCTCGTCGAGGATTTCCGGTGAAGCGTCGGTATCGACGGCGAGTTGCCAGTCGATGTGGTCGACCGGTGGCTGGTCGCTGACGCCGAGCGCGCGGGCCTGGTTGACGTCGGCGTGGACCTCGGCGCGCAGGCCGCGCAGCTCGACGCCCCGGCGAGCGGCTTCGAAGACGACCGGGTCGCCGTTGGGGACGGGGATGGTGGCGCGGAACTGCGGGCCGCTGGTCTGCCACTCGCCGTCGAAGGTGACGTGCTGGGTGCGGGTCGGCGGAGGCCTTGGCGGCGGTCTGTTCGACGCCGTCGACGTTGACGTTGTGCATCGGTGCTCCTTGGTCGAGGGTCATGAGCCGGGTGGGCCGCCGAGGAACGCGGCTGAGATGAGCAGGTAGCCGGCCACGGCGGCGACCAGGCCGGCGAAGCCGCGGCCGAGCTGGCGCTGCGGCACGCGCCCGGCGAGCGCGGCGCCGGCGAGCGCGCCGGCGACGCAGGCGGCGGTCATGGTCCCCGTCAGCCCCCCGTCGAGGCCGCGCCCGCCGAGCAGGTGCGCGGCGAGGCCGAGCAGTGAGCTGGCGGTGATGATGGCCAGCGACGTGCCGACCGCGAGTCGCATAGACAGCGCGAGGAAGATGGCCAGGGTCGGGACGATGAGAAAGCCGCCGCCGACACCGAAGAAGCCGGTCATCACGCCGATGGTGACGCCGGCGGCGAGGTCGCGCGCGAGGCGCACCGGCGGGCACGCGGGCGCGCGCGCGGGTTCGGCGGGGCGCTCGTCGCGTGAGCCGGTGGCCTTGCGCCAGGTGGCGGCCGCGGCGAGCAGCATGATGACGGCGAACGCGGCGATGAGCGCGCTGCCGCTGACGGTGTTGCCGAGCGCGGTGCCGGCGGCGACGCCTGGGAGGGCGGCGGCGGTGAACGCGGCGGCGTGGCGCCAGCAGATGCGTCCCTGGCGGGCGTGGCCGAGCCCGCCGGCGATGGCGCCGGCGGTGACGATGACCAGCGACGCGGTGGTCGCCTCCTGGACGCTCTGGCCGAGCACGTAGACGAGCACGGGCACGGCGAGCACCGAGCCGCCGCCGCCGAGCATGCCGACGGCGACGCCGATAGCCAGGCCGAACGGGATGGCCGCGAGCGCCACCGCGCGCCGCCCCTACCCGTTCGCCGTGGCGGACTCGGGCTGCTCAATGGGCCACCCGTGCTTGGCCCAGGTGCCGACGCCGCCGTCAGCGACGTGAGTGACGTGCTCGGCGCCGTGGCGCAGCAGCAGTGAGGCGGCGACGGCGCTGCGCTGCCCGGACGAGCAGATGACCGCGACCGGCTCGGAGGCGTCGATGCCGTCGGGGATGGAGTCGATGTCGTGGTAGGGCGTGTGGACCGCGCCGGGGATGTGGCCGTCCTGCCACTCGTCGGATTCGCGCACGTCGAGGACCTGGACCTGGTCGGCCCGGTCATGCAGCGCGGGCACCTCGATGCGCTCGACGGTGTCCGTCGGGCGCTTCTCCTCGCGCCAGCTCGTCATGCCGCCGGCGAGGTAGCCGGCGACGTTGGTGATGCCGACGGCGGCGGCGAGATGCGCGGCGTGCAGGGCGTCCTCGTCGTCGCGGCCGATGAAGACGACGGGCTGGTCGCGGTCGGCGACCCATGCGAGCTTGGTGCCGAACCCGGCGCGTACAGCGGGGTTGCAGACGGCGCCGGGGATGTGCGCGTCGTCGAACTGCAGGTCGGTGCGCACGTCGACCAGCAGCGCGCCTGCCTGGCGCTGCGCTTCGACTTGGCAGGACGTGAGCGGCTCGACGTCTGAGCGGTGGCTGGCCAGCGGCCCGCGGTTGAGCGCGACGATGGCCTGGAAGTTCGGCGGCTGCGGCCCGAGCGTCGAGGTCGTCTGCTCGACGAACGCGTCCTCGTCCACGAGTGCCAGCAGGTCCTGGTTGGCGCGCTCGTAGGCGATGGTGGAGGACACCTTCATGTCCATCCCGGGCCCGCCGCACAGCGAGCCGCCGAGGTGGCCGGGCCAGACCTCGCATTCGCCGGGCAAGGCGAGGAGCTTGTCGTTCAGTGAGTGAAAGATGCCGTGGGCGCCCTCGGCCTTGTCGACGGCCAGGTCGGGGCGTGCGATGTCGCCGACGAACAGCGTGTCGCCGGTCAGCACCGCCCACGGCTCGTTCGAGCGGGCGGTGTCGATGAGCGCGAACGCGGTGTGCTCGGGGCGGTGGCCGGGGGTGTGGAGCGCGCGCACGGTGACGCTGCCGAGTTCGAGCTCGAAGCCGTCGTCGAACGGCTCGTGGTCGTAGTCGGGCTCGGCGAGGAGGTGGATGTGGACGGTCGCGCCGGTGGCGGCGACCAGGCGTCCGTGCCCGGAGACGTGGTCGGCGTGGTTGTGGGTCTCCAGGATGTGCTCGATGCGCACGCCCATGTACCGGGCCAGGCGCAGGTAGTCGTCGATGTCGAGCTTGGGGTCGACCACGGCGGCGACGCCGGCGTCCTCGTCGCCGATGAGGTAGCTGGCGCAGCCGAGGTCGTCGTGGGTGAGCTGGCGGAAGATCACGCGGCACCCCGACCGGTCGCACTGGTCAGCTGCAGTCCGGCGCGCGCCCACGCCTTGATGCCGCCCTCGATGTTGCTGGCGTCCAGGCCCGCCTTGTTGGCTGCCCGGGTGGCCATGCCGCTGCGGTTGCCCGACGCGCACAGGAAGGCGACCGGGCGGTCGCGGTCCAGCTCGCCCAGCCGTCCGGAGAGCTGGCCGAGCGGGATATGCGTGGCACCGTCGACGCGCGCCTGCGCGAGTTCGGCGGCCTCGCGGACGTCGACGAGCTGCAGCTCGCCTCGGCCGTGGGCCGCGGCCGCCTCACTCGGGGTGAGGGACTTGGAGCGCCGGAACAGCATCAGTTCTCCTTGGGTCGGTTCGTGAGCCGCGCGGCCATCAGGCGTGGCCGAAGCGGACGTCGGGCAGGACGCGGTCCAGCGGCTTGGGCAGCCACCATGCCCACTTGCCCAGCAGCCGCAGCAACACCGGGACGAGCAGCAGCCGGACGAGCGCGGCGTCGAGCAGAACCGCGATGCCGAGGATGACGCCCATCTCCTTGGGCGGCAGCGGCCCCGACAGCGCGAAGGTGAAGAACACGGCGACCATGACGGCGCCGGCGGCGAAGATGACGCGGCCGGAGTGCGCGACGCCGCCGACCATCGCGTCCTTGGCGTCGCCCGAGTGGTCCCAGTGCTCCTTCGCCGAGCTCAGCAGGAACACCGTGTAGTCCATCGAGATGGCGAAAATCATCGCGAAGAAGAACACGGGGCCCCAGGCGTCCAGGAAGCCCTGCGGCTCGAAGCCGAGCAGCCCGGAGAGGTGTCCTTCCTGGAAGATGAGCTTCGAGACGCCGAAGGCGGCGCCGGTGGCGAGCAGGTTGGTGAGCACGCCGGCCGCGGCGACGATGGGTGCCTGCAGCGCGACGAGCAGCAGCAGGAAGCCCAGGCCGAGGACGACGCCGATGACCAGCGGGGTCTTGGCCGACAGCGCGGCTTCGAGGTCGTGGCTCTCGGCGACGGGGCCGCCGACGAGCGCGCCGTCCGGCAGCGAGGAGCGCAGCCGGTCGACGGTGGCGCCCATGCTCTTGGCGGACGGGTCGGTCTTCGGCACGGCCTGGATGAGCGCGGCTCCGCCGGACCCGGGCTGGGGTGGCATGACCTGAGCGACGGCGGGGTCGGACTTCGCGATGGCCTCGACCCGGGCCGCGTCGGCCTGGGTGGTGACGAGCTGGAGCGGTCCGGTCGCGCCTGGCCCGAAGCCCTGCTGGACCTGCTGGTAGCCGACGCGGGAACTGTCGGAGTTGGGAACGACCTTGATGGACGGCATGCCGGTGTCCAGGGAGAACACGGGCAGCGCGAGCGCCACGAGCGCGACGATGGCCACCAGCGCGTACGGCAGCGGCCGGCGCCAGAGGCGTTCGCCCCAGGCGGCGAAGCGCGGCGAGCGGTGCTCACCGGAGTGCACCCACTTCAGCGAGAGGTTGTCGACGTTGGGGCCGAGCTTGGCCAGGACCGCAGGCAGCAGCGTCAACGTCGCCAGCAGCACGAAGGTGACGGCGAGCATGATGCCGAGGCTCATCGACCGGAACGCCGGCGACGGGACCAGCATCACCGCGCTCAGCGAGATGAGCACGGTCAGCCCGGAGAACAGCACGGCCTTGCCGGCGGTGTCCATCGTTACCGCGGTCGCCTCCTCGGCGGAGAGCTCGGAGCCGAAGAACGCGCCGCGGAAGCGGTAGACCACGAACAGCGCATAGTCGATGCCCAGCGCGAGCGCGAACATCAGCGCGAAGTTCATCGCCCAGACGGAGATGTCCATGAGCTGGGTGCCGAGGTACAGCGAGCCGGCGGCGGCAACGAGGCCGAGGATGGTCAGCAGCAACGGCAGCCCGGCGGCGACGAGCGACCCGAAGGCGAGCACGAGGATGCCGAGCGTGACCGGCCAGGAGATGAGCTCGGACTTCATCATCGCCGTCTTGTTGGCCTCGTTGAAGTCCGACCACATGCCCGGCGCGCCGGTCAGGTTGACTTCGACGCCGTGGCCGCCGAGCTTGCTGAGCGGTTCCTTGAGGTCGTCGGCGGCGCGGACCATGTCGTTGGGGTTCTTGCCGGCGCCCGCCTGCACGACCGCGGTGTGGCCGTCACGGGAGATGGACATGCCCGGCTTGGGCGCCACGACGGTGGTGACCGCGTCGTTGCCCTTCAGGGTGCGCTGGACGGCGCCGACGGCCTGCTTGAAGGCTGGGTCGGCGCCGGTCTGCTCGGGGGAGTGCACGACGACCATCAGGCCGTAGGAGCCGAGGCCCTGGAAGTGCTTGTCGATGAGGTTGCGCGCCTGCACGGCCTCCGAGCCGGTGGCCTCCCAGCCGGCGCCCGAGAGCGCGTGCTCGACCCTGGGCGCGAAGATGCCGAAGGCGACGGCGATGACCAGCCACGCGGCGGCGACGGCGCGAAAGTGCGTGGCGGTCCAGTGGCCGAGACGGCCGATGGGTCCAAGCCGGCTCACCGGGTGACCTCCTTCGGGTAGAGGGCACTACGCAGCGCGAACAGCCGCGACAGCAGCAGTGAGGCGGGGCACGCGCCGGCGGCCACGTACAGCCACTGGTGGACCCCGACGAACACGGTCAGCAGCAGAAACCACGGTGAGACGGCGGCGGCCAGCAGGGCGCTGAGCAGCGTCACCGTGCCGGCGAGCGCGAACAGCACGCGCTCAAGCGGCCAGCCGGCCGTGGAGCAGGACGAGATGGGAGTCATCGGGCGGCGCCTTCCTGGAGGAGTGAGTCGAGGTCGTCGACGTGGCGGCGAAGGCCGCCGCAGACCTGCTCGCACAGGTCGAAGACGCCCTCGTCGGCGATGGAGTAGACCGAGGACGTGCCGCGCTTCGCGCGCGACACGATGCCCGCGTTGAGCAGCACGCCGAGGTGCTTGGAGACGTTCTGCTGCGACGCGCCGACCGCCTCCTGCAGCTCGGCGACCGTGGCCTCGCCCTCGCGCAGGCGGTCCAGCAGCTTGATGCGCATGGGCTCGCCGAGGCAGCGGAAGCGCTGGGCGATGAGGTCGATAAGGCGGTCGGGGAGCGGAGGTTGGGTCGTCGGGGTCAACGGCATGTGACTCAAAGTATCACAACTTCTCAGTTGTGAAGTTGTAGCCTGCACGACGTTCCTGCCCTGCCCTCCGTGCGACCAACGCCACCACGCCAAATCCCGGTCTCACGTCCCCCGGATGAGGGAGTACGGAGCCGCCCCGTCAGGCGCCGGTCGCGCGGCGAAGGCGGCGCAGGCTCATCCAGCCAGCAGGCCGCTGCACGCCCCACCAGGCCCAGCCGTTGGCGGTCTTGCCGTTGCCCTGGCAGTCCATGGCGGCGGCGGCCAGTGACTTGGAATGCCCCTCCTCCCCCACCACGCCGACCACTTCGGTGACCGGGTCGCCAGCCGCCGTGGCGGATGACCTTGCTCACCGAGGGCCAGCCGTCCCGATGGTGCTGCCGCGACGGCGTGCCGCGCTGCCGCCACTGCGGCGACACCACCCACACCAACGGCGCTGGGCTCGGCCTCCACCGAGACCAGCGCGGCAACCCGTACCTGCTCGTCCACTGCGAAGGCCGCCACACGCCCGCCTGCGACCAACCGCAGCGGGTGCGGTGCTCGCTGGAGCCGCGGCTGCTGCAGCCCATCAACCGCACCCACAAGGTCTTCTGGGACCTGCACGAGGCCCACAAGAACAAGGAACGGCTGTTCCTGCACTTCCGCTGGCGCTACCAGGTCGCCGGCAACGACTTCGCCGAACGCCCCAAGCGCCGCCAGTCACCCCCGGCCCGCGGGACTCGAACCCCCGCGGTTCTCGCGCGCCCCTCCGGGCGCCAGCCCTCCCCAGTTCTCGGAAAGAACCGGGAAGAGGCCCCAGTGCGGGCGGAGGGACTCGAACCCCCAAGGCTTGCGCCACCGGCACCTAAAGCCGGCGTGTCTACCAGTTCCACCACGCCCGCCGGCCGCGCGTGCCCATCGTCGCAGCGGCTCGGCCGCGGATTGTAAGGTCCGCACCGCCATGGCTGAGGACGAGGCCAGGATCCATCACCCCAACCGCGAGACGGCCGCGAGCAGGGGGACGCGAGCGGCCGCCATCTTCCTGCTGCTGGTCTCGGCCGCGCTCGTCGCGATCGTGACCATCGGAGGGTGGAGCGCGCTTCAGGGCGCGAAGGCGCTCCAGCTGGCCTACATCGCGCTCTACCTGGTGATCGCCTTCTTCGTCGCGCGCTGGAATCGCGGCGTGCTGCCGGTCATCGCCGCGCTGGCCGTCATCCTGCTCATCTTCGCCGCCGTCGCCGGTCCCGCCTGGTTCGACCGCGACAAGACCGGCTTCCACGACCCGACGCTGGACTCGGGACTCCTGGGCATGGTCACGCTGCTGATCATCCCGGTCCAGGTCCTGCTGATCGCCTTCGCGCTGCGCGGCTTCGCGCAGAGATGGAACGTCGAAGCGCGCCTCAGGTAGCGGCAACGCGACGGGTCACCGCTCGGGGAGCGGCAACGCGACGGCTGACGCGTCAGGAAAGCGGACATCCGTCCACTCAAGGCTCCAATAGTGGGATCGAGCGACCGAGAGATCGGACGTGCAACTGCTTCCCCTTCTCTGGCCCGCCCGTAGTGATCGCCAGACGCGCGCGGCGTGGTTCGGGGTGCTTCCGTTCCGCGAGCGCGCCGCTCTACGCGGCGCGTTCGCCACCCTCGCCGCGATGCTCGCGGCCACCGTGATCTACGCGGCGACGGAACCCGTGCCATCGCTCGACAGCGCCATGCGCGACTGGGTGCCGTCGCTGGTCTACGTGATCGCGGCGGCGATCATCGTCCTGCGCGTGGTCCGCATCCGCGAGAGCCGCGGCCCGTGGGTCGTGATCGCGACCGGGATCGTGCTCTACACCGCGGGCACGCTGGTGTGGTCGCTGTGGCTGCAGAACCTTGCCTCGCCACCCTTCCCCTCGCTGGCCAACGCGCTCTGGCTCTCGATGTACCCGGCCAGCTACGCCGGGCTGGTGTGGCTCGCCCGCGGCAAGAAGGGGCATGGCGCCTCAGCCGGGGTCTGGCTGGACGGCATCGTCGCCGGCCTGGGGATTGCCGCGCTGGGCGCGGCCGTGGTCCTCGGCCCGACGCTGAGCGTGCCGACTGGCGACTTCGCCGCCTTCGCGGCGAACCTCGCCGAGCCCATCGCCGACCTGATCCTCGCGGGCCTGGTCATGGGCATCCTCGGGCTGCGCGGCTTTCGCGCCGACCGCGTCTGGATGCTGGTGGGCGGCGGCTTCCTGCTGCTGGCGATCGGCGACGTCATGTTCCTCCTCCACATCGCCGGCGGAGGGACGAGCACGAGCATGAGCTCGCTCATCTTCTACCTCGCCGCCGTCACCTCGATCGCGCTCGCGGCGTGGTACCGCGAGGACGACGCACCGACCGTGCGACTCGAGGGCTGGTCGATGCTGCTGGTCCCCGCGCTCTTCGCGCTGACCGCGATCGGCCTGCTGGTCTACGACCACTTCACGAAACTGGACTCGGTCGCCATGGTCCTGGCGACCGCGACCCTGCTGATGGCGCTCCTTCGCACGGCCCTCACGTTCCGCGACGTGCGCGCCCTGACCGAGACGCGCCGGCAGGCCACCACCGACGATCTGACGTCGCTGCCCAACCGGCGACTGTTCATGCAGCGTGCCGCCGAGGGGATCGCCGGTGCGCGCGCCATCAATGGCTCGCTGGCGCTGCTGATCATCGATCTCGACCGCTTCAAGGAGCTCAACGACACCCTGGGCCACCAGGCCGGCGACGGCCTGCTGCGCCAGATCGGCCCACGAGTCCTCCCGATCCTGCGCCCGACCGACACCCTGGCACGCCTCGGGGGCGACGAGTTCGGGCTCCTGCTCGCGGCGCCGTGCGACGAAGCCGCGGCGCGGCGTGTCGCCGAGCGGGTGCGCGAGGCCCTGCGCGCTCCCTTCGAGATCGACGGCCTGCACCTCAACGTGGCGGCGAGCATCGGTATCGGCGTGTTCCCCGACCACGCGGGCGATGCCGAGCGGCTGCTCCAGTGCGCCGACATCGCGATGTACCACGCCAAGGGGTCGCACACGGGATACGAGGCGTATGCCAGCGATCAGGAGCGGTACTCGCGCGAGAGCTTGTCGCTGAGCAGCGAGCTGCCGGACGCGATCGAGCAGGGACAGATGGAGGTGCACTTCCAGGCCAAGGCTGGGACCCATGACCGCCGTGTCGTGGGCGCCGAGGCGCTCGTCCGCTGGCGCCATCCGGATCGCGGGCTGCTGCCACCGGGCGCGTTCCTCGCGCTGGCCGAGCACTCCGGCCTCTCACGCGATCTCACGCGCTATGTCATGGCCAGGGCCCTCGAGGGCTGCCGGCGCTGGCGCGCTGCCGGACACGACCTGCATGTCTCGGTGAACGCCAGCGTGTCGGACCTGCTTGACGTCCAGTTCCCCCACGAGGTCGCCACCGCGCTCGCCGCGCACGACGTCCCGGCCTCCGCGCTGATGATCGAGGTGACCGAGAGCTCGGTGATGTCCGATCCCGTGCGCATCGGCGACGTCATCGCCCGCCTCGGCGAGCTGGGCGTCGGCATCTCGCTCGACGACTTCGGCACCGGGTACTCGTCGCTCACGCACCTGCGGACGCTCCCCGTGCGCGAGCTGAAGATCGACCGCTCGTTCGTGTCGAGCATGGGCTCGATGGGAGCGGACTTCTCGATCGTGCGCGCAACCATCGTCCTCGCCCACGAGCTCGGCCTGCGTGTCGTCGCCGAGGGCGTCGAGGACGAGGCCACCTGGCAGCGGCTGGACGACCTCGAGTGCGAGATCATCCAGGGCTACTACCTCAGCCGCCCCGTTCCGGCACCGGAGTTCGAGACCTTCCTCGCGACCGGCGCTCCGCGGGCCGAGCGCCGTGCCGATGGCTCGACGCGCACCGTCCCGGCTGCCGGCTGACGTACGCTTAAGCGCGCGCCCGGGTGGCGAAACTGGTCAGACGCGCGGCCCTCAAAAGGCCGTGGCCTTCGGGCCATGTGGGTTCGAATCCCACCCCGGGTACCTAGGAGCTGGTCCTCTGACTGCGGCCTGATCGCACCAGTGTGAGGCGCGCGGAGGGCTAGCCGGCAAACCGCAAGCTGCGTTGTGCACCCGCACGGCGTATGGACGTGGGTAGAGCCGTGCGTCGCTTTGAGGTGTGATAACGCGGGCCGGCCGTCGAGAGGGCGGTGGGCGCAAAGCGGTGTCGCCGGCGCGAGGCGCGTGGCATTGTGGTTGCGTGGACCTCTCGTCGGCCGTCTTCGACGCGACTCGTGGTCGCCTCCTGGCTCGGTTCGGCGCGCGGGTCGAGCCTTGGTGGGAGCGGCTTCCTGACGTGCTCGCCGAGCTGGCTGAGCGCTGGGACATCGTGGTGGGAGAACCTGTCGGGCGCGGCCATACCTCGCTCGTGATGCGGTGTCGAAGAGTCGACGGACGCCCGGCGGTGCTCAAGCTCACACCTGACCCTATGCTTGCGAGCGCGGAGGCGGTGGCGCTTCAGAGATGGGCGTCGTCTGGGCGAGTTCCGCTCGTGTGGGGATGGCACGCGGCGCTGGGCGCGCTGTTGCTGGAGGCCATACCGAACGAGGCTCCACTGTCGGAGCTGCACACGTCCGTTGCGGTGAACGAGGTGGCCGCCCTCATCGGCACGCTGCACGGCATCGGCGCTCCGGCGGTCGCGGACGGCGTCGTCTCGCTGGCCAACCGGGTCGAGTTCATCTTCGAGCACTGGATTGAGCGACACGAGCGGCGTAGCGAGGCTGTAACCGGTGCCGTTCCTGTCGTCCACTTGCAACGGGGCTACGAGCTCGCGCGTGCACTGGCCGCCGAGCCCAGCGCGAGGGTCCTACTGCACGGTGACCTGCATCCCGGCAACGTGCTTGACGGGGGTGCCGCCCGCGGCTTGGTCGCCATCGACCCTCGCCCGTGCGTGGGCGACGCCGAGTTCGACGCCGTGGACTGGGTGTTCTGGGCCGCGGATGACCCAGGTAGCTGGGAGCGGCGCAGCCGCGAGCTGGCGTCCGCGCTGGGCCTGGACCATCAACGACTGTGGGCCTGGTGTGCCGCGTTCGCCGCACTGCTTGCCGCCAGCACCGCGGCCCGTGGGGGCCTGTCCGACCGCGTCGATGCATTCCTGGCGCTCGGTAGCCGCGACCATTGATCGACCTCAGAGCGACGCAAGGTGGGGTTAGCCGCCGTCGCCGTATTGCCGGCACAGGGCGGTGGCCTGGATCGTGCAGCGGCTCGCCACGTGGGGCACGACGGCGAAGGCGCTGCGAGAGCAGGCCCTCTCCCTCTCGCTGGCCGAGCGAGTCGGATGCGTGAACCGGCGGGCTTTGCAAGCAGACCCCCAGCTCTAGCAATAAGGCATGCTTTTTCGCCGGTCATCTGGCGAGAAGGTATACTTTCTCGCGTGAACGATGCCGAAATCGCGCGGAATCTGGCCGCGAGCAACCCTTGGTGGCGCCAGCCACGAGGCTGGGAGCAGGACGATCCCGACCTAAAGGCGCTCCGGCAGTCGCTGCTCGATTACGAGCCCGAACCCGTCGCCGATATCGCCCCGGATGGCCTGTATGTGCTCCGAGGGCCTCGACGCGTGGGCAAGAGCGTCGAACTCAAACGCTTGGCTGCGCGACTGATCGCACACGGCGTCGAGTCCCGGTGCATCATTCATTTCGCGTGTGATGGGCTGTCTCCCGGCGACCTGCGCCGCCTTGGCCGAGTGGCGCGCGATCAGCTCACCCGCGCCGTCGCAAGCCCGCGCTATTGGCTGCTCGATGAGATCACATCGGTAGCCGGATGGCCGGCTGAGATCAAGTGGTTGCGCGACAACACCGCCATGCGCGACGACTGCGTAGTCCTCACCGGTTCCTCCGCGCGCGACCTCGAGGAGGCGCGCAACGAACTGGCCGGTCGGCGCGGCCGCGCCGTTGATTCCGATCGGCTTCTCATGCCGATGCCCTTCCGCGCGTTCTGCCGTGCCCTCGGGACAACAACCGCCGATGTGCCCGTGATTCGCCCACGCGACTTCCTCGCCGCCGAAGCCGAACACGCCGTTTACGAGCTGTTGCCCTGGCTCGACGAGCTCGTCTCGCTGTGGGAGATCTACTGCCGCGTGGGGGGCTTCCCCCGCGCTGTTGCGAGCTACCTGCAGTCTGGGGACGTGGACTCGGCCTTTGTGAGCGACCTGTGGGACGTGATCCACGGCGACGCACTGAAACGTGGGAACTTCTCCGCCGCGCAGAGCATCCAACTGTTGCGCCGCCTGGCCCGGAATCTCAACAGCCCCCTGAACCTGTCTTCCGTCAAGGAGGACATCGGGGTCGCCAGCCACACCACCGCTGGTCAACGCGTCAAGGATCTGATCGACAACTACCTGGCGTGGCCCTGTTATCAGCGAGGGGACAACCAGCTCCCGAAACTCGGCGCTCAGGAGAAGGTCTACCTCGCCGATCCGCTGATCGCACGGATACCGCACCTGCGCAGCGACCAGCCCGAACCAGACACCTCGCAGATCTCCGAACAGCAGATCGGGCTTGCGCTGAACCTCAATCTCGCAGCCGGGGACCCCGGCCGCTACGCGGACTTCACCTCCGTGATGTACGCCAAGAGCTCCACGAAGAAAGAGATCGACTTCTGCGGCCGGCCGCTTGGCGCCGTCGCCTTCGAAGGCAAGTACAGCGACACCAACCTCGCCCGCGAAAGCCAGACCGTCCGCGCCATGTTCAACGGCAACGGTGTCCTTGCCACCCGTGCGAAGGTCGAGCAGATCGACGGGGTGCGCTGCATACCAGCGGCCTTCATCGCCCTGATGCTCGCCTAACAGCGACCTCGAGCGGATGCAGACCGCCATGTACGTGCACCCGCACCGGCCATGTACGACGGTCCGGGGAGCACCACCACGATCTGGCTCTACCAAGCCTTCTTCAAACTTCTCGCACCTCGTCAGGCCTTCGCGAGCCCTCCGGTCAGCCGCGCCGGCGTGTCGTCGTCGGCCTCGGCGAAGAAGCCGCCGACGACGTGCTCGAGGTGGTCCATGGACTCCGCGCAGTAGAGGACGGGCTGGTACTTCGTGATGTCGTACTCGATCGTTCCCATCTCGGCCAGGTCGATCGGGCGGATCTCCGTGTGGCGGAACTCCTCGATCTCGCCGTAGCTGGAGAGGATCCCGGCCCCGTAGGCCTTCAGCTCGCCGTCCTCGCGGATGACGCCGAACTCGAGCGTGAACCAGAAGACGTCGGCGATGAACTGCAGCGCCTCGTCGGTCTCCACGCGGCGGGCCGCCTCGCCGGCGTGCCGCTTGATCTCGGCGAAGCGCGGGTGGGCGAGCATGTTCCCGTGGCCGATGACCTCGTGGATGATGTCGGGCTCGGGGGTGTAGAGCGGCTCGGAGGGGTGGCGCACGTACTGCGTGGAGTGAAAGACGCGGTCGGCGAGCGCGCCGTAGAACTCGCGCAGCGGCACGAGGCCCGGCGCGCAGTGGTACTCGAAGCCGGTCAGCGGGAGCAGCTCGGCGGTGACCTCGCTGAGCTGCGGCACGTGGTCCTCGGGGAGCGCGAGCGCGGCCTTCCCCTCGAGGTAGGCGCGACACGCGTACTTCTCGTGCTTGTCGTGCAGCTCGCGGCAGACGACGCGCCAGATCTCGTGCTCGGCGTCGGTGTAATCGACGTGCGGGATCGGCTGGCCGGGCGTCCACGCCATCGCGGCGGCGGCGATCTCGTTGCGGCGGGCGCGGTAGTGCGGGTCGTTGAACCCCGGGTGGTCGGCCCCGAGGTGGACCTCGACCCTGCCGTCGTCCCCCTGGGTGACCGGCGAGTAGAGCTGGGCCTCCTCGAACATCGTGCCTCCTCGACTGATGCGCTTGCGCACAAGAGCACCAGGTCGCCGCGCCGCTGGCAAGTCTGCCGTCTCGGACCGGGCAAGACGCTCAGCATCGCCCAGCCAGGGGCGGTACGTTCTGTGCAACATGTCCAGTCAGATCGACGAGCTCGACGCCCGCCTCATCGCCCTGATGGCCGCCGAGCCCCGGATCGGCCTCATGGAGGTCTCGCGGCGGCTGAGCGTCGCGCGCGGGACGGTGCAGGCGCGGCTGACCAAGCTCAGCGACCGCGGCGTCATCAAGAGCTTCGGGCCCGAGGTCGACCCGGCGCGCATGGGCTACCCCGTGCTGGCCTTCGTCTTCCTGGAGATCACGCAGGGCCGGCTGACCGAGGCGGTCAAGCACCTCGAGTCGGTCCCCGAGGTGCTCGAGGCCCACGCCACGAGCGGCCCGCGCGACCTGCTCTGCCGCGTTGCCGCCCGCGACACGGAGCAGCTGCAGGAGATCATCAATCGCCTGCTCAGCACCTCGGCCGTGCGGCGCTCGACGAGCTACATCGTCCTCTCGACGCAGATCGCGCACAGGACCGGGCCGCTGGTCGAAGCGGCGAGCCGCGACTGATCACGCGCTGACGATCGCCCCCAGCTCGTCGATCAGCTCGCCGCGCGCGACGAGGATCCCCGGCCCCGTCGCGGGCAGCGGAGCGAGGTCGCGCACGTGCAGGCCGACGGCCAGGCAGAGCATCTCCCCGGCGGCGCGGTCCCACGTGTTGAGCCCGTGCTCGTAGAAGGCGTCGTAGCGCCCGGCGGCCGTCCAGGCGAGGTCGAGCGCGGCCGAGCCGAACCGGCGGATGTCGCGCACCTGCGGCAGCAGGCGCGCGACCACGGCGGCCTGCGCCGCCCGAACCTCGGCGTCGTAGCCGAAGCCGGTCGACACCATCGCCGTGCCCAGCTCGCGGGGCTCCGGGCCGCGCAGCGGCTCGCCGTCGAGGAGCGCCTGCTCCCCCGCGCGCACGGTGAACAACTCGCCGTGCAGCGGGTCGAGGATGACGCCGACCTCCCCCTCGCAGGCCACCGAGACGCACCACTGCGGGATGCCGAAGAGGTAGTTGACGGTCCCGTCGAGCGGATCGACGATCCAGCGCCGACCCGACGAGCCCGCCACGTCGTCGCCCTCCTCCCCCACGATCGCGTCGTCCGGCCGTGCCGCAGCCAGCACGTCGCGGATCGCCCTCTCGGCGGCGAGGTCGGCCTCGGACACGAGGTCCGTTGGCGAGGACTTCGTCGCCACTCCCCGGGCGCGGTGCGCGTAGCGCTCGACCAGCACGTCGCTCGCGGCGCGCGCGGCGGCGACGGCGACGTCGAGCAGCTCGCCGGCCTCGCTCACAGCGGCGGGCGCTTGTCCGCCCACGGCTGCGCCCGCTCGATCTGGCCGGCGAGCGAGAGCAGGGTCGCCTCGTCGCCTGGGCGACCGGCGAGCTGGACGGCCAGCGGCAGGCCGGCGGCGTCGAAGCCGGCGGGCACCGAGGCGGCGGGCTGACCGGTGGCGTTGAACGTGCCGTACCACGGGACCTTGGCGGCCGACGCGTTGAGCGTCCACAGCGCGCCGCGGCCGTGGAGCTGGCCGACCGCGAACGGCGGCCCACTCGGTCCGGGAAGGAGCACGACGTCGGCATGGTCGAAGATCGCGTTGACGCGGGCTGCGAGCGCTCCCTCGGCCGCGCGCGCCTTGGCGACCTGACCGGCCGGTATCAGCCGGCCGAGCCGCGCCGTCGCGGTCGTGCGCGGCTCGAGGCGGTCGGGGTGCGGCACGGCCTGCGCGTCGTCGTGGACGCCGCGCAGGTAGCGCACGAGCACGTTGCGGAACGCCGCCGTGCCGTAGTCGATATCGCGCTCAGCGACGTCGTGACCGAGCGAGCGCAGCAGCTCGGCCGTCCGATCGACCGCCTCGCGCTGCTCATCGCCCAGCCGCGTGACCGTCCCGGGCGGGACGTTGGTCGACACCGCCACGCGCAGCCGGCCGGGCTCGCGGGCCGCGGCTTCGACGAACCCGCCGCCACCGGCCGCGACCTCCAGGAAGAGCGCGGCGTCGGCGACGCGGCGCGCCAGCGGCCCGAGGACGGCCAGGCCCTGCCAGGCGCCGTCGCGGTTCGGTCCCAGCGAGATGCGGTCGCGCTGTGGCTTCATGCCGAACAGCCCGCAGAAGGCCGCCGGGATGCGGATCGACCCGGCACCGTCGGAGCCGAGGCCGACGCCGGCCAGGCCGGCGGCCACCGCGGCGCCGGTACCGCCGCTCGACCCTCCGGGGGTGTGGTCCAGCGACCACGGGTTGCGGGTTGCCCCGTAGGCCAGCGATTCCGTGAACGGCCACACGGCCAGCTCCGGCACGTGCGTCTTGCCGACGATGATCGCGCCCGCCGCGCGCAGCGCCCGGACGACGTCGGCGTCGCGCTCGGCGGCCTCGCCGTGGGCCAGCGAGCCGTAGCCCGTGACCTCGCCGGCGACGTCGGTGTCGTCCTTGATCGCCACCGGGACGCCCAGGAGCGGGCGCTCCCCGCCGGCGCCGTGCCGCCCGTCGGCCTGATGGGCCTCGATGAGCGCGCGCGCGGCGAAGACCACGCGGTAGGCGTTGAGTGCCGGGTTCAGCTGCTCGATGCGCTGCAGCGTCGCCTCGACGAGCTCGCGCGCGGAGACCGCGCCGGCGGCGACGAGACGCGCCTGCTCGGCGGCGCCGGCGAAGCAGAGGTCACTGGCGTCCATGGCGCGGGTGACACTACCCGGACGCGGCCAGCTCGACGAAGTAGTCCAGGGCAGCGGGGTTGGCCAGCGCGTCGCGGCTGGCCGCCGTCTCGACCGGGTGGCCCATGAGGATGCGCTTGACCGGCACCTCGAGCGCCTTGCCGGACAGCGTGCGGGGAACCTCGGCGATGGCGTGGATCTCGTTGGGCACATGACGCGGCGAGCAGTCCTCGCGGATGCGCCGCTTGATGCGCGCGGCGAGGTCGTCGTCGAGCTCGGCGCCGTCGCGCAGGACGACGAAGAGCGGCATCCAGCCGTCGGTGCCTTCGCGCGGCACGTCGACCACGAGCGCGTCGACGACGTCGTCGACTGCCAGGACCGCGCGGTAGATCTCGCTCGTGCCCATCCGGATGCCACCGCGGTTGATGGTCGAGTCCGAGCGCCCGTAGATGATCGCCGTCCCGCGCGGCGTGATCTCGATCCAGTCGCCGTGGCGCCAGACGCCGGGGTACATCGAGAAGTAGCTCTCGTGCAGGCGCGAGCCGTCGTCGTCGCCCCAGAGGCGCACCGGCATCGACGGCATCGGCTCCGTGATGACCAGCTCGCCGACCTCGCCGACGAGCGCGTTGCCGTCCTCGTCGAAGGATTCGACCTTCGCGCCCAGGGCGCGCGCCTGCAGCTCGCCCTCGTACACCGGCAGCGTCGGCACCCCGCCGACGAAGGCCGTGCAGAGGTCGGTGCCGCCGCTGGTCGAGAACAGCCAGGTGTCGGAGCCGACGTGCTCGTAGACCCAGTCGAATCCCTCCGGCGACAGCGGCGAGCCGGTCGAGCCGACCGCCCGCAGGGCGGAGAGGTCGCGGCCGGCGCGCGGCTCGACGCCGGCCTTCATGCACGAGGCGATGTAGGAGGCGCTCGTGCCGAAGGTGGTCATCTGCGTGCGCTCGGCCAGGTCCCACAGCACCCCGAGGTCCGACGCCCCCGGGCTGCCGTCGTAGAGCACGATCGACGCCGGGGTCAGCAGCGCGCCGACCAGGAAGTTCCACATCATCCAGCCGGTGGTGGTGAACCAGAAGAGCCGATCGCCCTCCTGCGCGTCGAGGTGCAGGTGGAGCTTCTTGAGGTGCTCCAGCAGGATGCCGCCCTGACCGTGGACGAGCGCCTTGGGCAGGCCGGTGGTGCCCGAGCTGTAGAGCACCCACAGGGGGTGGTCGAACGGCAGCGGCGCGAACGACAGCGCCTCGTAGTCGGCCACGAAGTCATCGGGCCAGCCGCCTCCGTCGAGGTAGCCGAGGCGCACGACCGGTGCGCCGATCTCGCCGGCGATCCCGTCGACGACCTCGCGGCGGTCGAAGTCCTTGCCGCCGTAGCGGTAGCCGTCGACGGCCAGCAGGACCTTCGGCTCGATCTGCGCGAAGCGATCGACGACCGAGCGCGCGCCGAAGTCCGGCGAGCAGGAGGACCACGTCGCGCCGATCGACGCGCAGGCCGCAAAGGCCGCGATCGCCTCGGGGATGTTGGGCAGGTAGGCCGCGACGCGATCGCCGGGGCCGACGCCGAGCCGCCGCAGCCCGGTGGCGATGCGCTCGGTCTGCCCGCGCAGCTCGCCCCAGGTCCATTGCGACAGCTCGCGCAGCTCGCTGGCGTGGCGAATGGCGACGGCGTCGTCGTCGCGGTCACGGAAGAGGTGCTCGGCATAGGACAGGCGCGCGCCCGGGAACCACTGCGCGCCCGGCATCTCGCGCCGGGCGAGCACGCGCTCATAGGGCTCGGACGCCTGGACGCCGAAGAAGTCCCACACCGCGGCCCAGAAGCCCTCGAGGTCCTCGACCGACCAGCGCCACAGGTCTTCGTACGGACCCTCGCGCCCGATGGCGCGGGCGAAGCTCGTGATCTGCGCTTGCTCGATCCGCTCGGCCGAGGGCTCCCACAGCAGCTTGGGCTCCATCCCCGGCAGCGTATTGCGGTTCCGCCCCTGCACGCGGTAGGAATCCCTTTAGCACACGATCCGAGGAGGCGACCGTGTCATACCCCGTGACGTTCGAGGCCGACTACGTCGAGCGACGCAGCCGGCTGACGACGTTCTTCCGCCTGATCCTGGCCATCCCGCACTTCATCGTGATGACGCTCTACGGCTTCGCCGCCTGCGTGGTGGTCTTGATCGCGTGGTTCGCGCTGCTCTTCACGGGGCGCTGGCCGCGGGGGATGTACGACTTCGTGGCCGGCTTCCTGCGCTACTCGACCGCGGTCAACGGCTACATCTACCTGCTCACGGACGCCTACCCGCCGTTCGGGCCGGACGTCGACGCCTACCCGGTGCGGCTCAACATCGCCCCGCCCAAGGAGGAGTACAGCCGGCTGAAGGTGCTCTTCCGGGTCATCCTCGCCATCCCGCCCTACCTCATCACGTACGCGATGCAGATCGTCGCGCAGATCGGCGCCCTGCTCGCGTGGTTCGCGATCGTCGTCCTCGGGCGCCAGCCGAAGGGCTTGCAGGACATGATCGTCCTGGGCCTGTCCTACCAGCAGCGGGCCTACGCCTACATGGGGCTCATCACCGAGGACTGGCCGCCGTTCACCGATGACGCGGCGCGCCAGGTGGAGCCACCGGCGCCCGCGTTCGGGGCGCTGCCCTCGACGCCGCCGGCAGCGGCCGGCGCGGGGCCCGAGGCTCCCGGCGTGCCGGCCGCCCCGCCCCAGGCACCGCCCGGAACGCCGGCTGCCCCGCCCCCACCGTCGGCTCCGCCGACACCGGAGACCACTCACGGCGACCCGCTCGGCGAGGAGGCCGAACGGGCCACGCCGCCGCCTGAGCGCGAAGACGACGACGAGCGCCCGCCGGGGCCGTTCGGGCCGACCAACCCTTAGAACGCGCCCTGGCCAGCGCGGCGTTCAACCACGTCGATCTCTGCGTCTCGTCGCTGGAGCGCAGCCTCGCGTTCTACCGCGGCCTGCTC
>DASVFT010000105.1:0-25793 GCA_036379935.1 Solirubrobacteraceae bacterium | reverse complement strand
TCGACGCGCTGCGCGAGGCCGTCGACGCCGCCGGCCTCGAAGCCACGTGCCGCCACGATGCGGCGTACCCGGCCCGGCTCGGCGAGCTCGCCGATGCACCCCCGGCCCTCTACGTGGCGGGTGGCGTGCGGCGCTTCGTGGAGCTGGCCGGGGGCGACCTCCAGCAGGGCGCGCGGGCGGTGGCGGTGGTGGGAACGAGACGGGCGTCGCCCGACGGCCTCGAGGTCGCCGCCGCGCTGGGCCGCGGACTGGCGAGCGCCGGCGTGACGGTGGTGAGCGGCATGGCGCTCGGCGTCGACAGCGCCGCCCACGCGGGCGCGGTCGCGAGGACCGGCCGGACCGTCGCCGTCCTGGCCGGCGGCGCCGACGTCCCCTATCCGCCCACCAAGGCGCGCCTCTACCGGCGGATCCTCGAGCGCGGCTGCGTCGTCGCCGAGCTCCCGCCTGGCTTCGTCGCGATGCGCTGGTGCTTTCCGGCTCGCAACCGCATCATCGCCGCCCTCGCCCACACGACCGTCGTGGTCGAGGCCGCCCGCCGGTCGGGGTCGCTCATCACGGCCGAGATCGCATCCGACCTGGGACGCGAGGTGGGCGCGGTGCCGGGACCGGTCACCGCCTGGCGCGCGGCGGGCACCAACGCGCTGCTGCGCGACGGCGCCACGCTGATCCGCGACACCAGCGACGTGCTCGACGCGACGATCGGCATCGGGTCCCACGAAGCGGCACTCCACCACCTCACGCCCGGCCTGCGCGAGCTCCTCGTCGCCGTGGCCGACGGCCGCGACACGCTCGCCGCGCTCACCCGGAGCCCGACCGAGGCCGGCCCGATCCTGGCCGCGCTGACCGAGCTCGAGCTCCTCGGCCACCTCCGCCGCGTCCCCGGCGGCCGCTACGTCGTCATCCGGCCGTGAGGCACGCGAGACGGTCCGTCTGGTCGCCCTATCCTTCGCCGCCGTGCCCGGCACCGGCCGCATACCCGTCTGCCTCTCGATCGCCGGCTCGGACTCGGGCGGCGGGGCGGGGATCCAGGCGGACCTGAAGGCGTTTGCGCGCGCGGGGACGCATGGGACGACGGCGATCACGGCCATCACGGCGCAGAACACGGTGGCGGTGACCGCGGTCGAGGCCGTGTCGCCGGCGATGATCGTGGCGCAGGTGCGCGCGGTGGTGGAGGACATCGGCGTCGACGCGGTGAAGGTCGGGATGCTGGGCTCGGTGGTCAGCGCGGAGGCGGTGGGGGAGGCCTTCGACCTGCTGCCGGCGGGCATCCCGATCGTGGTCGATCCGGTGATGGTGGCCGAGTCGGGCGCGCGGCTGCTCGACGAGGACGCGCAGGCGGCGCTGATCGAGCTCGTGGTCGCGCGCGCGACCGTGGTCACGCCCAACCTCCCCGAGGCGCGCGTGCTGGCCGGCGACGACGCCCTGGAGGGGGAGGCCCTGGCGCGGGCGGTGTACGCCCTCGGCCCCGGCGCGGTCGTGGTCACCGGGGGCCACCGCGACGAGGCGATCGACGTGCTCTTCGACGGCCAGCGCGGCCTGGAGCTCGCCGGTCCGCGCTACCCCGACGGCGCCGCGCACGGATCCGGATGCACGCACTCCTCGACGCTGGCGGCGCGGCTGGCGCTGGGCGACGACCTCGAGGCCGCCGCCCGCGAGGCCAAGCGGGTGGCGTCTGAAGCGGTCCGCGACGGCCTGCGCGAGCTCGGCGCCGGCCCGGGGCCCGTCGACGTGCTCGGCCTGCGGCCCGGGCGCTGACGAGCGGCTCCGTCCGCGGCGGGGGGCGCGCCCGGCCGCTGCAAGCATGCCGGGGCGGCCCGCCCGCCCGGCCGCTGCAGGCATGCCGGGGCCGCCCGCCTCTCCGGCCGCCGCCCCGCCTTTGTCATAATCGCCCTTCACCATGAGGTTCCTTCGCATGAAGCCGGGGCACGGTGAGGTGCTGATCGCCGAAGGTGACGTCGAGGTGGCCGACCAGGAGGAGCTGCTCGTGCAGGCGTTCCGCCGCCAGCTCGATCTGGGCATGTGGGCCGCCGTACCCGAGCGATCTGCCAGCGGGCGCCGCGAGGCGCGCATGGTCAAGGCGTTCGAGGAGATCCCGCGCGACGCCGACCGCGTCATCTTCTTCCCGCGCGCCGCCGGGGGCGCCTGAGCCACCGCCGGCGGGAGGGGACGCGACCCGGATGCTGCTTGCCGCCATCACGATCGGCGTCGTCATCGTCGCGCTGCTGTGGGACCTCGTGCTGCCCTCGATCAAGGAATCCGTCGAGCGCTACAAGGCGCGCCGCGCGATCATCCCCGGCTCGAGCCACGACCCCGGCCGCGAGCGCCGCGCGGAGGCCCGCGCGCGCCAGCTCCTGCGGTCATGCGTCAACGACGAGGAATGGTCGATGTACCGCGACCTGGGCTTCATTCGCGTCTGGGGCGCGCTGGCACGCGCGCCGCGGCGCGGGCGCATCGGCGACGACCCGCGGGCGGGCGCGCCCTACGCGTACCTCGTCTACCCGCACAAGCCGATCGTCGCCTACCTGCCACAGACGTCGGAGCTGCTCAACGAGTACTGCGTCGAGTTCCCCGACGAGACCCGCCCGTACGGCAGCGCCCGCCTGCCGGACTCCGACGACGTGCTGGCCAAGTGGATGGCCCTCACCGGTGACGAGCGCCGCCTGCTGGCCACGGCCAACATGCACCTGCCCGGTCGCCAGGTCGATCCCAAGCAGGTCCGTCGCGATCTGTGGCGCCTGAGCCAGTGGGAGCGCGAGCGCCTGCGCGGCACGCCCCGCTCTCCGGGCGAAGTGCCGGCGCCATAGGCCGGCCGCCGCGGCGTCATGCCCGCGCGCCGGTAGTGTCCGGAGCCGTGAGCACCAACGGGTTCGACGTCAAGCACCGCTCGCGCCTGCTCCTCGACGGGGCAGCGCGCGCCGCGGCACGCGCGCAGTTGAAGGGCATCGGCTACGACGACGAGGCGCTGGCCAAGCCCATCATCGGCGTGGCCTCGACATGGATCGAGACCATGCCGTGCAACTTCCACCTGCGCGCCCTTGCGGCCAAGGTCAAGGAGGGCATCCGCGACGCCGGTGGCACGCCGATGGAGCTCAACACCGTCGCCATCTCCGACGGCATCACCATGGGCACGACCGGCATGAAGACCTCGCTGGTCTCACGCGAGGTCATCGCCGACTCGATCGAGCTCGTCGCCCGCGGCCACTTCTTCGACGCCGTCATCGCCCTCAGCGGCTGCGACAAGACGATCCCCGGCACGGTCATGGCCCTGTGCCGGCTCAACGTCCCCAGCGTGATGCTCTACGGCGGCTCGATCCCGCCCGGGCACTTCCATGGCCACGACGTCACGATCGGCGACGTCTTCGAGGCGATCGGCGCCCACGCCACCGGACGCATGACCGACGACGAGTTCGCCGAGCTGGAGTCGGTCGCGAGCCCCGGCGCCGGCGCGTGCGGCGGCCAGTTCACGGCCAACACGATGGCCATGGCCTTCGAGGTGCTGGGGATGTCGCCCATGGCCCAGAACCTCGTTCCGGCGCAGGACGCCACCAAGGCACAGGTGGCCTACGAGGCCGGGAGGCTCGTCGTCGACGTCCTGCGCAGGGGCGTGCGACCCAGCGACATCATCACCAGGGAAGCGCTCGAGAACGCGGTCGCGGGCGTCGCCTGCTCAGGCGGATCGACCAACGGCGTGCTGCACCTGCTCGCCGTGGCCCGCGAGATGGGGGTCGAGCTGGACATCGACGACTTCGACCGCATCAGCGAGCGCACGCCGATCCTCTGCGACCTCAAGCCCGGCGGCCAGTACGTCGCCGTCGACCTCTACGAGGCGGGCGGCGTGCCGCTCATGCTCCAGCGCCTCCAGCAGGCCGGCCTCATCCACGAGGAGCCCATGACGGTCACCGGCCAGACGATCGGCGAGCTCGCCTCCGCGGCCACCGAGACGGAGGGCCAGCGGGTGGTGCGTCCGCTCGACGATCCCCTCAAGGCGACCGGCGGGCTGGCCATCCTGCGCGGCAACCTCGCCCCGGAGGGCAGCGTCATCAAGCTCGCCGGTCACGAGAAGCGCCATCACTCCGGCCCCGCCCGGGTCTTCGAGGGCGAGGAGGAGGCCTTCGAGGCCGTCACCCATGGCGGCATCGAGCCCGGCGACGTCGTCGTCATCCGCAACGAGGGGCCGGCCGGCGGCCCCGGCATGCGCGAGATGCTCTCGGTGACCGGAGCCATCAACGGCGCCGGGCTGGGGGCGGACGTCGCGCTGCTCACCGACGGCCGCTTCTCGGGCGCCACCCACGGCTTCATGATCGGCCACGTCGCGCCCGAGGCGAGCAGGGGCGGCCCGATCGCCGCCGTGCAGGACGGCGACGTCATCACCATCGATGTCGACGCCCGGCGGATGGACGTCGCCCTCGACGACGACGAGATCGCGCGGCGAGTGGCGGCCTACCGCCCGCCGCCGAACGGCGACCTCAGCGGCGTGCTGGCCAAGTACGCGGCGCTCGTGGGCAGCGCCTCCGAGGGCGCCGTCACCGTGCGCTGACGGCCGCGTCGTCGGGACCGACGCGCTCGCCCGGCTCCTCGGAGAGGAAGGCGTCGAGCAGGCGGTTGAAGGCGGCGGGGCGCTCGAGCATCGCCATGTGGCCGGTCTGGGGCCACACCACCTTGCGCGCGTCGGGGATCAGCCGCGCGAACTCCTCGGCCGCGCGCACCGGCACGAGCTTGTCCTCGGCGCCCCACACGATGAGCACGGGACAGGCGATCTCGCCCAGCCGGTCGCGGATCGGGTAGCTGGTGAGGGCGTCGAGGGCGGGGATGAAGCCAGGCTTGCCGGAGCCGCGGATCTGCTCGGCCACCAGGGGCGCCGGGAGGCGGTCGGGGCGGTGAGCGACGAGCCCGAAGATGAGCCGCCGCGACCGCGGGCGTCGCGCCAGCTCGTTCGAGCGCGATCCCAGCCAGGCGGCGTAGGCGGCGAGGCGCTTGTCGGCGGTGCGCAGGAGGGCCAGCGCGCGCTCGTCGCGCCGCTGCTCGAGCGCCATCCCCGAGGCGCTGACGAGGACGAGGCGCTCGACCCGCGCCGGGTGGGCGATGGCCAGCTCGGCGCCGATGAAGCCGCCCATCGAGTTGCCGACGACGGCGGCGCTGTCGATCCCCAGCTGCTCGTAGAGCGCGTCGACCGTGCGCGCGTACCCGGAGATCGAGATCTCCCCGCGCGGCATCTCGGAGGCTCCGAAGCCGGGCAGGTCGAGCGCCACCACGCGGTGCTCGCGCGCGAAGACCGGCAGCTGCTCCAGCCAGTTCTGCCACGAGCCCGAGAGGCCGTGGACGAAGACGACGGGCGGGCCCGACCCGAGCTCGATGACGTTGACCCGGCGCCCCTCGATCGTCACCCAGCGCTGATGCGTGCGCCAGTCGACGTCCATCCACGGCGCGCGGCCCGTCGCGCCGTAGTGGCCGGGCTGCTCCGGTAGACGAATGTGCTCATTCGACATGCCAGACGAGCATAATCGGGGGGTCGCTTCGACTGATCCATGCGCATCGCCATCGACATCGACTCCACGCTGCACCACTACTGGGACGAGCTCGCAGACGCCGTCAAGCGCCGCTTCGGCGTCGAGCTGCGCTACGACGAGCAGCGCACGTGGGTCATCGGCCACCTGCGCGAGGAGCAGCTCCGCGCGGTGGTCGCCGACACGCACTCGAACGCGGCCATTGCGCGGGCGCGTCCGTACCCCCATGCGGTGAAGGTCATCAACGGCTGGCACGCCGACGGCCACTTCATCCACATCACCAGCCACCGCGCGCAGGGCGCGCGCGCTGCCACCGAGCGCTGGCTGGACACCATCGGCCTGCACTACGACGAGCTCTACTGCTCCTACGACAAGATCGGCCGTTGCCAGGAGATCGGGATCGACCTTCTCATCGACGACAGCCCCACGAACATCACGCGCGCCGTCGACGCAGGCATCGTCGCCGCCACGCTCGTCCACCCCTGGAACCGCGACGTGTGCGAGGAGGAGGACGTCGTCTTCGCCGACGACTGGCGTGGCCTCGCCGCGGCCCTCCAGGAGCGCTGCCCCGCGCTGCGCCGCGCCGCCTGAGCGCGAGCCGGTAAGACAGCGCCCCCCGGTGTCGCCAACGGTGCATGACCCCGCATCCTCCGCACGCCGGACTGGCCCTGGCACCGGCCTCGCCGGGCCGCGCCGGGCGCCGCGAGATCGACCACGCCGCAGTGCGACGGGCGGCGCGCGACCTCCTGCAGGCGCTCGGCGCCGACGTCGACGTCGAAGCGCTGCAGGAAACGCCTCGCCGCATGGCCGACGCCTACGCCGAGCTGCTCACCCCGCAGCCCTTCCGGCCGACCACGTTTCCCAACGAGGACGGCTACGACGAGCTGATCGTCGCGCGCGCCATCCCCTTCCATTCGCTGTGCATGCACCACCTGCTGCCGTTCCACGGGGTGGCGCACATCGGCTATCTGCCCGGCGAGCGGATCATCGGCCTGAGCAAGCTCGGCCGGGTCGTCGAGCTGTTCGCCCGCGACCTGCAGATCCAGGAGCGCCTGACCACGCAGGTCGCCGCGTGGCTCGAGCGCGAGCTCGCGCCGAAGGGGGTGGGGGTGGTCCTCGAGGCCGAGCACCTGTGCATGTCGCTGCGCGGCGTGCAGAAGCTGGGCGCCAAGACCGTGACCTCGGCGCTGTGCGGCTCGGTGCGCGACGACGCCCGTACACGGCAGGAGTTCCTCGCCCTGTCGGGGACCGCGCCATGAGTCGCCTGGCGCACCTGCGCGACGCCGGCGTCTCGATCTGGCTCGACACGCTGTCGCGCGACCTGCTGGACAGCGGCGCCTTCGCGACGCTGATCGCCGACTGCTCGGTGACCGGCGCCACCTCCAACCCGACGATCTTCGCCAAGGCCATCGCCGACTCGGACGCCTACGACGAGCAGCTGCGCGCGCTCGTCGGCGCCGGCGTGCGCGACCGGCAGGAGCTGTTCTTCGCGCTGGCGCTCGACGACGTGGGTCGCGCGGCCGACCTGCTGCGCCGCGCGCACGAGGCGAGCGACGGGCGCGACGGGTTCGTCTCCTTCGAATGCACCCCGGACCTCGCCGACGACACGGCGGCCACGATCGAGCAGGCGACCCGCCTGTGGGAGCGGCTTGCGCGGCCCAACGTGATGATCAAGGTGCCCGCCACCGACGCCGGCATCCCCGCGATCGAAGAGCTCACCGCACAGGGCGTCAACGTCAACATCACGCTGCTCTTCTCGCTCGCGCGCTACGAGCAGGTCATCGACGCCTACGTCGCGGGCCTCGAGCGGCGCGTGGCACGCGGCCAGCCCGTCGACGCGATCGCCTCGGTGGCGTCGTTCTTCGTCTCGCGCGTCGACGCCAAGGTCGACGCCCTGCTCCCGGGCGACTCGCCCCTGCGTGGCCGCGTCGCCGTCGCCAACGCCCATCGCGCCTACGATCGCTACCGCGAGCGGTTCGCCGACGAGCGCTGGCGCGCGCTGCACGACGCGGGCGCGCGCCCGCAACGACCGCTCTGGGCCAGCACCGGGACCAAGGACCCGGCGTACTCCGACGTCCTCTACGTGGAGGAGCTGATCGCGCCCGACGTCGTCAACACGATGCCCGAGGCCACGCTGCGCGCGTTCGCCGACCACGGCCGTGCCGCCGGTCCCCTTGCGAGCACGGCCGTGGCCGAGGAGATCCTCCGCCAGGCCGCGGGGGCCGGGATCGACCTCGCCGCGGTGACCGCGACGCTGGAGCGCGAGGGCGTGCAGTCCTTCTGCGCCTCGTACCGCGAGCTGCTGGACCGCATCGACGCAGCCTGCGCGGCTGCCACCGCGCCGCGCTAGCGCTCTTGCAGCGCTGGGAGGCCGTCGGCGCGTGGCTTACACTTCGGCCTGCTCGGTGCGGACGAAGAGCTCTATCCTTGTCGCCGCCTCTCTGGCGGTGCTCGTCGTCTTGGGGGGCGCGCTGTACGCCTACGACCACGCACGGGCGGACGAGATCTCGGCCGGCGTCAAGGTCGGCGGCGTTCCCCTCGGCGGCTTGACGCGCGCGCAGGCACAGGCCCGCCTCGAGCGCGACCTGCTGCGCCCGCTCGAGCGCCCCGTCGTCATCCACCACGCCAACAAGACGTGGAAGCTTGGCCCGACCGAGGCGCGCATCCACGCCGACCTGGGGGCCATGGTCGACGAGGCCGTCGCCCGCAGCCGCAGCGGCGGCCTGTTCTCGCGCTCGTGGCGCTCGCTCACCGGCGGCCGGCTCGACGACGACCTGCGGCCGATGGTGCAGTTCTCCGACGCCGCGGTGATCCGCCTCGTCGATCGGGTGCGCCGGTCGGTCGAGCGTCCCGCGAAGGACGCCACGGTCAAGATCTCGGCCGCCGGCGTGACGCAGGTCCCGGCGCAGGACGGCCTCGCCATCCAGGCCAGCGCGCTGCACCGCCAGATCCGCGCCGCCATCACGTCGCCGACGGCCGGCCGCACCTTCGTCGCCCGCACGCACCACACCGATCCCAAGGTCACCACCGACGAGCTCAAGCACAAGTACGAGACGGTCATCGTCATCAACCGCAACCAGTTCCGCCTGCGGCTGTTCAAGGACCTCAAGCTGAGCCAGACCTTCCCGATCGCCGTCGGCCGCGTCGGGCTCGAGACCCCCGCGGGCCAGTACAAGATCGCCAACAAGGCGATCGACCCCGCGTGGCACGTGCCCAACAGCCCGTGGGCCGGCAAGCTGGCGGGCAAGGTCATCCCGGGCGACGACCCCACCAACCCGATCAAGGCGCGCTGGCTCGGGGTCTACGACGGCGTCGGGATCCACGGCACGAACGACGACGCCTCGATCGGCCACAACGCCTCACACGGCTGCATCCGGATGCACATCCCCGACGTCGAGAAGCTCTACGACGAGGTTCCGGTGGGCGCGGCGATCTACATCGCCTAGGGCGCCGCAGGCCCGATCGCCTCGGGCGCCACCTCCTCCCAGCCCCGCGCCAGAAGCAGGGCATGGTGGTCGGAATGTCGAAGCACGAGCGTGCCGATGAAGACGCCACGCTCACGCCGGCGCAGCACCGCGTACCACATGGTCGACGCGTCGCTGGTGCCCTGGATGCGATGCCACGGGCGCCCCGGCAGCTCGTCGCGCGCGACCACGCCCGCCTCGACGAGCTGGCGATGGGTGGCGACCTGACCGGTGGCGGTGTCGATGAAGAACAGCCCCACCGGCAAGGAGCATAGGCCGCAGGCGAGCCCCGCCTGGCGCGAGGCCCTCGCGCTCTTCGATGCCGATCTGCGCCGCCGCGGGATGGCCGAGAAAACGCGGCGCGCCTACGGCGTCGACCTCGGGCAGTTCGCCCTCTGGTCCACCGCCCAGGGCGTCGATCCCGCCGCCGTGGGCCCCAAGGACCTTCGCCGCTACGCCGCCGTCCTCTCGGGCGGCGACGCGGTGGCTGCCACCATCGCGCGCAAGCTGGCCGCGCTGCGAGCCTTCTACCGCAGCCTGCGCGAGCACGGCCACGTCAGCCAGAACCCCGCCGACCTCATCCCGTCGCCCAAGCGCCCGCGCACGCTGCCGAAGGTGGTGCGGCCCGACGAGCTCGCCGCCCTGCTGGACCGCATCCCCGCCTCCACGCCGCTCGAGCTGCGCGACCGCGCCCTCTTCGAGGTCGCGTACGCCTGCGGCCTGCGTGCCGAGGAGCTCGTCAACCTCGAGGTCTCCTCGGTCGACTTCGACGCCGAGGAGCTGCGCGTCGAGGGCAAGGGCGGGAAGACCCGCTTCGTGCCCGCCGGCGAGCCCGCTCTGCGCGCCGTCGCCCGCTATATGGAGCGCGCGCGGCCCGCGCTCGGGGCCGGCGACGGCGAGCCGGCGCTGTTCCTCTCGAAGTCGGGGAGGCGCCTCTCGACCTCCGACGTGCGTCGACGTCTGCGAGTGTGGACGCGCCACGCCACGCTCCAGGGGGGCATCTCGCCCCACGCGCTACGCCACTCGTTCGCCACGCACCTGCTCGAGGGGGGCGCCGATCTGCGCGCTATCCAGGAGCTCCTGGGCCATGCGTCCATCTCCACGACCCAGATCTACACTCGAGTAGAGTCAGCTCGGCTGAAGTCCGCCTATGCACGCAGCCATCCCCGCGCGTGAGCCTGGGCTGGCGCGGGGATCGACAGTCGATGGAAACCAACGTCAAAGCGATCGAGCTGCGGGATCTGTGGCGCCGCTTCAAGACCAGCGGCGACGTCCATGCGCGCGAGCGTCTCGTGATCGCCTACTCGCCGTTGGTGAAGTACGTCTCGGGCCGCATGGCCAGCGGGCTGCCCGCCCATGTCGAGGAGTCAGATCTCATCTCCTACGGGCTGGTCGGGCTGATCAACGCGATCGAGCGCTTCGAGCCCGAGCGCGAGATCAAGTTCGAGACCTACGCGATCACGCGCATCAAGGGCGCGATCATCGACGAGCTCCGCTCGCTGGACTGGGTGCCGCGGTCGGTGCGCGCGCGGGCGCGGGAGATCGAGAAGGCCAACGCCAAGCTCGAGCATCGCCTCCAGCGCGCGCCGACGGACGACGAGATGGCGCGCGAGCTGAACGTCAGCCCCGAGGAGTTCCACGACGCGCTGCTGCAGATCTCGAACTCCACGGTCGCCGCCCTCGACGAGCTGTGGTCGGTCTCTGACTCCAGCGGTGATCAGGTCTCGCTGCTGGACACGCTGACCGACGAGAGCGCGCCCGATCCCGCGGCCATCATGGATCAGACCGACCTCAAGGATCGCGTGGCCGACGCCATCGCGCGGCTGCCCGAGCGCGAGAAGCTCGTGGTCGCGCTCTATTACTACGAGAACCTGACGCTGCGAGAGATCGGCGAGGTCCTCGGCGTCACCGAGTCGCGCGTCTCACAGCTGCACACCAAGGCCGTGCTGCGCCTGCGCTCGCGCCTGGACTGATGACGCGCCCACCGCGCTCCGTCCACCTCGACGAGCTGGAGGCGATCCCCGGGCCCGGCACGCTGACCTGGCACCCCGTCCGCGCCCATCTGGGCGTGCGCGCCTTCGGCTGCAACGCCTACTCGGCGCAACGCGTGGGCGACGACGTCATCGAGCCGCATGACGAGGATCCCGAGCTCGCCCACGAGGAGCTCTACTTCGTCGCGCGCGGCCGCGCCACCTTCACGCTCGATGACGAGACCATCGACGCTCCGGCCGGCACCTACGTCTTCGTACCGGACACCGCGACGCACCGCCACGCGGTGGCCGCGGAGGCGGCCACGACCGTCCTCAGCTTCGGCGGCCCGCCGACCTTCACGCCGTCCGCCTGGGAGTGGATGTTCCGTGCTATGCCGCTGGCCCAGAGCGACCCGGCGGCGGCGCGCGCCATCGTCGAAGACGGCCTCGAGCACCATCCCGAGAGCCCTGGCCTGCGCATCTCGCTCGCCCGCGTGCGGCTGGCTGAGGGCGACGAGGACGGAGCGCGCGCGGCGCTGCGCGACGCGTTGCAGCGCGACTCCGGGGCAGAGGACTACGTGCGCCAGGACGCCGCGCTGGGCAAACTGCTCTGACGTGTTCGACCACGTCACGATCCGGGTCTCCGACCGCGAGGCATCGCTGCGCTTCTACGACCCGGTGCTCGAGACGCTCGGCATCCTCACCACCTACACCGACGGGTACTTCGCCGAGTGGGACGACTTCTCGCTCGCGACCACCGACGCCGAGAACCCGGTGACCCGCGGGCTGCACGTGGCCTTCGTCGCGCCCTCGCGTGAGCACGCCGACCGCTTCTGGCGCGCCGGGACGCGAGCCGGCTATCGCGACGACGGCGAGCCCGGCCCGCGGCCGCAGTACAGCGACGACTACTACGGGGCCTTCCTGCTCGACCCCGACGGCAACAGCGCGGAGGCGGTGCACCACGAGAGGGTTCGTCCGCCGGGGCACATCGACCACCTCTGGATACGGGTCAAGGACCGCTCAGCGTCCCGGCGCTTCTACGAGACGATCGCCCCCTACAGCGGGTTCGAGCTCGAGCACGACGGCGAGCTCGCTCGGTTCGTCGGCGCCGGGGGCTCCTTCTCGCTGGTGCCCGAGACGCCGACGACCGAGCATCTTCACGTCGCCTTCCCGGCCTCCGAGAACGCCACGGTCGACGCCTTCTACCGAGCGGCCATCGAGGCGGGCTATCGCGACAACGGCGCGCCGGGCGAGCGCGCCATCTACCACCCCGGCTACTACGCCGCCTACGTCCTCGACCCCGACGGTCACAACGTCGAAGTGGTGAACCACAACCGCTAGGGGTGCCGCAGACCGCCACGTGGCGGTCGAGGCGGGCCTTCCTTTTGGGTACTGTCCGTCACCTCCGTCACACGAGGAGAGGAGACAGCATGCACAGGGCGGACCGCATCAGGAACGTCGCCCTCGTTGGCCATCGCGGCAGCGGCAAGACCTCGCTCAACGAGGCGCTGCTGTACCAGGCCGGTGCGATCAACCGGCTCGGCTCGGTCACCGAGGGCACCACCGCTTCCGATTCCGACCCCGACGAGCAGGCGCGGCAGATGTCGATCAGCGCGTCGTTGAGCTCGTTCGACTGGGACGACCGCAAGATCAACCTGATCGACGCGCCAGGGGAGCCCAGCTTCGTGGCCGACGCGATGAGCGCACTGCGCGTCTGCGAGTCGGCCATCTTCGTGGTCAACGCGGTCATGGGCGTCGAGGTCAACACCGTCCGCCTGTGGCAGCGCGCCGAGGAGCTCGACCTCGCGCGGATGCTCTACGTGAACATGCTCGACCGCGAGCGCGCCGACTTCTTCCGCACGCTGGAGTCGCTGAAGGGCGCCTTCGGCCCGCACGTCGTGGCCACCGAGATCCCGATCGGCTCCGAGCACGAGGTGCGCGGCGTCATCGACCTCGTGGACATGCAGGCCTACGAATACGACGGCGACGGCCGCGAGAACGCGCGCGAGATCCCGGTCCCCGACGAGCTGCAGGCCCGGGCCGAGGAGTACCGCGAGAAGCTCATGGACGAGGTGGCCGAGGTCTCCGACACGCTCATGGAGCGCTACCTCGAGGGCGAGGAGATCTCGCACGAGGAGATCGTCAACGCCCTGAAGGAGGGCACGAACCACGGTGGCATCTTCCCCGTGGTGTGCGGCGTGGCGACCAAGAACCTCGCCACCAACCGCCTGCTGGACGCCATCGTCGAGGACCTCCCGAGCCCGGTGAAGCACGGCGCGCTCGAGCTGCCGGAGGTCACGCTGGAGCCCGACGAGGACAAGGAGCTGTTCGCCTTCGTGTTCAAGACGAAGGCCGACCAGTTCGCCGGGCGCATCAACTTCTTCCGCGTCTACCAGGGCGTGATGAGGCCCGACAACCAGGTGCTCAACACGCGGGCGCACGCCAAGGAGCGCATCGGCACGCTGATCGTGCCCCAGGGCCGCGAGCAGGGCCACGCCGACGCCTTCGGTCCGGGCGACATCGGCGCCGTGGCCAAGCTCAAGGAGACGCGCGCCGGGGACTGGCTGGCCGCGCGCGATGAGCCCATCGCCATGCCGGCGATGAAGCTCCCGCAGCCGGTCATGGCCTTCGCGATCGAGCCCAAGGCCAAGGGCGACGAGGACAAGGTCTTCACCTCGCTGCGGCGATTGCAGGAGGAGGACCCGACCATCGACCTGCACCGCGACGCCCAGACCGGCGACCAGATCGTGGCCGGGCTGTCGCAGATCCACGTCGAGGTCGTCGTCGACCGCCTGAAGTCGCGTTTCGGCGCCGAGGTGACCCTCAAGCCACCGCGCGTGCCCTACCAGGAGACGATCCGCAAGTCGGCCAAGGCCCACGGGCGTCACAAGAAGCAGACCGGCGGTCGCGGCCAGTTCGGCGACTGCCACATCGAGATCGAGCCGATCACTGAGATCGACCCCGCCCACCAGACCGGCTTCGAGTTCCAGAACGCCATCAAGGGCGGGGTCATCCCGCAGGGGTTCATCCCGGCGGTCGAGAAGGGCTGCGTCGAGGCGCTCCAGCAGGGCGCCGTGGCGGGCTTCCCGGTCAAGGGCGTGCGCGTGAAGCTCTACGACGGGTCCTACCACTCCGTGGACTCCAGCGAGATGGCGTTCAAGATGGCTGGGTCGATCGCCATGAAGGAGGCGCTCGCGCACGCCGGCGCCGTCCTGCTCGAGCCGATCATGCTCGTCACCCTCAGCGTCCCGGAGGAAGCGGTGGGCGATGTCATCGGCGACCTCAACTCGCGTCGCGGGCGCCCGCAGGGCATGGAGCCCAGCGGTGGCATGACCGAGGTCAAGGCCGAGGTCCCGATGGCCGAGATGCTCACCTACGCGCCCGACCTGCGCGCGCTCACCGGCGGCCAGGGCGACTACACGATGGAGTTCCTGCGTTACGAGGAGGTGCCGGCGCACCTGGCGCAGAAGGTCATCAACGAGGCCAACGCCGAGGAGGCGGTCAACGCCTAGGTCCGCTCTCGGTTCGTTGCGAACGGCTAGGCTGGGGTGCTCGTGATGACCCGGAAGTCGATCACCACGAGTGCCCCTGCCGTGTCCTGCGACGTCTGCGGCCGCACGCTGCTGCGCGGCGAGCAGGCGGAGGTCTTCCTGGCCGGGGGCACGCGGCGCAACGTGTGCGAGCTGTGTACGCAGCGCGCGGCGCACGAAGGCTGGATCCGCGAGGGCCTCAACGACGCGACCGTGCGCTCGCGCAGCGCCAACGGGCGCTCGCGCTCGCTCCTGGCGCGCCTGCGCCAGCGCCGGGCCGACGCCCAGGCGCTGCACGAGGACCCCGCGCCCGAGGTCGCCCGCGACGGCGTCGCGCGGCCCGATCCGCTGGCCCACGAGCCGCGCTCGGTCCACGCCATCCCCACCAACGCCGACATGAAGATGGGGCGCGCGCTCGACCTCTTCAACGCCAGCGCCCACCCCCGTACGGTGGCCGGCGTGGCGCGGTCGCTCGGGGCGCCGATCGTCGCGGTGCGCCCGTCGCTCACCGAGGGCAGCGTGGTCACCATCGTCGTGGGCTGGGAGCTGAGCTGGTACCGGTTCGAGGTCGACCTCGCCGACGAGGCCGCCGGCCCGCGCATCACGGGGCAGGGGACCGAGCTGGCCGAGCTCGACCCCGCCGATCAGGTGCCGAACGCGGCGGCCGACGACCACGGCGTGTTGCACCTCGCCGTCACGCACGCATGATCTACTCGGTGGTGCCCGAGGAGCTGGGTCCGGAGCTCTACGAGCGGCTCGTGGAGTACTACAAGGACGACCCCAACGTGAAGGTCATCATCGACCGGCGCAAGAGCGAGCGCCGCGCGCGCGGCGCGGATGAGAGCCCATCCGCCCAGCATCGTGAGGTTCGCGACCGGCGTCGCCCCCGCGTGCCCGGCGACTTCCCGCCGCTCGACACGACCGAGTGAAGCTCGTCGTCCACGTCGACGGCGGAGCGCGCGGCAACCCCGGCCCGGCGGCGGCCGCCGCCGTGGTCTCGACGCCCAACGGCGAGGTCGTCGACGAGGCCCACGAGCTCCTGGGCACCGCCACCAACAACGTGGCCGAGTACCGCGGCTTGCTGCTCGGCCTGGAGCGGGCGCGCGCGCTGGGCGCCGACGAGGTCGAGATCATCAACGACTCCGAGCTCGTGGCCAAGCAGGTCAACGGCGTCTACAAGGTCAAGCACCCGGACATGCGACCGCTGCACGCCGCGGCCACGGAGGCGCTGCGCGGCTTTCGTCGGTGGGCCGTGCGGTCGGTCCCGCGCGCCGAGAACGCGGCCGCCGACGCGCTCGTCAACCAGGCGCTCGACGCCGCCGGCTGAGCTCGGCGCGCCCGCCCCTGCAGGATTTCCGGTCAGCTGCCGATATCGAGGGCATGTCGCTTGTCGAGTCCCCCGTTCCCGAGACCCCCGGCCTTACTGCCCCGTCGCGGCGTGGGCGCTCCACGCGCTTCATCGGCGACATCGTCGTCGACCTGGGCTATTCCAGCCGCGAAGCCGTCGAGGCCGCCATCGCCGAGTCGCGCGCCAACGGGCGGCGCACCGGCGAGGTGCTGGTCGAGCGCGGCGTCCTGACTCCCGACCAGCTGGCGCGCGTCGTGGCCGAGCGCTTCGGCGTCGACCACCTCGACCTCGGCGTGTTCAAGGTCGACATGACGGCCGCCAACCTGCTGCCCGCCAGCGCCGCCAAGCGCTACGGCGCGGTCCCGGTGCGCGTCATGAACGAGCGCACCCTGCTCGTGGCCATGATCGACCCCGGCAACGTCCTCGCCGTCGACGACATCTCGCTGATGAGCGGCTACGAGGTCCGGCCCGCCGTGGCGCCCGAGGAGGACATCGCTGCGCTGATCCAGCGCATGAACACCCTCGACGAGATGGTGGTCCAGGACGCGATCGAGGAGGAGACGGAGACCGAGGTCGTCGAGCTGCGCGACGAGGCGGCCGACGCCCCCGTGATCAAGCTGGTCAACTCGCTCATCGGTCAGGGCGTCGAGCAGGGAGCGTCCGACATCCACTTCGAGCCCGTGGACGGCGACCTCGTCGTGCGCTATCGCATCGACGGCGTGCTGGCCGAGGGCACCCGCGTGCCGCGCCGCCTCGTGGCCGGCGTGATCTCGCGCATCAAGATCATGTCGGAGCTCGACATCGCCGAGCGCCGGGTGCCCCAGGACGGCCGCGTCGCGCTGAACATCGACGGTCGGACGGTCGACGTCCGCGTGGCCACGCTGCCGCTCGTGGGCGGCGAGTCCGCGGTCATGCGCGTCCTCGACAAGGACGGCGCGGTCATCGACCTCGACACGCTCGGCATGGCCAAGCCCGAGCGCGATCGCTTCGTCGCCGCCTTCACGCGACCCCACGGGGCCGTGCTCGTCACCGGCCCGACCGGCTCGGGCAAGACGACGACGCTCTACGGCGCGCTGCAGATGCTGCACACGCCCGACAAGAACATCATCACCATCGAGGACCCGGTCGAGTACGAGCTCTCGGGCGTCAAGCAGATGCAGGTCAACCTCAAGGCCGGCCTGCACTTCGCCACCGGCCTGCGCTCGATGATGCGCGCGGACCCCGACATCATCATGGTGGGCGAGATCCGCGACCGCGAGACCGCGCAGATCGCCGTCGAGGCGGCCCTCACCGGCCACCTCGTGCTCTCCACCCTGCACACCAACGACGCGCCGGGCGCCGTCGCGCGCCTGATCGAGATGGGCGTCGAGCCCTTCCTGGTGGCCAGCGCCGTCGACTGCGTCGTCGCTCAGCGGCTGGCGCGCCGCCTCTGCGAGGCGTGCAAGAAGCGCGTCAGCGTCGAGGGCGCCATCGTCCGCGAGCACGGCTACGAGATCGAGCAGGATGCGCTGGAGGTCTTCGAGCCCGTCGGCTGCTCGCGCTGTGGCGGCAGCGGCTACAAGGGGCGGATCGGCCTCTACGAAGTCATGCCCGTCACCGACGAGATCCGCCAGCTGGCCGTGGCCCGCGCCTCGGCCGAGGCGATCGCCGAGGCCGCTGAGCGGGCGGGGATGCGCCGGCTGCGCGACGAGGGCTTCGAGAAGGTCCGGTCGGGCATGACCTCCTTCGCCGAGCTGGCGCGCGTCAGCGGCTGACGCTCGCCGGAGGTGCCACGCGGCTCGCCGGAGGTGTCACGCGGCTCGCCGGAGGTGTCACGCGGCTCGCCGGCGGCTTGCTGCAGGCGAGCGGTAGCGGGCACGCGCCGACCGGCCACCGGCCGCGCGGGTCCGTCTCCGAGTTGGCGCGTTCCCACCCGCCAGCGCAGCATGTCTTCCCTGCACGAGGGGCAGGAATGACTCGTTCTGCGGCTCCCGATCCTCGTCCCCCCGGCGATCGCGGTGCTCGTGGCGGTGTGTCCCACCCCCGCCGTAGCTTCGGCGTGCCCGGGTGCCGACCTCGATCCCGCACCTGCGGCTCAACCAGGAGCCGCGGCGGCGGTCGTCTGCCTCGTCAACCGCGAGCGCACCACGCGCAAGCTCCCCGCGCTCCGCGACAGCGCGCTGCTGCGCGCGGCGGCCGGACGCTACGCCCGGCGCATGGTCTCGGGCGGCTTCTTCGACCATGTCTCCCCGACCGGCTCGACGTTGCGCGTCCGCCTCGCGCGTGTCGGCTATCCAGGCGGCGCTCAGTGCACCCTGGGCGAGAACATCGCCACCGGCAGCGGCCAGCTGGGGGCGCCGAGCGCCATCGTGGCCGCCTGGATGGCCTCGCCCGGCCATCGGCGCAACATCCTCGCCCGTGACTTCCGCGACGTCGGCATCGGCGTGGCCAGCGGCATGCCCGGCGCAGGCGCCGGCGCGACCTACGTCGCGGACTTCGGTCGACGCGGCTAAGGTTGGCGGAGCGGACCGAGGAAGGGATCTCGGGTTCGGCCCGCCCCGCTCGCGCACAAGCCTACAGCACGTAGGACAGGTGGCGGCAGCGTCTTGGCGCCTAGAAAGGGCCCTCGGCGGTATCGGCGCTCAGGTCGTCTCTTGGATGCGGATCAAATTGCCGGCGGGATCGCGGAAGGCGCAGTCACGAACCCCGTACGGCTGCTCGGTCGGCTCCTGGACGACGTCGGCGTCGCTGGCCTGCAGCCGCTCGAAGGTGCCGTCGAGGTCGGTGGTGGCCAGGTTGATGCTGGCGTAGGTCCCCTTGGCCATCATCTCTGCGATGGTGCGGCGCTCGTCGTCGGTGATGCCGGGTGTGGCGGCGGGCGGATACAGGACGATGGAGGTGCCGGGCTGGTCGGGCGGACCGACGGTGATCCAGTGCATCCCGCCGTATTCGACGTCGTTGCGGACCTCGAAGCCGAGGGTGTCGCGATAGAAGGCCAGGGAGGCGTCGGGGTCCTCGTGCGGGAGCATGGTCGCGTGGATGGTGATGTCCATGGCGGCCATGCTAGGTACGGCTCGGCACCGGCGCTTCTCGATTCCTGACCGGTCGTGTGACCTGCTTGGCGACGCAGGGCGGCATCCCCGCGGTCGCGCGCGCCGCCTGGTGCCGGTAGGCGCTGGGCGGCATGCCCACCAGCTCGGTGAAGCGAGTGCTGAAGGTGCCCAGCGACGAGCAGCCGACTTCGAAGCAGACCTCGGTGACGGTGAGGTCGCCACGACGCAGCAGCGCCATCGCGCGCTCGATGCGCCGCGTCATGAGGTAGCTGTACGGCGACTCGCCGTAGGCCAGGCGGAACTGGCGGCTGAGGTGCCCGGCCGACATGTGCGCGCCGCGCGCGAGCGCCTCGACGTCCAGCGGCTGCGCGTACTCCCGGTCGATCCGGTCGCGGACACGCCGCAGCCGCACGAGGTCGCCCAGGGGCGGCGCGGCAACGGGTCTGCGCGTCACGGCGAGATCGTGCCACATCGCGCCGGAGTCGCGGTCAGCTGCCGACGTAGGCCGCGAGGTGCTCGCCGGTGAGGGTGGAGCGGGCGGCGACGAGGTCGGCGGGTGTGCCCTCGAAGACGATCCGCCCGCCGTCGTGGCCGGCGCCGGGGCCCAGGTCGATGATCCAGTCGGCGTGCGCCATGACGGCCTGGTGGTGCTCGACGACGATGACCGACCTGCCGGCGTCGACGAGCCGGTCGAGCAGGCCGAGCAGCTGCTCGACGTCAGCGAGGTGGAGGCCGGTGGTCGGCTCGTCGAGGACGTAGACGCCTTCGTGCTCGGCCATGCGGGTGGCCAGCTTGAGCCGCTGGCGCTCGCCGCCGGACAGCGTCGTGAGCGGCTGGCCGAGGCTGAGGTAGCCGAGCCCGACGTCGGCGAGGCGGTCGAGGATGGCGCGCGCGGCCGGCGTGCGCGCCTCGCCGGCGCCGAAGAACTCGCGGGCCTCGGTCACCGACATCTCGAGCACCTCGCTGATGTCGCGGCCGCCGAGGTGGTGGTCGAGCACCGACGCCTCGAAGCGCTTCCCCTCGCATTCCTCGCACGTGGTGGCCACGCCGGCCATCATCGCCAGGTCGGTGTAGACGACGCCGGCGCCGTTGCAGGTGGGGCAGGCGCCCTCGGAGTTGGCGCTGAACAGCGCCGGCTTCACGCCGTTGGCCTTCGCGAAGGCCTTGCGGATGGGGTCGAGCAATCCGGTGTAGGTCGCCGGGTTGCTGCGCCGCGAGCCGCGGATCGCGGTCTGGTCGACCGACACCACGCCGTCGCGTCCGGCCACCGAGCCTTGCATCAGCGAGCTCTTGCCCGACCCGGCCACGCCGGTCACCACCACCAGCACGCCGAGCGGGATGTCGACGTCGACGTCCTGCAGGTTGTGGGTGCTCGCCCCGCGGACCTCCAGCGCTCCCGACGGCGTCCGCACCGACGACTTCACCGAGGAGCGGTCGTCGAGATGGCGGCCGGTGATGGTGGCACTGGCCCGCAGCCCTTCGACGGTGCCCTCGAACATCACCGCGCCCCCCTCGCTGCCGGCGCCGGGGCCGAGGTCGACGACGTGGTCGGCGATCGCGATCGTCTCCGGCTCGTGCTCCACGACCAGCACGGTGTTGCCCTTGTCGCGCAGCGCCAGCAGCAGGTCGTTCATCCGCCGGACGTCATGGGGGTGGAGCCCGATCGTCGGCTCGTCGAAGACGTAGGTGACGTCGGTGAGCGATGATCCGAGGTGGCGGACCATCTTGGTGCGCTGCGCCTCGCCGCCCGAGAGCGTGCCCGACGGCCGGTCGAGGCTGAGGTAGCCCAGCCCGATCTCGACGAACGAGTCGAGGCTCTGGCGCAGCGCCTCGAGCAGCGGTGCCACCGACGGCTCGTCGAGGCCGCGGACCCACGCGGCGAGGTCTGAGATCTGCATCGCGCAGGCGTCGGCGATGTTGATGCCCGCGATCCTCGACGATCGCGCCGCCTCGGTGAGCCGGGTGCCATCGCACTCCGGGCACGTGGCGAAGGTGACCACCCGCTCCACGAAGGCGCGGACGTGCGGCTGCAGCGCGTCGACGTCCTTGGAGAGCATCGACTTCTGGATCCTCGGGATCAGGCCCTCGTAGGTCAGGTTGATCCCGTCGACCTTGATCTTGGTCGGCTCCCTGTGGAGCAGGTCGTGGAGCTCTGACTTGGTGAACGTGCGGATCGGCTTGTCGGGGTCGAAGAAACCGCAGCCGCGGAAGATCCGGCCGTACCAGCCGTCCATGCTGTAGCCGGGGATCGTGAGCGCGCCCTCGTTGAGCGACCGGCTGTCGTCGTACAGCGCCGACAGGTCGAAGTCGGTGACCGTGCCACGGCCCTCGCAGCGCGGGCACATGCCGCCGACGCGGTTGAAGGTTGCCCGCACGGTCTTCTTGGCCCCGCGCTCGACGGTGATCGCGCCGCGCGCCCGGACCGAGGGGACGTTGAAGGCGAACGCGCCGGGCGAGCCGATGTGCGGCTTCCCGAGGCGGCTGAAGAGGATGCGCAGCATCGCGTTGACGTCGGTGGCCGTGCCGACCGTGGAGCGAGCGTCGACGCCCATCCGCTCCTGGTCGACGAGGATCGCCGTCGTCAGCCCGTCGAGCACGTCGACCTCGGGCCGCGCCAGCGTCGGCATGAAGCCCTGCACGAAGGCGCTGTAGGTCTCGTTGATCAGCCGCTGGGACTCCGCGGCGATCGTGTCGAACACCAGCGAGCTCTTCCCAGAGCCGGAGACGCCGGTGAACACCGTCAGCCGGCGCTTGGGGATCTCGACGCTGACGTCCTTGAGGTTGTTCTCGCGCGCGCCATGCACGCGGATCAGATCGTGGCTGTCGGCACCGTGCAGTGCAGCCGCCCGCGTGTCCGCCCTCGTGGCCATCCTCACCGGTCCTGGAGCAGCCCGAGGACGTTGCCATCGGGGTCGGCCACGGTGGCCACCAGGCGCCCGCCACCGACGTCGTGCGCCGGCTCCTTCACGGTGGCGCCCGCGGCGGTCACCTCGGCCAGCTTCGCCTCGATGTCAGGCACGTGCCAGTAGGCCACCGGAGACGTCATGCCCTGCGGTCCACCGCCCGGCACGAGCCCGATGTGCTGGCCCGCCGCCTCGAAACCAACGTAGTAGGACTCGTCGGTCTGCGGCGGTACGCCGAGCAGGGCGGCGTAGACCGCCTTGGCCGTCGCCAGGTCGGACACCGGGTGCAGCACGGTCTTGATCCCCTGGGTCAAAGAGCCGGTCATCGTCGCTCCTGAAGTCGTGGGCCTGGTTGGGATCCGGTCAGGGTAGGCGCGGGTCGGGGTCAGCGCTTCTCGATTCCTGATCGGTGCACGAGCCCGCGAAGCGGTAGCCGATGCGTGACCGATCGTTCACGTAACCAGCGTAGTCCCGGGTACCCTTCCACCGTGCCGTCGCAGGGCCACTCATGGTTCCCGCTTCCTCGGCGCGTACCCGCGCGGCGCAACGGCGGCGGCGACGGCGCGGCGACCGTCCACGCGCCGCCCGACCGCACGCTGAGCGAGGAGGAGATCCGCTCGGCGGTGGTCGACTGCGGCGTGTACGACGCCGGCGCGCGCCTCGGCGGGCACATCGAGCTCGCCAGCGCGCTCGGCAAGGCCGACTCGTGCCAGGACGGCTTCGTGTGGATCGGCCTGCACGACCCCAGTCCGGGCGTGGTCGAGGCGGTCGGCGAGCACTTCCGGCTGCACCCGCTGGCCGTCGAGGACGCCGTCCACGGCCACGAGCGCGCCAAGCTCGAGCTCTACGGCAGCGACACCCTCTTCGTGGTCCTCAAGACGGCGCGCTACGTCGACAGCGAGGAGCTGATCGAGATCGGCGAGGTGATGGTCTTCGTGGGGCCGCGCTTCGTCGTCACCGTGCGCCACGGCGAGGGCAGCCCGCTGCACGACGTGCGCCTCGACCTCGAGGCTCATCCCGACCTGCTCGGCATCGGGCCGAGCTCGGTGCTCTACGCGATCGCCGATCGGATCGTCGACGACTACGTGGCCGTCATCGACGGCATCGCCGTCGACATCGAGGAGGTCGAGGCCGAGGTCTTCTCCGGCGCCCTGTCCAACCCTGCCGAGCGCATCTACCGGCTCAAGCGCGAGGTGCTCGGCTTCCGGCGCGCCGCCGGTGCGCTGGTGGGCCCGATGCAGCGCCTGTCCTCCAAGCAGGCCGGCCTCCCGATCGACCCGCGCACGGGCGAGTACTTCCGCGACGTCTACGACCACCTCGTGCGCGACGTGGAGCGGATCGCCGGGTTCGACGACCTGCTCACCAACGCGCTGCAGGCCAACATCGCGCAGATCACCTTGCGCGACAATCGCGACATGCGGCGCATCTCGGCGTGGGTGGCGGTCATCGCGGTGCCGACGATGGTCTTCGGCCTCTACGGCATGAACTTCAAGCACATGCCCGAGCTCGGCTGGACCTACGGCTATCCCGCCGTCGTCGCCGCGGTCCTCGTCGTGTGTGCGTTGCTGTACCGGAGGTTCAAACGTGCTGGCTGGCTGTGAGAGGATCGGCCAGGCAGTCGTCATCCACACCACGAGGTGAACAGCGACATGGCTCTTTCGATTGGTGACACCGCACCCGACTTCGAAGCCGACACGACGGAGGGCCGCATCCGGTTCCATGACTGGATCGGCGACTCGTGGGCCGTGCTCTTCTCCCATCCCCGGGACTTCACGCCGGTCTGCACGACCGAGCTCGGCTACATGGCGAGGATCAAGCCCGACTTCGACCGCCGCAACGTCAAGATCATCGGGCTCTCCGTGGACCCGGTCGACAACCACTCCAAGTGGGCGGCCGACATCGAGGACACCCAGGGGCATGCGCCGAACTACCCGATGATCGGCGACTCGGACTTCAACGTGTCGAAGCTCTACGGGATGCTCCCGGCCGAGACGTCGGGCGAGGCGACCGAGCGCACGCCGGCCGACAACCAGACCGTTCGCAACGTCTTCGTCATCGGGCCGGACAAGAAGATCAAGCTCATCCTCGTCTATCCCATGACCACCGGCCGCAACTTCGACGAGGTCCTGCGCGTGATCGACTCGCTCCAGCTGACCGCCCAGCACAAGGTGGCGACGCCGGTGAACTGGCAGCAGGGCGACGACGTGATCATCGCCGGGTCCGTGTCGGACGAGGACGCGAAGAGCATCTATCCGGACGGCTGGGAGTCGCCCCGCCCGTACATCCGGATCGTGCCCCAGCCGGCAACGGCTGACAAGTAGGTCCGCCGACAGCCGCCGCGGCCGCTGACTCGGCGGCCGCCGCGCGCTGATCCGGCCGCTGACCGGCGGCGGCCGCCCGCTGATCCGGCCGCTGACCCGGCGGCGGCCGCCCGGCGCCCACCGAACTGGACATGTTCCAAGTCTCACAATGTGGTACGGTGTCGCCATCCGGCCCGCAGGAGGACCGCCCATGGAACCCGCAGGAGGACCAGCCATGGAACCCGGAGGAGGACCGCCCATGTCGGTTGGCGACGCCACGCTGCCCCTTTCGATCCGCGAGCTCGAGCGCACCTGCGAGCCGCTCGAACGCGCGACCATGCTGCCCGGCGCGGCGTTCACGGATCAGCGCGTGCTCGACTGGGAGCTCGACCACCTGTTCCGCGGCGGCTGGATCTGCGTCGGCCACGCCGACCAGGTCCGCACGCACGGCGACTACGTCATGGCCGAGATCGGCCGCGAGAGCGTGTTCGTCATCGCCGACGACGACGGCGAGTCGCACGCCTTCCTGAACACGTGCCGCCATCGCGGCGCGCGCATCATGCAGGAGCCGGAGGGCCGCGTGCCGCGCCTGCAGTGCCCGTACCACGCCTGGTCCTACGGCTTCGACGGCTCGCTGCGCAAGGCGCCCCACACCGACGGCATCGAGGACTTCGACGCGCGCTGCTACGGACTGAAGGCGGTGCGCTGCGCCGTCGTCGAAGGACTCGTCCTCGTCGACCTCTCGGGCACCGCTGCGCCCGCCGAGGAGCACGTCGGCGAGCTGGCGTCGCACCTGGCCCGCTACCGGCTGGGCGACCTGCGGCGCGCCGAGCGGATCGTCTACGAGGTCGACGCCAACTGGAAGGCGATCGCCGAGAACTACAACGAGTGCCTGCACTGCCCCGGCGTCCATCCCGAGCTCAACCGACTCAGCGACTACCTGTCGGGCGCGACGGTCCTCGGCGAGGGCGCCTGGTGCGGCGGCTCGATGGTGCTGCGCGACGGCACGCCCACCATGGGGCGCGACGGCGGCGCCGGACGGCCACCGATCGACGGGCTGGACGAGGACGACCTGCGCTCCGTCCTCTACTTCCAGCTCTTCCCCAACGCGCTGGTCTCGCTGCATCCCGACTACGTCATGCTCCACACGCTGTGGCCGCGGGCCGTCGATCGCACCGACGTGATCTGCGACTGGCTCTTCGAGCCTGCCACGCTCGAGGCCGAGGGCTTCGACCCCGCCGACGCCGTCGACTTCTGGGATCAGGTCAACCGCGAGGACTGGCACGTGTGCACGCTGACCCAGCAGGGCACCGGGTCGCGGGGCTTCGAGCCCGGCCGCTACACGACGCAGGAGTACGACGTGCACAAGTTCGATGCGATGGTCGCCGAGCGCTATCTCGAGGCGCTCGGGGCGAGCGTGGGGGTGGGGTCATGACGGGTATGGGCAACGGCAACGGGGCGAGCGCGAGCTTCGACGCGATCGTCGTCGGCGGCGGCCACAACGGCCTCACCGCGGCCGCGTACCTCCAGCGCGCCGGCCTGCGGGTGTGCGTGCTCGAAGCGCGCGACGTCCTCGGCGGCGCGTGCGTGACCGAGGAGCTGTGGCCGGGCCAGCGCGTCTCGCGCGCGTCCTACGTGGTCTCGATGCTCCAGCCCAAGGTCGTCGCCGACCTGCGTCTTCGCGACCACGGCTACGAGCCGCTCCCGCTCGATCCGGCCTACGCGACCGTGGCCGGGGGGAC